>JAGAAF010000045.1 GCA_017615435.1 Bacteroidales bacterium
CTACTCTGACGACGGTCTTACTCCTGTCATCAATCCTGCTTCCGGTTACACGGAGACCGGCTTCTCTACTGATTCCAAGGCAGGAAGATGGGAGGTAGGCGTGTCCAAGATGTACACACATCGCGAGCCGCGCTTCTATGCCTCCATCAACTTCGCAGGTGGAATATGGAAGACTACCCGCGCCAGCAACTGGACAGTTCCGCACGTGAATGAGTTCTGGTTTACAGGAATTGATGGAAAGAACAACGCCGGTTCCGACTATTGCAAGACCGGTTACCTGATGAAGAAGCTCCACTATCCCAACCGTATCCCCTGGCAGTCTACCCCCACTCAGGTATGGGTCTACATCCGTCTTGGCGAGATCTATCTCAACTATGCGGAAGCCCTCAATGAATACTCCGGTCCTTCGACCGACGTTTATGACTATGTGAATGCAATCCGCACCAGGGCGGCCATTCCCGGACTTGCTGCCGGCTTGAGCAAAGACCAGATGCGTGAGCGCATCCATCACGAAAGACGCATCGAGCTGGCGTTCGAGACGCATCGCTGGTTCGACGTCCGTCGCTGGAAAGAAGGTGCGACTCAGGGAGAGCCCATCCATTCGATGAACATTTGGGAGGGTACCTATCAGCAGGATCCCGCGTTCTACAAGAGAATTTTCGTGGAGAACCGCGTGTTTGAATCGCCCAAACATTACTTCTACCCCATCCCGCAGTCTGAAATCGACAAGAACATCAAACACCTTCTCGTTCAGAACGTGGGTTGGACTACGGCGACTGCTGGTGACGGTGGAACAGATTAATGAGGCTGACAATGAGCAAGAAACCTAAAATACTAGTTGTCGGCAGCTTCATTATGGACCTTGTGGCTATGGCGGACAGGGCTCCGGCTATGGGCGAATCCGTCATCGGACATTCGTTCAGGACTGCTCCGGGTGGCAAGGGCGCCAACCAGGCGGTCCAGGCTGCAAGGCTCGGTGTCGAGACCCATATGGCCGGCTGCGTGGGAGATGACGCCCACGGGCGCGAGATGCTTCAGGCCCTTCAGGCTTCGGGAGTGGATACGCGACACGTGAAAACCAGTCACGAACATCCTTCCGGCGTGGGCCACATCCAGATTCAGACAGGAGCGGGCTGCGTTCAAAACAGGATAATCGTGGTTCCCGGAGCCAATTATGACTTGAAACCTTCGGATTTGGAGTGGCTCAAGGAGGAGATAGGCTCTTATGATATCGTTATAATGCAGCTTGAACTCGAGATGCCGACCATCGAATACGTGGCGCGCGTGGCAAAAGATGCCGGAGTCCCCGTAATGCTGAACACGGCTCCGGCGGCGCCTCTTTCTGACAAACTCCTTTCCTGCGTAACATTCATTTCGCCCAACGAGACGGAAGCTTCACTTCTCTCGGGAGTCAAGACTGACGCAAAGGGAAGATTATCAGAAAAGGCACTAATGGATGCAGCTTCTGTTTTGATGGGTAAAGGAGTCCCCAATGTGATAATCACGCTTGGAGATGAAGGAGCCGTCTTATGTACGTCCAGTGGTATACTGCGTAAGCCGTGCGTGAAGATGACCGATGTGAAGGATCCGACTGCGGCCGGAGATTCTTTCGTCGGCGCATTCTGTGCTGGCTATGCGTCCGGCTTTACCACCGATGAGGCCCTTACCCTGGCAGTCCACGCCGCGGCCCTCACGGTTTGCGGTTTTGGTGCCATTCCGTCGCTTCCCACCAGGGAACAGGTTCTGGCACTGGCGGAAGAGAGGAAGTGCAACGAACTAACAGACAAATTGAAATGATACAGGACAAGAGTATTAAGGCTACGGAGGCCTTCCTCCGCAGCGCGAAAGAGAGTACGGCAGCTTACATAGACGGTTTCGACCTCGAATCGTGCCGCCGGGCAGCCGAAATCATACTCGATTCCCAGTCAAAAGGTGGCAGGATACATATAACCGGAATAGGCAAGCCGGGGCATGTCGCATCTTATGTGGCATCCCTTATGGCCTCTACCGGTAATCCCGCCGTTTTTCTCCACGGCACCGAAGCCGTTCACGGCTCTTGCGGTCAATTGGTGGCAGGCGATGTGGTGATAGCCATATCCAATTCCGGAGAAACAGCCGAACTCAAGGCCACCGTGAATGCCATCCACGCAAATGGCTGCAAGGTGATCGCAGTGACAGGAAAACCAGGCAGCTGGCTTTCAGAGCACTCAGAATGTACCATACTTGCCGGTGTGAACGAAGAAGGCGGCCCACTAAACCGCGCGCCGCGGAATTCTGTCAACGCCGAAATGCTGGCCCTTCAGGCCCTGAGCGTTATGCTCCAGGTGGAGAAGGATTGGGATAAGGATAAATATGTCAGATGCCATCCCGGAGGCAAGTTGGGAGAAATGAAATAATGAGCTATGAAGAGATTATTTAAACCTATTGCCCTTGTCGCCGCCTTTTGCTGCGTGATGGGCTGTAACAAAAACTACGAAATGGGAACATACGGTTATGATGCCGTTTATTTCGCAAAGCACAAGATAGGCTTCGTGGAATTGGTCGACGGCAATTCAAAAGTGATGGTTATTCCTGCGTGGCAGGGCCGCGTCCAGACTTCCACGACGGACGGAAACGAAGGAACGAGCTTCGGTTGGACCAACTATCGCTTTATCGATGCGGGGAAAGTCAGTGATCAGTTCAATCCTTTTGGGGGAGAGGAGCGGTTCTGGATCGGTCCGGAAGGAGGCCCTTTCTCCTGGTATTTCAAACAGGGTGAAGATCAAGTCTACGAGAATTGGAAGGTCCCATCCTATATCGACACGGATGCCTACGATGTGGAGGAGCAGAGCCCTTCTTTGGTTGTGCTCAGCAAAGAGTTTGATGCAGTGAACGCTTCCGGCAATGCTTTCCGTATCGGAGTTCGCCGCAAAGTGGCTCTTGTGAGCGCGGCAGAACTTAAGGACCTTCTCGGAGTGGACATCCCGGAAGGCCTGAAATCGCTTGCCTACAAGACAGAAAACACTCTCATCAACAAAGGCAAAAGTGCGTGGAACAAGAAGACCGGAATGCCTTCTGTCTGGCTTCTGGGCTCATTCAACCCCACTCCCACCACCACCGTTTTCATACCGTGCAACGCTCAGTTCAAGGGCAGGAAGATCAACGACGAGTACTTCGGCAAGGTCCCTGCGGAGCGTCTGGTCTACGAAGACGGGATGTTCTATTTCAAGATAGACGGCGAGTACCGTTCGAAGATCGGCCTTCCTGCCGGAAGCGCCAAGGACATCTGCGGAAGTTATGATTCGGCTGCGGGTGTGCTCAATATCCTCAAGTACACAGTTCCCAGCGGCGACGTGGACTATGTCAACGGTCAGTGGGGACATCAGGATAACCCCTTCGGCGGAGACGTGATTAATTCCTACAACGACGGTCCCACAGAGACCGGCTTCGTGCAGGGACCGTTCTACGAGATAGAGACTTCATCTCCCGCAGCGGCTCTCGCGCCGGGTGAGACTCTGACTCATGTTCAGTACACAATCCACATTCAGGGCGATAAGGAAATCCTTTCCGCCATCGCGGAGAAGGTCTTCGGAGTGAGCCTGGACAAGATTGAAAGCGTATTCAAAAAGTAAAAGCAATGGCAGAGAAATCAAGACTTGTTCCTAAAGGCATAGTTTGGCCTTTTATACTCCTGACTTGCCTCTTCTTTGCTTGGGCTGTTCCAAACAACCTCACGGACACTATGCTGGCCGCCTTCAAGAGGATTATGAGTCTGTCTGACTCCAAGACGGCCTGGATCCAGGTGGTGTGCTACCTCCTTGGATACGGCTGCTTCGCAATCCCAGGAGCAATCTTCATCAAGAAGTACTCCTACAAAGGAGGCGTTATGCTTGGCCTCGCCCTTTATTCAATGGGCACGTTCCTATTCTATCCCGCATCGAAGATTGCGGTGGGAAACAACGGCCTGGGTTATATAATGTTCCTTTTCGCCATTCTGGTGTTGTTTGCAGGTCTGTCCATACTTGAGACGGCCACGAACTCCTATGTCCTCGCCCTTGGGCCTGAGGACACGGCAACCAGGCGTCTGAACTTCGCCCAGTCGTTCAACCCCTTCGGCGCGATAACTGGCGTGGTCATTTCCCAGATATTCATCCTTTCGCAACTCAACACCCTTACTGCATCGCAGAGGGCGAATCTGAGCGAGGCGGACCTAGCCGCGATCCAGATGGGAGAACTCAACGCCGTCACGACGACCTACATCATTCTGGGCGTCATTATGCTTGTCATACTGGCTGCGATATTCTTCACCAAGATGCCCAACCTCAAGGAGGAAGGCGGGCCGATGGATCTTAAGGGCTCCGGCAAGCGCCTCCTGAAGAATAAGAACTATGTCTGGGGAGTGGTCGCCCAGTTCTTCGACATCGGTGCTCAGATAGCAGTATGGTCCTACACCATACGCTATGCGATGCACAACCTGCATTTCGACGAAGTTATCGCTTCGCTTGGCCCGGACGCTTCGACTGACTCCATCATCTCTGCGCTTCGCGGGGTCGAGCCCATCGCGGCCGGATTCTACAACGTCTGCGAGGCAGTTGGTCTGGATGTGCTTCTTCCCCGTACCGCAGAGCAGGCAGGAGCCACATACTACATTATGGCCCTTATCCTCTTCGTGATAATGAGATTTGTGTGCACGGCCCTTATGAAATGGGTTAATCCCCGCCGTCTGCTTGCCATCCTTGCCGGCCTTGGAGTCGCGTTCTGCCTTGGCACCGTCTTCGGCACCGGTTTCTTCGGAGTTTACTGCCTTATGTGCATCAGCGGATGCCTCTCGCTTATGTTCCCCACCATTTATGGTCTGGGCTGCAAGGGCTTGGGAGATGATACCAAACTTGGCGGATCCGGAATGGTTATGGCAATCGCCGGCGCGAGCGTGCTCACACAAATTGAGGGCATTCTTTCGGACCAGTCCGGAAGCATTGCGCTCGCTTATATAGTCCCTGCGATAGCCTTCGCGGTAATCTTCTACTATGCGGCCGTGTTCTGCCGCAAGCAGGAAAAACTAAACGCATAATTTCTTCAATAACACTTAATATCAAACAAATGAAAGCATTCAGATTTTTTTTCATGGCGCTCGCGGCAGTAGCACTGCTTGCTTGCGAAAAAGATCCTAAGGACCCTGGCACCAACGCCGTGGCCGAGGACATGAGTTTTGAAGCGACTATCACCGCTGTCACCGGCGGTCCTGCCGCCGCATTTGCAAAGGGCGATGCTATCACCGTATTCGACTCCAAGACAGGTAATAATTTCACCGCGGAAGGTGCTGGTGCAACGGCAACTTTCAAGGGAAAAGCCGTCAAGTCCGATAGCTATGCGGCTGTGTATCCTGCACTTGAGAACACTGCCCGTTATGGCGGCAAGGCCACCGCTGCCATCCCCGCTAACCAGACGGCAGTTAAGAACGGTGCTCCCGCAGGTGGAATCGCTGTGGCTTACACCACCGACAACAAGTTGGCGTTCAAGTATGTAACGGCTCTCCTCAAGGTCACGGTCCCTGCCGACCAGAATATTCTTGCGGTGGAAGTCAATGCTCTTGGCGGTGAGATTATTGCCGGCGAAGCAAAGATATCGCTCGATGTCAATGCCGCCGTGGAGGTTACCGGATCATCCAAGGTCGTCCTCAGCGCTAAGGATCCTCTTGACGGTGTGTACTATGCCGTGGTAGCTCCCGCAGCCCTTTCCAAGGGTTATGAAATCAACCTTACCGACAAACTCAGCCGTCGCGCGACCGTCAAGGTCGAAAACGCTGCCACAATCGAGGTGGGTAAGACCTTTGAACTTGCAGCTCTTAACAACCTGGCGTGGAGCGAGGATGTGGAGAATCCAAACCCCACCGCAGTCCCTGGCGCCGCTCTCTACAAGGTCAGCTTCAACAGGGCAGACTTCAATATGATTTCCGACGGAGGATTTGAGAATATCAACCCCAACGCTATCAAGGCGCTCACCAACTGGCAGTTCCCCGACGTGGCTTCCGTAGTGGAGGGCCATACCGGAAGCCAGGCTATTATGATTGACAATCCTACCCCTGGCGTATGGTTCCAGCTTGCTCAGACTCTGGGCCTCAGGATGGGTCGTACATACCAGTATTCGGCATACGTAAACCGCACAACTCCTCATATGTACAATGGCGTGGTAAGTTACCTCAGTGGATGGCGCAATGAGATCAACGGCCCTAACACTTATGTTGAGGGCGCGGGCTGGACACTCTATGAATATGAATTCGTACAGCCTCAGGGAGACAAGTGGGGAGATATGTTTATGGGATTGTGGGGAGATGCCGGTGCATACGCCATCGTGGATGACGTTAAAGTCGTTCCCAAGGATTATGCGGCTTCTTCCATCGAGACAGCTAATGCAACAGCTATCGAGACCTTCAACAACAAGACTTTCAACGAGATTACCGGCGCATCCAAGGTGATTGCGTTCAAGGGCCTGGACGGCAAGTATGTCGTGGCCTTCGCGGGTCTCACCGTGGACGGAGTCGAGTATGGCAACGGAGTTGCAATCGCAGAATCCGAATCCCTCGCAAACGGACTCAGCATCACCAAGATCATCAAGTCCGGTGTTAGCCCTGTTCCTTTCCTCGAGCCCGACGAGAATGAGATTGCAATCGTTCCCAATGCAGGCTTCGCCAAGGACGGAAAACTCTATATCCACTATTATGCTCTTGTCGGCGTGAATCCTGACAACGCAGACAACTGGACTGTTTCCCGTGCTGGATTCGTAGTGTCCGGGGACGGCGGTGCAACCTGGACGAAGTGCAATGGAGAATGGGCCCCTCTTGAGAGATTTGTTGAGGCCTCGTTCTACGAGAAAGACGATGTTCTTTATATGGTTGGTTCTTATCCCGGACGCGCCATCGGCTGGTTCAACACCCTTGGATTCGCCCGTTGCGATCTGACCAAAGACTTCACCGATCCTACCCAGTGGGAGTATCTTACTCCCGAGGGCTGGGCAACTTCCGAAATCGGAGACCTCCCTGTTATCACTATGGGCTCCAACGGCGAGTGCGCAGTTGTTTACAATGCAAAATGGGAGCGCTGGATGATCATCTACCGTGGCATTCTCGGTGGCCTCGTCTTCCGCGATGCTGACAGCTTCGACGGTGACTGGTCTGGCGAGAAACTCCTTGTCAAGGATACTGAAGCCGCAAGATTCGTGGCCCCTTCAGTGCTTGATGTAACTGCCGACGGCGATCTCATCATCGCGGCATCCTTGCTTTAAGACAAGTTATTAGTTGATTTTGGCGGTGTCATGCCACAGCGTGGCACCGCCTTTTTAATTAAAAAGATGCGAAAACTCCTTCCCGTCCTGCTTGCTGTCGCAGTAAGCATAAGCCTCCAGGCAAGGCCCCACCACCGTAACTATGTCGGTGACAGCAAGGACCATATCGCCTATCCTATAGGCGGACTTGGCAGTGGAATGTTCTGCATAGAAGGATCCGGAGCCATTTCCAATATGTCCGTGCACCATTTCCCGGACTTGTTCCACGAGCCCTGTCTCTATGCGGCCATTTATGTTGGCGGCAAGGCTAAAGTCCTGGAAAGTCCGGTTCCCGGATACAAGATCTTTGGAAGGAACGAAGGAGGTATGGGCGTAGGCGGTACCACCTGGGGTTTGCCGCGTTATGCAGAGGGCTCGTTCTCCGCGAAGTTTCCCTTTGCGACGGTACGTCTTTTCGACGAGGAGATGCCTCTCAGCGTCGAACTCAAGGCGTGGAATCCTTTCATTCCCGGCGATGAGGATGATTCGGGTCTTCCGGTCGCCGGACTTGAATACACGTTCACCAATGTCTACAGTGAAGATGTTGAATGTGTGTTCTCATTCAACACAAGGAACTTTATGTTCCGTTCAGACCGCGCAAGAAGCGCGGTTGAGGCTTTCCCGGGAGGCTTCGTCCTCCTTCAGGAGCCCACTCAGAACAATCCCGACATAGAGGGCAAGTTCGCTATATGGACCACGGCGGAGAATGTGTCTGTGGACCATTGTATGTTCAGGGGAGGCTGGTTTGATCCCCTCACTATGTCCTGGAATAAAGTGGCATCGGGCGATACCACATCCGTTGCTCCCGCGGAAGGCGCTCCGGGCGCCGCACTCTATGTGCCGCTGAAAATCAAAGCCGGCGAGCAAAAGACCGTAGTGTTGAGGTTCGCCTGGTATGTGCCTCACTCCGTACATCGTATAGGGCTGCCGGCCGAAAACGACTACGACCGCGGTCCGGTTTATAATCCGGAAGACTGGAAAGATGTTCCTGAGCGCTACGAACCCTACTACAGCCGACGCTTCTCCAGTGTGGAGGAAGTTGCGGCATATTGGAATGACAATTACGACAGGCTGAAAAAAGAAACGTCTC
Source organism: Bacteroidales bacterium (assembly GCA_017615435.1). The sequence continues at coordinate 8,390 of JAGAAF010000045.1, forward strand.
TTTTTACAAAGACGTTCTACGACACGACACTTCCGGAAGAAGTGGTTGAGGCCGTTGCAGCCAACCTCACTATACTGAAATCTCCCACAGTGATGCGCCAGCACGATGGCCGTTTCTGGGTGTGGGAAGGTAGCGGGGACCATTGGGGCAGCTGCCACGGTTCCTGCACGCACGTTTGGAACTATGCCCAGGCTGTGCCTCATCTGTTCCCGAGAATGGAGCGTACTCTTCGCGAAACGGAATTCCTGGTGGACCAGGCCCTGGACGGACATCAGGTCTTCAGGGCGAATATCCCCATCAGCCCGGTGCACCACGATTTCCACTCTGCCTGCGACGGCCAGTTGGGCGGTATCCTTAAAGTCTATCGCGACTGGAGGATAAGCGGCGATACGGAATGGATAAAGAAACTGTATCCGCGTATCAAGGAAAGCATGGACTATTGCATACGCACTTGGGATCCCCGTCATACCGGCGCGCTGGAAGAGCCGCACCATAACACTTATGACATCGAGTTCTGGGGCCCGGACGGGATGTGCACCAGTTTCTATGCCGGAGCGCTCAACAGTTTCATAAAAATGAGCAAGGCCCTGAAAAAGCCCTGCAAGGAGTATGAAGTCCTGCTGGAGAAATCGCGCAAGTATATGACTGAACAGTTGTGGAACGGCGAATACTTCTGTCAGAAGGTGCGCTGGAAGGATCTAAGCGCCGGCAATCCAGCCACCTCGCAGATGTTCCACGCCGGATATTCTCCCGAGGCCCTGGCCATCCTCGAGAAGGAAGGACCGAAGTACCAGTACGGCACAGGATGCATATCGGATGGAGTCATCGGATGCTGGCTTTCCCTGGTTTGCGGGCTGGACGAGCCACTTGACAAGCAATATGTCCGTTCGCATCTTGAGTCTGTCTATAAGTATAATCTCAAGAAAGACCTTTCTGACCACGCCAATCCTCAGCGGCCAGGTTATGCCGTGGGGCACGATGGCGGATTGGTTCTTTGCACCTGGCCTCTCGGTGGCAAACCCGAACTGCCGTTCGTGTATAGCGATGAAGTGTGGACCGGCATTGAGTATCAGGTGGCGGCGCATCTCATCTTCGAGGGAGAAGTGGAGAAGGGCCTTGAAATAGTGCGTACTTGCAGGGCGCGTTACAACAATGGTCTGCGCAATCCCTTCAACGAATATGAATGCGGATCCTGGTATGCCAGGGCACTCTCCAGTTACAGTCTTCTTCAGGCTCTTACCGGCGCTCGTTATGACGCTGTGGATAAAACTCTTACCTTTGATTCTCGTGTAGGCAAGAATTTCCGCAGTTTCCTGTCCACCGAAACCGGGTATGGTACCGTTGGTCTTCGTGACGGAAAGCCCTTCATTGAAGTAGTATATGGCACTATTCCGGTCAAAAAATTCATAGTAAAATGAGAAAACTAACAGCACTGGTTTTATTGGCCCTTTGCGCAGCACCTTTGTCTGCACATAAACTGTCTTCTCCGAATGGAAAACTTTCCATTGAAGTGAAGACACAATCAAATCGGCCGGTATATTCAATCTCTTATGCCGGGAAAGCCGTTGTGGCTTCTTCGGCGGTGGGTTTTGATTTCGCTGAAGGCTATTTTGGAGAAGGAATCACCCTCGGCAAAGTGAGTCGGAGAACAGTAACCGACGATTATGACCTTCCTGTGGGAAAAACCTCGCACGTTCATTCGGTAAGCAATGAAATGACCTTCTCACTCGTGGAGAAATCCGGCCTGAAACGCAGTGTTAATATGGTGGTAAGAGCATTTGACGACGCTGTCGCATTCCGCTATGAATTCCCGGAAGGAAATACTCGCCTGGCCATAAAGAACGAAGTGTTGGATATCAACCCCGTTGGAGATCCCACCTTGACTGCGCTTCCGCTGCCAGGCTTTATCAATTCCCACGAGGGCCGTTATTCGATAGGGAAGCTGACAGCCCTGGAAGAGGGAAAGATAATGGATATGCCCATTACTTTTGAGTTCCCCGGACACATTGTTATGTCTGTCACCGAAGCGAATCTGAAGGATTATGCCGGAATGTATCTTGTCCGAAAAGGGAAAAAACTGACTTCCAGATTATCTCCGCGCCTTGACCGTCCGGAGTTCAGTGTCCTGGCGGCAAAGCCGCATATAACTCCGTGGAGGGTGTTTTTCGTGAGCGATAAAGCAGGAGATATGATTGCTTCCAATGTTCTCACGTCCCTTTGCGATCCGTGTGAAGCGGAGGATTTGTCCTGGCTCAAGCCCGGCAAGACCACATTCCCCTGGTGGAACGACACCTGTGTCCCGGACACCACTTTCCAGGCCGGCAACAACTTCCTCACGGCGAAGTATTACATAGACTTTGCTGCGGACAGCGGACTCGACTATCACTCCATTTATGGCTATGGAGATATGCCGTGGTACTATGACGACGGCCCCAGTTTTGGATGGGCCGGTCCCAACGCCGATCTTACGCGCCCGGTGGGGCAGTTGGATTTTCCGGCGGTATGCCGCTATGCCAGCAGCCGTGGTGTGGATATCCACGTTTGGCTCAACTGGCGTGCATTGTACAAAGATATAGACAGGGTGTTTGATAAGTTCAACGAGTGGGGCGTGAAGGGAATGATGGTGGACTTTATGGACAGGGACGACCAGGAAATGATACAGATTCAGGAAGACATCCTCCGCAAGGCGATGGAGCACAAACTGTTCATTCAGTTCCACGGAGCCAGCAAACCCTCCGGTCTGGTGCGCACATACCCTAACGAATTCACCCGCGAGGGAACCCTCAACTATGAGGTGTACAAATGGGACGGTTTAATGCTGGGCCCGGATCACGATATCAGTATGCCGTTCACGAGAATGGTTGCCGGTGCCGCTGATTACCACCTCGGCGGCTTTCGTGCCGTTACCGCCGAAGAGTACAAACCTCGCTACCACAGACCCCTCGTAACCTGCACCAGGGCTCATATGCTGGGTATGTATATAGTCCTTGAAAGCTATCTCCAGATGGTGTGCGACGACCCTGAGGCGTATCGTGGACAACCTGGTTTCAAGTTCCTCTGCGGAATCCCGACCAACTGGGATGAAACTGTCGTTCCGGCGGCGGAGGTCAATCAATACGCAGTTATAGCCAGAAGGCACGGAGAGGTCTGGTACTTAGGGGCTATCAATAACAGCGATGCAAGAACTCTCGAAATCCCCTTGTCGTTCCTTGGGGATGGTTCTTTCACTGCTGAAATTTGCAGCGATGCTCCGGATTCGGTCGAGAATCCAAATCATATTGTTGAATCGAACGTCGAACTTCAAGGCCGAACCTTGACCGTCACTCTCGTTTCCGGCGGTGGCTTTGCCGCCAAAATCAGTCCGGTTAAGTGATGATACGCGAGGCGCTCATATTGCTCCTGTGTCTGGCGGTTGCGTCCTGCACCCCCATACCTATCTATGAGCCGGATGAGTTGCCGATCAAGCCTGAAGATAAAACGGAAATCAAACCGGATGAACCCACACAGCAGGAAGACACGACCCAAGTGGAAGAGCCTCCGCTGGAGGATAAAACGATAAAGGCGCCGGAGCATTTCCCCGAGATAAGAATAACCACGGAAGGAGAAGTCCTCGACAGGGAGAATTATGTCAATGGGACCATCGCCTTCCTGGACCCTGACCTGGTTTACGGCGGTGAGACTGAGGTGTCGTCATCAATGAAAATACGCGGCAGGGGCAACTCCACTTGGGATTACTTCCCAAAGAAGCCTTACCGCATCAAGATGGACGAAAAATCCAAAGTGTTCGGTATGCGCTCCGACAAAGACTGGATACTTCTGGCGGAGTACTCGGACAAAACTCTGATACGCAACCGCTTTGCAATGGAACTGTCCCGCATCTGTGGAATGCCCTGGACCCCAGAAATGCGTCCTGCCCAGGTGTGGTTGAACGGATCATATCAAGGGCTTTACACTCTGTCGGAGCACAAGGAAGTTGGCGCCCATAAAGTTGACATCTCCGATCAGGGAGTCTATCTTGAAATAGGAGAGGATATGAACGAGCAGGTCTGCTTCTACACAGGTATGGGCATCCCCATTATGTTCAAAGACCCGTCTGAGCCCACCCAGGAGCAGTATGACAGAGTTGTCCAGGCCTTCCGTGATTTCGAGGCGGCGCTTGAAACATCCTGGAAGGGAGAGTGGCGACCGATGATCGATGTGAAATCCTTCGTCAACTTCTTTATAGTTGAGGAATTGACAAAAAATCCCGACGGAAATCTCAGAAGAAGTTCCTTTATGACCTTGGATACGGATGGCAAACTCAGGATGTATCACGTCTGGGACTTCGATCTTGCCTTCGGGAACTGCGACTTCTTTCGCTCACTTTACGGTATTGATGCCTCGCCATCAGGATGGTTCGTGAAATACTACAATCGGGATGGTCGGAATCGCGGCTGGTACTACAAAATGTTCCAGGACGAGTTCTTCGTGAAAAAAGTCAAGGCCCGTTGGAAAGAACTATACCCTGCTCTTGAAGAGGCCATCTCATTCATTGACGACCAGAAAATATTCCTTTCAGAAGTGCAGGCGCTGAATTTTGAGCGCTGGCCCATTATGGGTCAATATGTATGGCCCAATGCAAAAGTCGCTCAGACATACGCCGGTGAGATGTACTATCTTTGGGATTTCTACTATCAGCGTATCCGCTGGATGGATGCGCAAATATCCACCTGGTAAGGTCACAATCTTCCCCAACAGGGGAAGGCTGGCGTTTTTTTGTCTATATTTGTGAAAATATGTCAGCCAAGGGTAATAATCGTGCATCTTTATGGCAGATCTTCGGAGTTTTTTCGAAGATCGGGGCCTTCACGATAGGGGGCGGGTATACGATGATTCCGATTATCGAGCGAGAGATGCTTAAGAGGCAGTGGATCTCTCCGGAGGAGATAGACGACGTGGTCGTCCTCGCCCAGAGCGCCCCGGGGCTGCTCGCAGTAAATATGGCGATCTTCGCGGGCTATAAGATACGCGGCATCAGGGGCAGCATAGCCGCAACCATCGGCGCCGTGCTGCCGTCGTTCGTGATGATACTGCTGATCGCGATGTTCTTCACGGCCTTCAAGGAGAACGCGATCGTCCAGAGGATCTTCCAGGGCCTCCGACCCGTGGCAATCGCGCTGATTCTGGTGCCTGCCGTGAATATGGCCCTTAAGAGCCGCACGAAATGGTGGGCGTGGGTGCTTACGGTCGCAACCGTCATAGCGGTAGCGTTCCTCAAAGTCTCGGCGGTGTGGATCATCCTGGTGGTGCTCGTCTGCTCGCTGGGCATCGCAATGGCAAGGGAGGGCCAAAAACGCAAATGATCGGCCTGCTGCTGCAAATCTTCTGGTGCTTCTTCGTCATCGGTCTTTTCAACTTCGGCGGCGGCGGAGCGATGATCTCGCTAATCCAGAACCAGATAGTCGAGGTCCACGGCTGGCTGACCGAAGCCGCTTTCACCGATATCATAGCCATCTCGCAGACCACTCCCGGCCCGATCGGGATCAACTGCGCGACCTACGTGGGCTATCAGGTTATCCACGACGCGGGCGGCTCGAATCTCCTCGCCATCGCGGGATCGGCCAGCGCTACCCTCGCGGTCGTGCTACCGTCGTTTATAATCTTCTATGTGCTGATGCGGGCGTTCAACCGTTTCCACGACGATCCGCGCTTCACGACTATGATGTCCGCACTCAAGCCCGCCGTGGCCGGTCTGATCTTCGCCGCGGCTGTGATTCTGTGCCTGCACGTGTCTATGGACGGGCTCGCCCCGCAGGTCAGCGTGATAGCGGAGAATTTCCCCGACTGGACGAGCTGGGTGCTCTTCGCGGGCGCGTTTATTGCGACATTCTTCTTTAAAGCCAACCCGATTTATGTTATATTAGCGGGAGGAATACTAGGACTAATACTATATTAAGATATGAAACTCACACTTCTCGCGATGTTGCTTGCCTCCGCGATCAACATCATCCCCCAGCCCCTCAGCGTACGCGAGGACAAAGGAAGCTTCAAACTCAAGGGAACCCCGATCAGCTGCGACTCCCAGATGGGAGAGATCCCGATGGCGGCAGTGGCTGAACTGTCGGCCCAGCTGACTCTGGTAGCAGGCCAGATCTATCCGGTTTCCACGCCCGTTGGCCTTGCGGAAACGGTGCGTGCCGGAGTAGGCAGGGGTATAATTTTCGCCGTGGACCCGACCCTCGTGGACGAAGCATACACGATAAAGATCGACAAGCAGAAAGCCGTGATTCTTGCGAATTCGGATGGCGGTTTCCTTTACGCTATTCAGACCCTGAAGCAGCTTATGCCGGTCTCCATCTATGGAAAGGCTTCCGACGAAAAGGCTAAATGGGAACTGCCCTGCTGCGAGATCAAGGATAAACCGCGCTTCGCATATCGTGGTATGCATCTGGATTGCTGCCGTCATTTCTGGACGGTGGACGAGGTGAAGAAAGTGCTCGACGTGATGGCTACCCTCAAGATGAACCGCTTCCACTGGCATTTGACTGAGGACCAAGGCTGGAGGGCCGAGATCAAGGCCTATCCGCTCCTTACCGAAATTGGAGCGTGGCGTCCTGAGACCATTATCGGCTACCAGGGCGGCCTTACGCCCGATCAGTTCCGCTTCGACGGCAAGCGCCACGGCGGATTCTACACTCAGGAAGAGATGCGTGACGTGGTCGAGTATGCCGCCAGGCTGGGCATAACCATAGTCCCGGAGGTGGACCTCCCCGGACATATGGTTGCGGCGCTGGCGTCGTACCCCTGGCTTGGCTGCACCGGCAAGAGCATCGAGACGGGAGGCGATTATAAAGTTTGGACAATCTGGGGCGTATCTCCTGACGTTCTTTGTCCCGGAAAGGATACGACACTCGAATTCCTCAAGACCGTTCTCGGCGAACTCTGCGACATTTTCCCCGGCGAGTACTTCCACGTCGGCGGTGACGAATGCCCGAAAGACGCTTGGACACAATGCCCTGACTGTCAGGCGCGTATCGCTGCCCTTGGGCTGAAATCAGACGAGCACGCATCCGCGGAAACACGACTGCAGAATTTCGTCACATCAGAAATGCAGGCTTTCCTTGCTACCAGGGGTAAAAAACTCATAGGTTGGGACGAAATCCTGGAGGGAGACCTGGAAGAGGGTGCAACTGTGATGAGCTGGCGTGGCCTTTCGGGCGGAATCGAGGCTTCCAACAGAGGCTTCGACGTGGTGATGACACCTACAGATTACTGCTACTTCGACTACTGCCAGAGCGACGAGTTCGGATATGATGAAAAGATGAAGGCTCTCAAAGAGGCGCGTACCAATCCGGACGCGCCTACCCTCGAGGAAGTCGTCGGCGAACCGACCTGCGCGTGGTGGGGCAACCTCTCGATTGAAACGGTTTACAGCTTCAATCCAACTGCTGGTCTCAGCAAAGAGGCTGCGGCGCACATCCTTGGCGCACAGGCAAACGTCTGGACGGAATATATCCCTACCGAGGCCCAGCTCGAATATCAGATAATGCCGCGCCTCTTCGCAATGAGCGAGGTGCAGTGGTGCGAACTGCGTAATAAGGATCTCGACAAGTTTATGGCAAAAGTCAAGGGCAACGGCTACAAGATGCTCGAGCTCAAGGGCTTCAACTATCGCAATAAATGAATTTAAAAGCGCTCGCGAAAGACACGGCGATCTACGGCCTGAGCAGTATAGTCGGGAGATTCCTGAACTACCTGCTCGTCCCGCTGTACACCTATAAAATAGCGGCCGAGACCGGAGGCTACGGCATAGTGACCAATCTCTATGCCTATTCGGCCCTGCTGCTCGCGCTGCTGACCTTCGGAATGGAGACCACTTTCTTCCGCTTCGCCGGCAGGGAAGACCGCGACGAAAAGATGGTCTACAGCAACGCGCTGCGTATGGTGGGCCTCGTCTCGCTCGTGTTCGTGGCGCTGGTGTTCTTGTTCCTGCGTCCCATCTCTGGCGCGATGGGCTACGAAGCGCATCCTGAATACGTCGGCTGCTTCGCGCTTATCGCCGGCCTGGACGCTTTTCAGGCGATTATGTTCGGCCGCCTGAGGCAGCAGCACCGCCCGATCAAGTTCATAGCGCTGAAGATGAGCTTCATCTTCGTGAACATAGCGCTGAACCTTTTCATCTTCCTCGTGATGCCGAAGGTGCCTGCGCTGGCAGACATTTACGCCCGTTTCAATGGCGGAGTCGGCCTGATTTTCTTCGCCAACCTGGCCTGCACGGCGCTCGTGACCTTCGGCTTTATCCCGGAGATCAAGGGCATATTCTACGGTTTCGACCGCAAGCTCTGCCGTGAGATGCTGGCCTATTCGTGGCCGCTGTTGCTTCTGGGCCTGGTCGGCATCCTGAATCAGGTGGCAGACAAAATATTGTTCCCCTATCTGATGCCCGGGCAGGAAGGCCAGGTGCAGCTGGGTATCTACGGCGCTTGCGTGAAGGTGGCGATGATTATGACCCTCATTACCCAGGCTTTCCGCTATGCTTACGAGCCCATCGTTTTCGGTGGGAAGGACAAGAATAATCCCGACGTGCTTTCGGAGGGGACCAAGTACTTTATCCTGTTCACCCTGCTGGCGTGGCTGGCGGTTATGTTCTATATGCCGATAGTGCGTTACTTTATCCATCCTTCATATTGGGAGGGTCTGCGCGTTATCCCGATTGTGATGATGGCGGAGATCTTTATGGGTGTGTACTTCAACCTTTCGTTCTGGTACAAGCTCAGCGACAGGACTTGGTGGGGTGCGATAATGAGCGCGGTCGGCGCTGCCGTGATGATAGCGGTGAACGTTATTTTCGTCCCTCGCATCGGTTATATGGCCTGCGCATGGGGCGGTTTCTCAGGCTATGCGGTGGCGATGCTGATGAGCTTCTTTATCGGGCGCAAGTACTATCCGGTGCAGTATGATTTAAGGTCGATTCTGATCTTCACGCTTGCGGCCGCGCTGTTCTACGGAGTGTATCTGGTGGTCCCTGATGCTCTATGGTTGAGGCTTTCCGTGGGTACTATCCTGCTCGGCGGCTATGGCGCTATGATAGTTCTAGACCTCAAAAAACGCAAATCAGTAAAACAATGAAAAATATAATCAGTTTAACCATTCTTGCGGGAGCGGCGCTTCTGCTTGTCGGCTGCGGCGGCAGTTCCGCAAAACGTGCCGCAGCAGAAAAGGCCGCCGCCGAAGCAGCGGAAAAAGCACAATTGGATTCTATGGCACAGGCAGAAAAAGCTTTGAAGGTCAGCGAACAGCTGGCAAATCTGGCGGAAGAGCCCGTATTCGACATCATCACCACCCTGGGCACCATCAGGATAAAGCTCTATGCAGACACGCCCAAGCACAACGCCAACTTCGCAAAGCTCGCCCTGGAGGGTTTCTACGACGGAATACTGTTCCATCGCGTGATTTATGGTTTTATGATTCAGACCGGCGATCCGCTCACGAAGGATAAGGCCAACAAGTCTATGTTCGGCACCGGCGGCCCGGGCTACAACGTGCCGGCGGAGTTCGTGCCCGCCCATCACCACGTGAAGGGCGCGCTCGCGGCCGCACGTCGTGGCGACGCCGCCAACCCCCTGCGTGAATCCAGCGGTTCGCAGTTCTACATCGTCCACGACCCGATGACCTGCGCCCAACTCGACGGCCAATACACCGTTTTCGGCGAGACAATCGACGGCTTCGAGGTAATCGACAAAATCGCCGGAGTCGACACCGACGCCCGCGACTGCCCTCTCAGCCCCGTCAAAATCGTGAAGATCGAGTTGGTGAAATAGCGGGCGCGGAAGGTCCCCCTACGATTTGCGGAAGGTGTGCTTTTTTGCGGCACACCTTCCGCACTCATTTTGCCCTACAGATACTCCAACGCCACTTTCGCCGCGGAAGGTGTCGCACATAAAAACACACCTTCCGCACGCCTGCCGTCATCCTATCTCGCCCCGGCGCTTTTTTCGCCTGTTTCGGCGCCGGATAGCGTGTTTTCGTTCTCTCTGGCGCTTATTTCGCCCTTTTTGGCGCCGATTAGCGTGTTTTTCCTTCATCCGGCGCCATTTCGGCCAGTTTTAGCGCCGGATAACGAAGAATATGGTGATCTAGAACATCTTCTTCCGGGCGATGAGGTCGCGGTAGCGAAGGAGCACTTCGTCCACGACGTTTTCCCAGCTGCGGACGATGGTGTGTGAGGCTTCGATGCCGGCGCGGCGGACAAGGTCGCGGTTGGCGGCGAGGCCTCTGAGTTTATTCTCGAAGGATTCGATGCTGTTTTCGATGAGGAAACCGTTGTAGTCGTCCTGAAGGATGGTGGAAGCCGTGCTGTCCTTGACCATCACGGCCGGAGTGTGCAGGGCGGCTGCTTCGCGCACGACCAGCGGAGCGTTGTCATAGAGCGACGGGAAGAGGAAGAGGTCCGCTACTGCGTAGTACTTCTTGATCTGCGCACGGTCGGTGAGCACGCCCACGAACGTGGTCTTGTCCTCCAGGCCCTTTTCGCGCACCATACGCTTCATATCCTCGGCGGCATAGCCAGTGCCCACGAAGAACATCCTGAACGGGAGGTCCTTTATCTGCTCGAGGGTCTCTATGATGAAGCGTGTTCCTTTTTCCCAAATGTGCTGACCGACGAAAAGGAGCACGAATTCGTCGCGGCCGACACCCAGTTCGTCGCGGACGCTGGCGAAATACTCGTCGGAGTAGTCTGCGACCAGGTCGCTTCCGTTGTCCACCACCTGGACTTCACCCTTGAATCCGTAATCGTAGATCACCTCCTTGACCGACTCCTGGGGCACCCAGACCTCGTCGGCCTGCTGGTAGAATGCGATGATGGTTTTAATGACCTCGTCCACCACGATTCCGCTCTTCAGGACGCGCTTGAAGTCGTCGCGGTATTTGGAGTGGAAGGTGGCGACCATAGGGATGTTCTGCACTTTCGCTATCCTGAGGGCCGCTTTGCCCGAACTGAACGGACAGTGGGCGTGGACTATCTTGAACTGCCTTTGGAGGAGCCTCGAAAGATATATCGGGTCCATCTCGGCCATACCGGTCACATAAGGATGACGGAAGGGAACGGGGATGGATGGATATCCGAGAACTTCGTAGTCGTTTTTGCTATAATCCGCGGAGGGAACGTTGGGTGTGATAACGCCGACACCTCCAACTTTCTTCTGGAGCCAATATGCGTAATTCTCCACACAAACCGACACGCCGTCCATAATTGGAGGGAATGCGTCGCAGCAGAGACCAATATTCAGATTTTCAGCCATAGTTTAATCGTTTGCGGGTGCAAAGATAAACAATTATTCGTGTGTGGCGAAACGCTGCTCGGCTAGTTTCTCGTACTTGGTGCCCGGACGGCCATAGTTGGCATACGGGTAGATGGAGATGCCTCCGCGCGGTGTGAACAGACCGGTCACTTCGATATATTTGGGGTCCATCAGCTTGATGAGGTCCTTCATTATTTTGTTGACGCAGTCTTCGTGGAAGTCGCCGTGGTTGCGGAAACTGAAAAGATAGAGCTTGAGGCTCTTGCTTTCAACCATCTTCACGTCGGGAATGTATGAGATACGTATCTCCGCGAAGTCCGGCTGTCCCGTAATCGGGCAGAGCGAGGTGAATTCGGGACAGTTGAAACGAACCCAGTAGTCGTTTTCCTTATGCAGGTTCTCGAAGGTCTCGAGCACTTCGGGAGCATAGTCCCAGGTGTATTCAGTCTTGTTGCCGAGGGCGCTGAGGTCCCCGCGTTCTCTTGCTTTTGCCATACTATTCTGCGAGTTTGAAGGGGTTGTACGAGATGTTTTCGTCGAAGGTGTCCATACCTTCCGACTGCTTTAGTTTACGGACGATGACGGTTGTGAGCGGCAGTATGACCAGCTCATAGAGGACCTTGGCGGTCACCTGGGTGAGCGTCATCGTAAGAATGACCCTCCCGGGAAGGACGCCCGCGAATGCTATGGGCATAAAGACGGCCGAGTCGGTCAGTTCGCCCGCGAGCGATGAGAGTATGGCGCGCCAGCCGAAGCCGCGGCCTTTGGTGGCCACCTTCATCCTTGACATCACCCACGCGTTCACGGTGCTGCCGCACACGAATGCGAGCAGGGATCCCACCATCGAGCGCGGTACGAATCCGAAGACCTGGTCGAAGTTGTCCGCAATCTCACGGCTGTCCGCAAAGCGCGGTGACGGAAGATTCGTCACAATCAACGAAGCTATCGTCACAAGAAGGCACATTGCAAACCCCGTCCATATGACGGTCTGGGCCTTTTTGTAACCGTAGACTTCCGTGAGGCAGTCGTTGATTATATAAGAAATCGGGAAAAGAATAACTGCGCCAGGAAGCTGGAAGGGGAGCGATCCCACCTGCCAGAGTCTGGGGACGAATAAATTGGATGTGACGAGGCAAACGTTGAAGACGATTGCCAACACCAGAAATATCGGTGTGTAAGTTGTTTTGCTCATTTTTCTTGTTTTTATAGTGGTACCAAGCACACTTGGACGGCCCTCCGGCCATTTCCTCGGGGGCAAAGGTATGAAAATTTTTTCTTTCTGAAAAAAACGTCTCTTTGTGACGAAAGATTTGCCCTGTGACCAATGATTGACTTCCTTTGCTTCAAATAACCGGACAGCTATGGAACGCTTTGCCAGATTTCTTTTCGTACTCATCATTATAGGCTCCTGCTCGAAGATACCGGGAGCAATCTCCCTCAGAAGGGGCGATACGCTTCATCGCGACATCCATCGCGAGAGTGATATGCAGACTAATGGGTTTTCTGGCCAGGCAGACAGCATTCCATTGTTCGATGAGCCCGAGGTGCCTCCGCACATCTATGCCTGCGGAGTCGAGCATCCTGAATCGGATGCGCCGACTATGGTCGTCTTCAAGGACGGGGTCCGAGTTTTTGAATATACACTGAAAGTACCATCTACGGATGCGGATGCGCATTTCCTGGACCGGGGAGATATGTACGTTGCGGTAACGGAAGGACTGTTCACAACAGTTTATAAAAACGGCGTCAAAGAGTTCTCATTCCCTGGCAGGGAATATATCTCAGCTCTGGTTAGGCGGGAAGACGGCGTGTGGACACTCGGTGCGGACCGTGGCGGCGACGGCTTTGCGCTCAGGCGCGACGGCGTGCAGGTATTTGCAAAAACCAGCGGCATTCCCGGTCGGCTTTATCAAGACTGCGGATCCCTTTACTTCGATTATTCCCTCAAGATGGGCGATAAGACCTTCCGGTACTTGGTAAAAGATGGAGACGATTTCGCCCTGACCTCACCGCACGGCGGCGAATTGCGGGCGGTTTCCGTTTCGCACGGGGAGATGTGGTTCCTGGAAGACGACGAGGACGGCTGGATGCTGTCGTGCGGAAACAGGGAGTATCATTACCCGGAGCGGCCTGGATTCTCTTTCAGGTCGGCTGAACTGTTCGGCAAAGAAGATGGGTGCTCGGCAGCAATCAATCTGGTGGCAGCGGCGGTCGGAATGCCTGCAGAACTGGTCTGTTCGGAAGAGGAAACCTGGCTCAAGGGCGGCGGCAGCGGCTCGTATCACTATTTCGAAAATGAGCCTGACGTGCATCTGACTCTCACGCGAGATATGAGCCAACTGTCCGTCAGTAGTTTTGGTTTCAAGGGGGAGGAGAGAATAGACAGCATCCGCTTCGAAGGAGCCCGCTGCGCTATGCAGTATTGTGGCCAGATTTACCTGGCCTGCACACCCATTGACGGTTCGCAGCCTTTTATTTGGAAACGCGGCAATATGCGTATGCCGCTCGATCTTCAGGGTTATCTGACAGGGATATATGTGGCGGCGCCTGATTGAGGTTAGTCCTCCCAGCGGAGGAGGCGGGCACCGTCTTCAAGCACGGAGATGGAGACTTTGAGAGTCTCTTCCGGAAGAAGGTTTTCGATATTCTCCGGCCACTCCATCAGGCACAGACAGCCGCTGTCCAGGTAGTCGTAAAGACCAATATCCAGAGCTTCGGAGTCCTTTTCGATACGATAGAAGTCGAAGTGGAAAACGGAATTACCCTTTGCCGTGCGGTATTCGTTCACGATTGCGAAGGTAGGGGAACTCATCGCGTCCTCGCGCACTCCCAGTTCACGGCAGATTGCCGTGGTGAAAGTGGTCTTCCCGGCGCCCATCGGGGCATAAAAGGCAATAAGGTTATGCCCGGCCGTCTGCGAGAGAAACTCCTTCGCGGCAGCGTCTATCTCCGACAAACTAGCAATCTTGATTTCGTGAATCATATTCATCCGGCAGGGGCTGACTCCGCCGGCACAAAGATAAGTAAAAAATGCTGACACACGTATATGGAGCAAAGTGCATCGGGATCGATGCTATAGGCGTCATTGTGGAGGTGGACATCTCGCTCGGGATTGGGATACACCTCTGCGGTCTGGCGGACGTCGCCGTGAAAGAAAGCCTGATGAGGACGGTGACCGCTCTCCAAAGCCTGGGATTCAGAATCCCTGGGAAGAAAATTGTAATCAATCTGGCACCTGCCGATACGCACAAAAACGGATCGGGCTATGACCTTCCAATAGCGATAGGCATAATAGCGGCATCCGAGCAGGCTCCGCTTCCCCGCCTGGAACGCTTCCTGCTAATGGGAGAGTTAGGGCTGGACGGGTCGGTGAGGGCAGTGCCCGGAGGATTGCCCACTGCGGAGCTGGCCAGGAAATCGGGCTTCGAAGGATGCATATTGCCCTACGAGTCCGCGATGGAAGCGGCGCAGCTTGAGGGAATCAAAGTCTATGGAGTCCGGTCTATGGATGAGGTTATAAGGATACTGGGCGGCTCGCTCGACTCTGAAGCCTTGTGCGTGTCCGGTTCCGTGCCGCAAGACCCGGAGCCGCCTAGGCCCGAGGTAGACTTCGCCGACATAATCGGCCAGGAACAGGCTAAACGCGGGGTGGAAATTGCCGCGTGCGGCGGGCACTGTCTGATTCTGGTGGGCAGTCCAGGTTCGGGCAAGAGTTCGCTGGCAAAGGCTATGGCGGGGATAATGCCGCCTCTGACGATGGAGGAGTCGCTGGTGACCAGCAAGATATACTCCGTCGCCGGCAGGGGCAACCTCCGATGCGGGTTCCTGCGTTCGCGGCCCTTCCGCTCTCCGCATTACTCCGCTTCGCTTCCCGCCATCATCGGTGGCGGAGGCGGCGACGGGGTATTTCCAGGGGAGGTCTCACTCGCACATTCGGGCGTGCTCTTTCTCGATGAATTCGCACATATGCCGAAAGCCACGGTGGAGGCTCTGCGCGGGCCGCTGGAAGACCGCAAAGTCACTATCTCAAGGCTTAAAACCAAGGTGGAGTATCCTGCTTCGTTCACATTGGTCGCTGCCTCGAATCCCTGTCCGTGCGGCTATTACGGCGAGGGCGACCGTTGTACCTGCACCCCATCTCAGCGTATAGCATACCTCTCGAAACTAAGCGGTCCCATTATGGATCGAATAGACCTGCAGGTGCTTGTGCGAAGTATCTCGCCCTCGAAAATCGCGGAGCGCGCGTCCCATCCCGCGGAGCCGTCGGCGGCAGTCGCCGCCAGAGTGCTCAAAGCGCGGGACATCCAGCGCCGCCGTTTTTTCGGAGAGACCATCAACTGCAACGCGGAGATGAACAACCGGCAGATCGAGACCTACTGCAAACTCTCTCCGGAATGTCAGGAAACTATGCGGCAATTACTGACCAGGATGAAGTTCTCAATGCGCGCCTACTACCGCATTATCAAAGTCGCCAGAACCATCGCCGATCTCGAAGGAGTCCCGGACATCTGCGTCCATCATCTCACCGAAGCAGCCGGCTACCGCTTCCTCGATCGGCAAAATAATTAATTTGGAAGTAGTACTATTTTTAGTATCTTTGTATGAGCACGAAAGAAAAATTGATAGAACGGTTCAAGACAATACCGTCAGATTTTTCCTTTGATGAACTTGTCAGGCTGTTGGGTGCCTTTGGATATGACTTAAGCAACAAAGGAGCAACGTCGGGATCAAGAGTTGAATTCGTAAAAAAAGGAGATGATAGTATCATTATTCACCGGCCGCATCCTGGTAATATTGTTAAAAGATGCTATCTGAAGCTGATTCAGTATAGATTAAAAGCTAAACAACTGATTTGAAATGGGAACAATGAAGTACAAAGGTTATTCGGGAAGCATAAAGTATTCCGATGAAGATAAATGCTTTTATGGATCGGTACTGGGCCTAAGGAAGAATCTGATAATGTTTGAAGGAGATTCTGTTGCCTCTTTACAAAAAGACTTTGAAGAGACAATTGATTTCTATTTGGCTAATTGCAAAGAACGAAACGAGAAACCAGAAACGCCCCATAGCGGGAAACTCGTTCTTCGAATCTCTTCGAAGCTCCACGGCGAAGCGGCCGAGAAGGCCGCCGACGAGGGTATCAGCCTGAATGAATTTATCAATCGGGCTATTCAGATGGCGGTAAGGTAGGGCACTTACTGCAGCCAGAGTTCGGGGTCCTGGGGGGCGGTGATGTGCCAGAGCTGGAAGTGGAGCTGGGTCTCGCCTGAGATGGTGTCGACTGTGCCGAGGATGTCGCCGACCTTCACTTTGTCGCCGGTGTTCACGCGAACTTCGCGAAGCTTGCAATAGAAGGTGTAATACTCTCCGTGCTGGACAAGCACGCACTGGTTGTACCCCGGCATCATAGCCACATTTTTAACCGTGCCGTTGAAGACGGCCTTGACGGGCTCGCCGGCACCGGTGGCTATATTGCAGCCGTTGTTGAACGGCATTTTCACATTGGTGTACACGGGGTGATTGTGCTGCCCGTACTGCCAGACCACGGTCCCGCGGACCGGCCACGGCAGTTTGCCCTTGTTGGCCGCGAACTCGTTTGACAGTTTCACGTCCACCTCGCTCTTCGGGCTGCTCTTTCCGGTCGCGCCCTTCTTGCCGCCAGTTTTGCCGGCTGCTTCCTTGGCCACGAACTCTCTGATGGCCTTGTTGAGGGCTTCGGCCTCCTTCTGCTTCTGGGCCAGTTTTTTTTCGTAGGCGGCGCGGCCCTTCTTGAGCTTGTCCACCATAGCCTTTTCGCTCTTTTCGTCCGCCTTCAGGCTCTGAAGTTCGCTCGAGCGCGTCTTTAGCAGCGCCAGTTCCTCCGCTTTCAGCGAATCAAGCGCTGCCATCTGGCGCTCGAGATGCTCCTTCTGCCCGCGTATCTCCCGGGCCTGGGCGCGCATATCCTCCGACATACTGTGGAGATAATTGTAGCGCCGAAGGATCTGACCGAAGTCCTTGCCCGAAAAGATGTAGGTCAGCCACATCCTTGTGTCGCGGTTGACGTAGGCCTTTTGAATGAGGACTTCGTATGCGTCGAGCATCATATGGTAACGGTCCTCAGCCTTCGTGATATCTTTCTTTTTCGCGCCTATCCGCCTGTTGGTCGCGTCGATCTCCCTGCCGAGCTCGGCGGCGAGCTCCTTGCCTGCGGCGATCTTCTTCCGCGTGAGCGTCAGCTGCGCCGCGGCGTCCGAGCTCTGGGCCTCGTTGGCCTTGATCTGCTTGTCAAGTTCCGCGATTTCATTCTGGACCTTGGAGAGCTTCTTCTGCATATCGTCTTTCTTCTCGCCTGAGGCCGGGGCCGCAGCGAGAATAACCAAAGCGACTATGCACAGGAACCGTTTCATTTCTGGCGCGACTTGGCTTCGTAAAGAGATTTATAGTATAGGGCGAGTTCCTTCTCACCCAGCGCTTCCAGCACCAGGGAATAGTGCCTGAGCACGGCTTCGTCTTCCTTGCCGCCGTAGATGATGGCCCGCTTGAAATAAGTCCTCGCTTCGGCGGGACGTTTCAGAAGATACAGGATATATCCGTAGGTGTCAAGATAGCTCACATTGTCCGGTTCTGCCTCCACTGTCCTTCGGCTCATCTTCTCCGCCTTTGACAGTTTGCGCTTCTCCAGCGAGAGGAAATAGGCGTAGTTGTTGAGGGTCATCAGATTGTCAGGATCGGCCTTGAGCGCCTTTTCGTAGGTGCAGAAAGATTTGCTCTTGCGACCGGACTTGTACAGACCGTCGGCCTTGATGCAAAGCAACTCGACCCTCTGCTTGGGCAGCCTGAAGATCTTCAGTGCCTCGTCGCAAGCGGCAATCACATCGCTGTCCGTGCCCTCGTTCATAATAAGAGATATCCACAGCGCGGTGGCGTTGTAGTTCCACGGATTGGTGTCCTTCCACTGCTTGAACAACGCTTTACCCTTTTCCTTCTGCTCAGTCGAGTAGAACCACCGTCCTGCCGGCACGAGCGCGCACGAATCCGCAGGGTGCGTCTCCACGAACGCGTCCATAATACCGTCGATCTGCTTGTGCCATACGCGGTAGGTCGGTCCGTCCAGCCTCTCCACCACCTTGTCTATGTAAGAGGCCTTTACGTCCGCGGTCAGGTATTCCGCACGCACGAACGCCTCCACCGTGGTGAAATAGCCCAGATAATTGCCCATCGTGAGGCAAAGCTCGGACTTTCCATACAATGCGGGAGGGTATTCTTCGTCGCTCGCGAGCGCTTCGTCGAAATAGCGCATAGCCAGCGAATCGTTGCGTTCCTCCATCCACGCGTGCTCGCCCAGCTTCACCAGGATATAGGGTGTGCGGTACTTGCGTGGGAACAGACGGGCCATCTCAAGGTGCAGCGAATCGGCCTTCGCCTCCAGTCCGCCGAGCGAATATGCGCCGAAGAGCTGTTCGTAGTAGCTGCTGTTTTTCGGGTCTATCTCCACTGCCCGCTCCAGACACTCCGCTGCTTCTTCGGCCCGGCCGAGATCCAGAAGGCATATGCCGCGGTAGTACCACAGGGCGTCGTCCGTCGTGTCCGCGGTCATCAGCGAATCGAGCGCCTCGAGCGCCTGCCCGGGCTGCCCTTCGCTGATCAGGGCGGACACGTCCATAATCGTGATTTCCTGGGCGCGGAGGCCGAAGGAAATCGCGAATGCCGCGAGGGCCGCTATGACTGTTCTGCGGATCACTTCCCACAAAAATACGAAAAATGCTTACTTTTGTGTAGAAGTAATTACGATGCGTATGCAACTTTTTAAGGGCAAGTCGCATCTTAATACGTGGTTGGAAGACGCAAAGTCCGGCGACCGTCGGGCCCAGAAAGCGATCTACGATATGCTGGCGGACAAAATGTTCGCCGTTTGTCTGCGCTATATGGGAGACCGCGACAGCGCGCAGGATGTGCTGCAGGACGGTTTTGTTACCCTCTTCAGCAAGTTGGACACCTATTTGGGCGAAGGCTCTTTCGAGGGCTGGGCCCGCAAGATCTTTGTAAACACTGCGCTGATGTCCCTGCGAAAGCACGACGTGCTGAAGCAGAGCGACGACGTGGATGAGGCGCGAGGCATAATTGCCGACACGCCCTCGGCCACAGCCCAGATCGGGTACAAGGAGCTTCTGAAAATGATAGCCGCCCTGCCCCCGGGGCTGAGGACCGTATTCAATATGTATGTAATCGAAGGTTACTCGCACAAAGAAATCGGCGAGGCCCTCGGAATATCAGAAGTCACGTCGCGCTCGCAACTTCAACGGGCAAGGGTGACGCTGCAGAAAAAGATCAAAGAACAGTATTAAGATGCGTAACGACACAAATAAAGATCTCGATCTCCTTTTTAAGGAGGGCCTTGAGGACGCCGCGGTGAAAGCACCGCGCAGCGTCTGGAAGGCGGTGTCGGCGCGTCTTGATGCAGCGGCTCCGGCCGCGGCAGCCGCCCCCAAACGGTCGTGGCTACTCTGGGGTGCGCCTGCTTTTGCCTTCGCGGCTGCGGCCCTTGCCGCTATCCTTGTGGTTGGCAATACCGAAAAAACTATCATAAACTCTGGAGAAGAAATCATCTCCGTCGCAGACGCCCGGCCGTCAGGCCCCGTCGCGATGGTGGAAGAGACCCCCGCTCAGGCATCCAACATCGGCACACGTGCCGGCTTCGTCCCCAAAGAAATCCAAACTCCCGATCAGATCACTGTCGTCCCCACTAATGATAGTGAGAACGGCTTAGAGGCGCGAAGCGCCGATCAGATCGGTGATGACAAGGTTGTCATTTCGAGCGAAGTCGAAGACGGAGCCGAGAAATCTCAGAAGGAAAGCACAGAGCCGTGGGTAGACCCGTTCGCCGAGATTATGGCCGAAGAGGCAGCAGCGGCGAAGAAAACTACCCGTAGGCTGGCTTTGAAGGCCGGAGGCATTGTGGGTGGTAATGACGCTCACATCTTGACTTCGAGGCCGGCATTCTCCAGCGGCCTTCCTTCAGAGGGTATTCAGGAAACCACCAACTCCATTTACGGAATCCCGATGTCGTTCGGTCTCAGCGTGCGTTATCATTTCGCGGAGAAACTCGCAGTGAGCGCCGGTGTTAACTGGTCGTTCCTCAGCAGGACCTTCCAGGGAAAATACAAGACCGAAGAAGGAGCATTCACACACAACCTCCAGTACATCGGTATCCCTGTCGCAGTGTCGTACGATGTGATAGACAGCAAGACCCTTCTGTTCTACTGCTATGCGGGAGGTAGTGCCGAGAAAGCTATTTCGAGCAAGTATTACATCTACGACCTCAGCACTTCTCCTCTGCTTTCCGAGAACGTGCCGTCGCTGCAGTACGGACTGTTCGGAGGCATCGGAGTGGAATTCAGGGTTTCCGAAAAGGTGGGTCTGTATGCGGATCCGGGTGTGAAGTACTACTTCCCCGGAAACCAGCCGAAGAGCATAAGGACAGACAAGCCGCTTATGTTCAGCCTGGAAGCAGGTCTCAGATTCAATTTCTAATTATCGGGGCTTGACAAGCTCCACAGCACCAGGACATACATCTTCCTCCACCGGAGTGAGATGTATTATTCTTTGATTGGGGCTGCCCCTGAAGAGAAGGGTGGTGTCGCGCTGCGCCAGGATGAAGGGCCCGTCCACCAGCGTGTCGATGTAAGGCAGCATCTGCGCGAGGCGCTCGTCCGCCCGTATCTCTTCGATCGTGTAGCCGGTCCAGCACCAGATGTTCTTTGTGGTCTCGGCCTTGATCCTGCGCGCGAGCTCGGTAAACGCTTCCGGCTGGCAGAACGGATCTCCGCCCGTGAAGGTGACATTGGACATTCCGTCGGCTTTGATGATGTCCATCAGCTCGTCGATGCTCATCCATTTGCCGTTGGCTATGTTCCACGACTGGGGGTTGTGACAGCCCGGGCAGGCGTGGTTGCAGCCGGCACAATAGATGGCCGTGCGGAACCCGGGGCCGTCCGCCATAGTCTGGTGCACGATATCCAGAACGCTTATCTTATCCTTTACGACTTCCATAAGATGAAAAGGGCCGCGAAAACCGCGGCCCCAGAATCAAGTTTAGATTACTACTTGTGGACCACCCGGTCTTTGAGTTCCGCGAGCTTGGCGCTGTTCCACCTGTTGGTGGTGCCCACGAGGTAACCGGTGATACGCTGCAGGGTGTCGATGTGGTGACCGTGGCAGTGAGGGCACTCGGTGAGATCCTCGGTGCTGTCTTCGTAGCCGCAGTCGAGGCAGCGGTTGCGGTTGTGGTTCACTGAACCGTAGCCGATGTCGTACTTGTCCATCAGGTCGACAATCTGCATAATAGCCTCCGGGTTGTGAGTCGCATCTCCGTCGATCTCCACATAGAAGATGTGGCCTGCGTTCTCGTATTTGTGATACGGGCCTTCAATCTTCGCTTTGTGCTCAGGAGTGCAGTGATAGTACACCGGAACGTGGCTTGAGTTGGTGTAGTAGTCCTTGTCCGTAATGCCGGGCAGAACTCCGAAAGTCTTCTTGTCCCTGCGGGTGAAGGCTCCGGAAAGGCCCTCGGCCGGAGTGGCGAGGAAAGTGAAGTTATGCTGGTAGGTCTCGGCGAAACCGTTGATCTTCTCAGCCATATGCGAGATGATCCTGAGGCCGAGCTCCTGGGCCTCTTCGCTCTCGCCGTGGTGTTTGCCGATGAGGGCGATGAGGCACTCTGCGAGGCCGATGAAGCCGATGGAAAGGGTTCCCTGGTTCATCACGCTCTCGATGGTGTCGTTGTCGTCCAGTTTGTCTGAACCGAGCCAGAGGCCGTTCATAAGCAGAGGGAACTGCTTCTTGAGGGCGGTCTTCTGGAAGTCGAAGCGCTCGTTGAGCTGCTTGGCAGCGATCTCGAGTGCCCAGTCGAGCTTCTGGAAGAATTTCTGCAGACGGGTGTCCTTGTCCTCGATCTCCATACACTCGATGGCGAGCTTGACTATGTTGATGGTGGTGAAGCTGAGGTTGCCGCGGCCGATGGAGGTCTTCGGGCCGAACTTGTTGCCATAGACGCGGGTGCGGCAGCCCATAGTCGCCACTTCGTGGACATAGCGCTTCGGATCGTCCTCCTTCCACGCGTCGTCCTGGTTGTAGGAGGCGTCGAGGTTGAGGAAGTTGGGGAAGAAGCGGCGCGCCGTCACCTTGCAGGCGAACTTGTAAAGGTCGTAGTTGCGGTCGCCGGGGAGGTAGCTGACGCCCCTCTTCTTCTTCCAGATCTGGATGGGGAAGATAGCGGTCGAGCCGTGGCCCACGCCTTCGTAAGTGGTGTTGAGGATCTCGCGGATGATGCAGCGGCCCTCGGCGGAAGTATCGGTTCCGTAGTTGATGGACGAGAACACGACCTGGTTGCCGCCACGGCTGTGGATGGTGTTCATATTGTGTACGAACGCCTCCATCGCCTGATGTACGCGGCTCACCGTCTGGTTGATGGCGTGCTGCATAGCGCGCTCCTTGCCCTGAAGGCCCACGAGGTCACGCTTGAGATAGTCGTCGATGGGGGCTCCCTTGAGCTCGGAGTAATCCGTGTTGGTCAGGGCGCTCACCTGATCGATCTCTTCCTCATAAGTTTTGCGCACGAAAGGAGCGAGGTAGAAGTCGAAGGCGGGGATAGCCTGACCTCCGTGCATTTCGTTCTGCACGGTCTCCATACTGATGCACGCCAGCACCGAAGCGGTCTCGATCCTCTTCGCGGCGCGGGACTCGCCGTGACCGGCCTTGAGTCCGTGCTCGAGGATCAGATCCAGAGGGTGCTGGATGCAGGTAAGGGACTTGGTAGGATAGTAGTCCTTGTCGTGGATATGAATATAGTTTCCGGCCACGGCTTCCCTTACGTCCTCGGAGAGAAGGCACTCGTCCACATATGACTTGGTCGCTTCGGAGGCGAACTTCATCATCATACCGGCGGGAGTGTCCGCGTTCATATTGGCGTTCTCGCGGGTGATGTCGTTTGCCTGCGCGTCGATAATCTCCTGGAAGATTTCGTTGGTTTTTGCCTTACGGGCGAGGTTGCGCTGGTTGCGGTATGCGATGTATGCCCTTGCGACTTCCTTGCGGGGGCTCTTCATAAGCTCCATTTCCACACAGTCCTGGATCTCTTCCACGCTCATCTCGGTCTTGCCCGAACGGCTGATCGTGTCGGCGATCTTGGCTGCGAGAACGATGTCTTGTCCGGCCTCGGTGATATCCATTGCCTTGAGGATGGCCGCGACTATCTTCTGATTGTTGAATTCGACCTTGCGGCCGTCTCTTTTGATAACAGTTTGTATCATATGGTGGCGAAATTTTTAAGTCCTTGCCGATTTAGGAGAGCAAGGATGCCTTCGGTTATTAAATTCGTATGTGCAAATATGGAACAAGGTTTTTCACAAAACAAGATAATCGAAAGAAAAAGTTATCCACAAAAACGGCAAATCCCTGTTATGTCGTTGACAAACAGGGATCTACGCTAAGGGCTAATTTGGAATTATTCCAAATCGATAACTTTTTTGTTACGCGGTTCGGGGCCGGTTGTGGATAACTTCCCTAATCGGTAACCCAGACCAATACGTGGCGGTCGAAGGTAAAATAATGGAGTTCGTACTCCTGTTCGTAACCGTCGTCGTCGGTGAAGGTGGCGTCGAGGTCGCCCTCGTCGCGGAAGCGGAAATTGTCGAGTTCGATCTGCTCGGCGAAGTCCACGTCGTACTGCGAAGTGAGCTTGTAGATGGCCTCCTTCGAGCACCAGTAGATCGCCAGCTGCTCGTTGCGCTTGTTGTCGTCGAGATCGTCGATTTCGTCTTCGGAAAGGGCCTTCTTCTCCACTGCGGAGAAGTCGCGGTCCAGGGACTCGCAGTCGATACCCACCTCGGCCTCGGTCGAGAGGATGATCGCGACGTATTTGTCTGTGTGGGTAATGCTGATATTGGTGGCGTCGTTCTCGATATACGGCTTGCCGTTGTCGTGGTGCGACAGATACACCTTGTCTTCAAACATCGCGTCCAGGAGGGCTCTCACTGCCAGCTTCTGTTTCCTGAGCGATTCGCTTTTTATGTAAGAGATTTCCTCAAGTTCGTCTGAGGGTATGGACGTCATTGCGCGAAGCTCCGCCTCGCTCTCCGAGATTTGCCAGACACCGATGCGCAAGTGCACAGGGTCGTCCAGGTCTTTTGTCAGAAAAAGTGCCATAAAGGTTTATAAGTCGCTGCAAATATAGTGATTTTTGCTAAATTTGCGAGGCTTAAGAGAATCAGTAACACATTATATTATTATGAAGTACTTGACCAATGAAAAGTTGACCATTGTCGGTGCCGGCGGAATGATCGGTTCCAATATGGCCCAGACCGCGCTTATGCTCGGCCTCACACCCAACATCTGTCTCTATGATATCTTCGAGCCCGGTGTACACGGTGTTGCGGAAGAAATGTATCACTGCGGATTCGAGAACGCTAACATCACCTGGACCGTCGATCCGGCCGTTGCGTTCAAGGACGCGAAGTACATCGTCTCTTCTGGCGGCGCTCCCCGCAAGGAAGGAATGACCCGTGAGGATCTCCTCAAGGGCAACTGCCAGATCGCTGCCGAGTTCGGCGACCTCATCAAGCAGTACTGCCCTGACGTAAAGCACGTGGTGGTTATCTTCAACCCCGCAGACGTCACCGCTCTTACGGCTCTCATCCACTCCGGCCTTAAGCCCAGCCAGCTCACCAGCCTCGCAGCCCTCGACAGCACCCGTCTGCAGAGCAACCTCGCCAAGGAATTCGGCGTGCCTCAGAGCTCCGTTACCGGTGCGCACACCTACGGCGGACACGGCGAGCAGATGGCAGTCTTCGCCTCGCAGGTCAAGGTCGACGGCAAGCCCCTCGCAGAGATGGGTCTCACCCCCGAGCGTTTCGCCGAGATCAAGCAGAACACCATCCAGGGCGGCAGCGCCATCATCAAGCTCCGTGGCCGCAGCTCCTTCCAGAGCCCTGCTTACTGCGCAATCAAGATGATCGAAGCCTCTATGGGCGGCGCCAAGTTCACCCTTCCTGCCGGAACCTACGTGAACAACGAGAAGTATAAGAACGTGATGATGGCTATGCCCACCACTATCGACGCCACCGGCGTGCACTTCGTCGCTCCGACCGGCACTCCCGAGGAACTCGCAGCCCTCGATGCCTCTTACGCACACCTCTGCAAGATGCGTGACGAGATCATCGACCTCGGCATCGTCCCTCCCGTCGCCGACTGGAAGAAGGAAAACCCGAACCTCTAGTTCGCGCGCTCGCAAATAGTTGGGGTTAACCCGCGGGAATCTCCGCAGGTTAACCCCAACTATTTGTCCTCTTTCGCCCGTGTCCCCGCTCCTCCGGCGGGTTTTGTGTTCGTTTTCCCGCCGCTTGGCCCTTTTCCCTCCTTTTCGGCGGGTTTTCCCTCGCTTTTCCCGCCGTTTCGGACGACTTCGCCAAACAGTGCCACGCTCAATAATTACCAACCCCGTCCAGAAGTACATGTATGGCATCCAGGTAACAAATCTCCGTGGCGCTAGCCCCGAAATCGAGCCCAGCGCCACACGAAAGAGTCACGATACCCCATCTGTGATATCTGAGAGATTGATTGGCGCTATTCCTCCGTGGCGCTGTTTGGCGGATTCGGTTGCGGGAGGGCTACCGGGGCTGGCGCCGGGGCGGGAGGGAGACGCGAGCGTGCCCTGCCGCGCCTGACGGCTTGCCGGTTCAGAGTTTTTGCCTCCCGGACCCGATTTTGTCAAAATCGAGCCCGAAAGTCAACAACTCAGAACGTACTTTCTGTTCCAGACGCGGAAAAGGGAGACAGTCTTCGCGCGCTTGTGCTCGCCGCGGGCATTTCAGGGCGGCATACCTGTAATCAACGTCTTATGCCGGGCTCCGCCCAAGCCCGAAATGCGGAAGGTGTGATTTTGTGATGCACACCTTCCGAGCGTTATATGGCACAGGGGCGTGCTGGTTGAGGTTTGGCTGCGGAAGGTGTCACACTTAAAAACACAGCTTCCGCAAAATTGATAGGGAGCGAGTTACTGCGAGCGACCGGTTTACCAAGGCCCCCGGCTTCGGGGTCGCCGGGGGCCGACACCAAACAATATAGATGAAACATACATTCGCAAAGCCACAATCGCGCAAGCTGAGCCGCACTCTCGAGCTCGGCGCAGCGCGATCCGGAGGTGTTTTTTCGTCCATTTGTTCAAGGTTTGCTTTTGCGCGGCACACCTTGTACGCTTAAACATGAATAGAAGATATCTAGATGGCATTTGACTGTTCAAGATCTCGCAGTTAAAAGCAGACCTTGAACAAAACGGGCTTTGTGTTCAGGAGAATAATGCTATTTTTGTGGTAAGTCTTCTAAATAGTGTTGAAGACGGCCAAGAATATGAGCACTAGAACTAAGCATGGGGAATCTGCGGCGATGCGTGAGACGGATTATGTGATGTCTCAGCCAGAGCTCGTTGAGGATATACGCCAAGGGGAGGAGGATTTGAAGAATGGAAAATATGAGATAGTCGATATTGATAAGCTATGAAACGAATAATTCTCTTGGTCGCGGCGGTGATGGGTTGCTGCGGGAGCGCGGGGGCGCAGTGGTTCCGCCAGCCGACGCCGAATGATACCCTTCAGTCTGTGAAAGTCCTCCCGGACGGCAGAGTGCTGTTCCAGATCTACGCACCGAATGCGCAGAACATTATGGTGACCGGAGATCTGCCGTGGGATAAGCCTGTGAAGTTCGCGAAACAGGAAAACGGCGTGTGGCAGGGCATCCGCGAGGGGCTTGCGGACGGGTGCTTCAGGTACTCGTTCCTGGTGGACGGAGTGAAGGTGCAGGACCCGAAGACGCCGCTGTCGGCAGAGCAGGCGAGCGTGTTCACCAAGGGAGACGGCTATATCAAGGATGTTCCGCACGGAGCCGTCAGCCAGCGGTGGTATTACTCCGAGACGCTCGGACAGCTGCGAAGGATGCACGTGTGGACCCCGGCGGGGTACGAGAAGAGTGCGGACGCGCTGCCGGTGCTGTACCTCATTCACGGCGGAGGCGATAACGACGCTTCCTGGCCGGGCGTCGGTGCTGCCGGCTGGATCCTGGACAACCTGCTCTCCGAAGGGAAGATGGTCCCGATGATAGTGGTGATGCCGAACGGCAGCATCCCGGGCCCGGATATGATGAGCGAAGTCCCTCTGTTCGGAGAGGATATGGTCCGCAGCATCATCCCGTTTGTGGAAGCGAACTACCGCGTGATCGCAGACAAGAACCATAGGGCTATGGCGGGCCTTTCGATGGGCGGTATGGAGACCATCGAGACCGCGTTCAAGCATCCCGAACTCTTCAACTACGTCTGGGTGCTGAGCTCCAGCTTCTCGCCCGGAAAGCAGAAGGAATACATAGAGCAGATTAAGCTCAACGAAATTGCTCCCAAGCTGAATTTCAAGGCGCTGTACTTCACTCAGGGCGGTCCGTCCGACATTGCATATAGGAATTGCCAGGAGGCGCTCGGCTATCTGAAGGCGGCAGGAATTAAATATCAATATTTGGAGAACGCGCAGGCGGGACATTCGTGGATAACCTGGAGGGCCGACCTGCAGACACTCGCTCCGACACTGTTCAAATGAAACGCTTTTTAACAGCTATAGTGGCGCTGGCCGTGGCTTGTATGCCTGAGCCGGAGAAGACTCCGCAGGAGCCGGACAAACCGGGTGCGGACACGACCGGGACTCATCAGATAGACACGACGGACACTCCGCAGGTGGACACGAACGTAGTCGTTCCGGTGGTGCCGCCGGATGACGGCACGGGAACGGTGCTGGTGATCGGCGGCGGGTCGAGTGGCGTCTGCGCGGCAATCCAGGCGGCAAGGCTGGGTGTGGATGTGATACTCGTCGAGGAAACTCCCTGGCTGGGAGGTATGCTCACTTCGGCCGGCGTAAGCGCTACCGACGGCAACCACAAGATGCGCCAGGGCCTGTTCGGCGAGTTCGCCGACGCTCTGGTCCAGCACTACGGTTCCATTTCCGCTCTGAAAACAGGCTGGGTCAGCAATATGCTATATAGCCCGAAGGTGGCGGAAAACATATTCGAAACCTGGGTGTCGGATTTCAATAACCTTACGGTTATCAAGAATGCCGCGTTCAAAAGCATCAGCGGGGGAGCCGGCGGCTGGACCGCCACGTTCGACGGCAAGAACGGCGAGCTCACGCTTCAGGCTGACATAGTCATCGACTGCACGGAGCTGGGTGACGTGGCGAAGGCCGCCGGCGTCCGTTATCGCGTGGGTATGGACTCTCCGTCGTATGCCGGGGAATCTATGGCCATAGGCCCGAACAATGTGGTGCAGGACCTCACGATGGTGATGACCCTGAAGAACTACAGCCGCGACGTGACGATTGCGCAGCCGGAAGGATACGACGAAAGCCTCTACTACAACAGTTGCAAGAGCGCCTACAATGTGGAGAACACCACCGGCCAGACCATCTGGTCCGCGTCCGAAATGATGTCCTACGGTCTTCTGCCCAACGGCGAAATAATGATCAACTGGCCCATCCACGGCAACGACTACTACGTGAACCTGATTGAGATGAGCCGTGATGAACGGGCAGCCGCTATCGCGAAAGCGAAACTGCATTCGCTCGGCTTCCTTTACTATCTTCAGACTAAGATCGGTTACAAAACCTGGGGTCTGGCTAATGATCAGTATCCTACGGATGACCGCTTCCCGCTGATACCCTATCACAGGGAGTCGCGCCGCATAGAAGGCGAATATCTCTTCGGCGTGAACGAGGCCGTGTCGCCGTTCGACTATAAGGGATATCGAACGGGCATCGCGGTGGGCGATTACCCCGTGGACCATCATCATTGGCAATATCCCGACTGGCAGAGCATAGTGATAGATTTCCCGAAGATAGTTCCGTTCACACTGCCGCTGGGTGTGCTGATCCCGAAAGAGAAAGACGGTATGCTGGTGGCGGAAAAATCCATCAGCGTGACCAATCTGATTAATGGCTCAACCCGTCTGCAGCCCGTGACTATGGAACTCGGCCAGGCCGCCGGCGCCCTTGCAGCGCTCGCGCTCAAGCAGCGCAAGGCGCTGTGCGAGGTGCACGTCCGCGACGTGCAGGACGCGCTGCTCTCCGCCGGCGCCCGCCTCCAGCCTTATCTTGATCTCGAGCCCGCAAGCCCGGACTTCCGTGTGCTTCAGCGCATCGGGTCGACCGGCATTATGCGTGGCAAGGGCGAGACTATAGGCTGGTCGAACGAGTGCCATTTCCGCACCGGCGACAACCTTCTTAAAAACGAACTCTTCCTGGAGGAGTACTACGACATCCCGCACAACAACTCCACCGCGGCTTTCACCGGCTCGGAGTTTGTCGAACTGATAGAAGGAATAAAAGGTGAATCAATCGAGACCGACCTGCGCTCGAAGTCCACGGTCACACGCCTCGAGGCTGCGCGCCTTATCGACTCCGAACTCGACCCGTTCCACACACATAATGTATCTTTGAATGGAGACGTCCTGCAATAAAGTATTACTCCCGGTCAGGGTCCAGAGCCACGAAGTGGACTGCGCCAGCCGCATCAAACCTTTCTACCTTCAGTGCTGCCTGCAGGAAGCGGCCTATGCAGGTTCGGCGTTCTGCGGCGCGGGCTACGATGCGCTGCGTCCGTTGGGCCTGGCGTGGGTGCTCAACCGTCTGCATATCAGTGTCCACGACCTTCCCCTATGGGGAGACGACCTGCAGCTGGAGACCTGGTCGCGCGCGAAGACCGGACCGCTGTGGCACCGTAACTTCCGCATTCGCAGGGGCGACGCTGTGCTCGCCCAGGCGACGTCGGCGTGGACCGTGCTCGATCTCGCGAACCGCTCGATCTTCCGCGGTATGCCGCCCTTCCGCGAGGACTCGCACTGCGAGGAAGATACCCTCCCGTTCTGCACGAAGCTCGTGGTGCCGGAAGGCCTGGCTATGTCGGAGACCGGCTCGCACACCCCTCTGTTCAGCGAGATTGACTCAAACTCTCACGTGAACAACTGCTTCTACACGGAGTGGGCTTTCGACGCCCTGCCGTTCGATTATCTGGCAACGCACGCCGTGAAGGATATCGAGATTAACTACTACGTCGAGGTCGCTCCCGGAATGAAGGTCGATTTCCGCCTGGGCCGCGACGGCGATGTGTGGTACTTCTGCGGAGTCGCCGAGGAGGTTGTCCGCTTCTTGGTCAGAATGGAATTCTAGAATATGAAAAGGGAAGTCTGGATAGACTGGGTGCGTATCTTCGCCTGTTTCGGCGTGATGCTCACACATAGCTGCGAACCGTTTTATCTGGGCGGCGAAGGGTCGCTGATCCTGACAAAGGCGGATGCTTTATGGGTGGGGTTCCTCAATGTTTTACCCCGCGCGTGTGTCGCACTTTTTATCGTTGCATCCAGCTACCTGCAATTTCCTCTGCATTATTCCACTGGCGAATTCTTCAAGCGCAGGGCGGTCAGGATACTGATTCCCTTCTTCGTGTGGTCCATAGTTTACGCGCTCGTCTGGGGCGAACCCGTGCAGAACTTCAAGGATTTGCTGCTTAATTTCAACTACGCTGCAGGCCATATGTGGTTCGTGTATATGCTGATAGGCGTTTATCTGATAATGCCGCTGCTTTCTCCCTGGGCTTCGAAAGTCGGCAAGCGCGAACTTCAGGTTTACATCGGCATCTGGCTGCTCACGACCGTCGTCCCGCTGATCCGTCAGGTTGTCGGCGGTCCTGCGCCCGTGATTTACGGTCCTTCCGGAATCCCTAATGCGGCACTCTATCCTTTATGGGGTGAAGCGAGCTGGAATGCCTACGGGGTGTTCTATTATCTGAGCGGTTTTGTTGGATATGTGCTGCTGGGGCTCTATTTCCGCAAGTTTGTGGGTAAACTGTCCTGGAAACGTACAGTCGCGATAGGTTTTCCGGTCTCTCTTGTCGGTATTGCCCTATGCTCGGGCGGTTTTCTTAGCCGAGTCTGGGCGGACTGCGACGGGGTGTTCCCCGTCGAAGGCCCAGTCGGCCTCGCCGCCCTCTGGGAAGGTCCCTGGCTGAACGACACCCTTGGCGTCGCGCTAATGACTATCGGCTGGATCCTGCTATTCCGCAAAATCGCTCACGGCCGGTCTGTGGATCTTTCCGACGCCGGCGCATTCTATCGCCGGGTCGCCGTTCCCGTCTCGGAGGCTGGCTATGGCATGTACCTCAGCCATTTATTGCTTCTGGGTTTAATATCCAGCCGGATACGCTCCCGGCTGGGCCTCGGCCTGGACGGTGCCCTCGGCCCCGTCTGGACCACCCCCGTCGAAATCTTCCTCACCGCCATCAGCTCCTTCATCCTCGTCGCCCTGGTCTGCGTGTTGGTTCGCCGCATCCCCAAGGTCGGCAAATGGATAATGGGTTAGCGCGTGGCGCATAATGCGTCAGTCTCTTCCCGGCGAGTTTTTGACTGTTATCTCGCCGGATTGCTGGTTTTTGTTCATTCCGGCGAGTTTTCAGCTGTTTTCTCGCCGGATATTTAGAGGAGCGTAGCGACGATGTCGCCATCAGGCGACCGGCCGGTCCGGGTATTTTGCGGGAGCAAAATACGGAAAGGAGAAAAGGCCGCAGGGGGTTTGGGGGATGCGTCATCCCCCAGTAAGATAAGGTCGGGGTGACAGGACTCGAACCTGCGACCCTCTGGTCCCAAACCAGATGCGCTACCAACTGCGCCACACCCCGAAAAATCCCTTTTGCAGTTGCATCTAGCTGCGTTTCAAGCGGCAACCCGCCATCTCGCCTGCAAGAAGGGGCAGCAAAGATATTATGGTTTGGGAGAAAAAGCAAAACATTTGCTAAATTTGTATGGTATGGCAATAATCGAAGCTCATAACATAAAGAAATCTTTCGGCTCTCTTGAGGTGCTGAAAGGAGTTGATTTCAGCGCGGAGAAGGGCGAGGTGGTGTCGATTATGGGCGCTTCCGGCGCCGGCAAGACGACCCTGCTCCAGATACTTGGAACCCTTTTGACTCCGGATAGCGGTGAGTTGCTCATCGACGGCAAAGACGCCATCAATCTGAGTCCGAAGGAGAAGGCGCTGTTTCGTGGAAAGACCGTGGGCTTCGTGTTTCAGGCTCACCATCTCCTTCCCGAATTCACGGCTTTTGAAAATGTGATGATTCCTGCGATGATCGCCGGCGGACGGACACAGTCGCAGATGAAAGCTGCGGCGGAAGAGGTGCTCTTACGCGTGGGGCTATGGAACCGCCTCGACCATAGGCCTGCGGAGCTCTCCGGCGGCGAGCAGCAGAGGGTGGCGATCGCACGTGCGCTGATCAACGACCCTGCCGTGCTCCTGGCGGATGAGCCGACCGGCAACCTGGACTCAGCCACGAAGAAAGAAATCCACCAGCTCTTCTTCGACCTTCGCGAACAGCTCGGCCAGACGATAATAATCGTCACGCACGACCCCGACCTTGCAGCGTTGTGTGACAGGGAACTGCATATGTGTGATGGAAGGTTCGTGGAATAGATTCCCGATCAGGTCGGGGATGACCGATTAAGACAATTCATTTAACTATGACCAATATCGAAACATTACAGAAAACCGCTTCGCAGGTGCGCCGCGACATTATCAGGATGGTCGGCGCGGCCAAATCCGGCCACCCGGGCGGCTCGCTCGGCATCACGGATGTGATGACCGCGCTGTATTTCAGTGAAATGCGTCACGATCCGAAGACCTGGAGCCGTGACGGCAAGGGACAGGATATGTTCGTCCTCTCGGCCGGACATCTCGCTCCCGTCTACTACAGCGTTCTCGCCCGCAGCGGCTACTTCCCTGTGAGCGAACTCGGCACCCTCCGCCGCTTCGGCACCCGCCTTCAGGGCCACCCGGCAGTGACCGACCATCTCCCCGGCGTGTTCGTTCCCGCCGGTTCGCTCGGGCAGGGACTCTCCGCCGCTGCTGGTATGGCTCTCGGAAAGAAGCTGGACGGCGACCCCGGCAAAGTCTATGTGCTGGTGGGTGACGGCGAAAGCGAAGAAGGCCAGATCTGGGAGGCCGCTATGTGGGCTCCTCATCACAAGGTGGACAACCTCATCGCATTCACCGACCTCAACGGTCAGCAGATCGACGGCCCCACAACCACCATCACCGGCATCGACAACCTTAGCGACAAGTGGTCGGCATTCGGCTGGGATGTCATCCTCGCAGACGGACACGACTTCGAGAGCATCCTTCAGGCATTCGAGTTGGCTCACGCCGAGAACGGAAAGCCGAAGATGATACTCTTCAAGACAGAAATGGGTCACGGAGTCGACTTTATGGCAGGCACACACAAATGGCACGGCAAGGCCCCGAACGCCGAAGAGGTAGAGAAGGCCCTTGCCCAATTGGAAGAAACACTGGGAGACTATTAGTATGAAGAAGTATATCGATTCTGGAAAGAAGGACACCCGCAGCGGTTTCGGCGCGGGACTTCTCGAAGCGGGCAAACGCGACAGCCGAGTGCTTGCGCTGACGGCGGACCTCAAGGGCTCCGTGAAGATGGACGCTTTTGCGGCCGAGTTCCCGGACAGGTTCATCCAGTGCGGAATCGCCGAGGCCAATATGGTTGGTGTGGCGGCAGGTTTGGCCACCACTGGCAAGGTCCCGTTCATCGGCTCTTTCGCCGAATTCGTGACCGGCCGAGTCTATGACCAGCTACGTCAGGAGGTTGCCTATGGCCACACCAATGTGAAGATCGCATCTTCCCACGCCGGCATCACCCTCGGAGAGGACGGCGCCACTCACCAGACTATGGAGGATGTGGCCCTTATGCGCGCCCTTCCCGGAATGACGGTGCTCGTACCTTGCGACTATAATCAGACGAAGAACGCTACCATCGCCGCCGCGGCTTTCGACGGCCCGGTCTACATCCGTTTCGGCCGCCCGTCCGTGCCGAATTTCACACCGGAAGACGAAGAGTTCGTGATTGGCAAGATTTACAATCTGAATGAAGGCAAGGATGTCACGCTGATTGCCAACGGCCATCTCGTGTGGGAGGCGCTGCTCGCAGCGGAGGCCCTCGAGGCCGAAGGCATCAGCGCCGAGGTGCTGAACGTGCCTACCGTCAAGCCCCTCGATGAGGCTGCACTGATTGCCTCCCTGAAGAAGACAGGCTGCGCAGTTGTCGCCGAAGAGCACAATATGGCAGGCGGGCTCGGAGAGGCGGTTGCCGGAGTGGCGGCCTCAGCGGTCCCCACGCCCATTGCCTTCGTCAATGGCGCCGACCGCTTCGGCCAGTCCGGCACCCCCGCGGAGCTCCTCGCCGCCTACGGCCTCAACGCCGAGGCGATCGCCGCAGCCGCCCGCGACGTGCTGAAACGCAAATAATATGCGTGGGGGCTAACCCCCTATCACACAGCCAATTAAACAAATTAGGTGTCCCAAAATCGGGGCACCTAATTAATATAATAATCTGATACTTAAGCACTTATCTTCCACGTCGCTCTAGGCCATTCAAAATTTCCACGCCAATCCGCCGTGGATTAGGGTGGCGTAGGGGCTGATAGGAATTTCAGCAAAGACGTAAAAGTGCTCCCAGCGGTAGCGAGCCCCGATGGGGGTGACGCTAGGGAGCACCTGGACATTGTCCAGAAGGGAGTTTTGGAGCAATGCCTTCGACACCAGTCCAATACCGAATTCGCTGTAGACTTGGAAGGTGCGGAAAGGATTCCAGATCCTACGGAACATACAGGTTAAGGAAAAGTAATAGTTCAGATTCTTCCGGCCGAGGTACTCCGAGTTTTCGTAATCGTTTTTATAGCGCGGCTGCCCTTCCGGATCTACTCCAAAGGTGGGCTTTTGTTTCACTCCGCAGTTGTGCCAGGCAGCGTCTGCAATCAGTTTTACCTCCCAGTACTTGCTGGTGCGAAGCACACCGGCAATGGAGAAAGAGAGCGGAATATCGTCCGTCGCAAATTGACCCTTAGGAGAGAGTTCACTGGATATAGTGCTGCCGGCAAACACGGTGGAATGCAGCGGAGCATAGCCTGTTCCGACTTCCAGTGAGTATGAATTCTTGAAAGGAACTACATACAGGGCTTCGTAAAGCGTCTCCTGCGCCAGCACGGGCACGGCAAGCCCCAGCAGGAGCAAAACCGCCAGTAAGAGGCGTTTCATATTATTCCGCGGGATTGAGTTTAACCTCGACAGTGCGTTCGCGAAGATCGGCCAGGGTGGTGTCCTTGGCCGCATAAAGGCCCGCCTCGTCCTCGAAGCGGATTACGGGGCCTTCCGTACTACGATAATAAGTGAGGATGACCTTGCAAGTGCCGTCGTCTCCCGTAACGCCAAGTTCCTCCATTGAAGACTGACTCCTGCCGGCCACGGCTGAAGATTTGATGTGCACGCCTTTGATGGGAGAACCCGTGGTCTTTGAAACCAGCTGGAAAGACATCGGCGCCTCATCGCACTCGTAAAACGGCTCGGGAGTTCCGTAGCAGGCCTCCAGGGCAAACAGGGCTCCAGTAAGGGAGGCTCCTTTCAGAATTTTATGCAACCATTTCATAACGACTGGATATTATGGCTCAGGCCTGCACACATCCACAAAATTAGTATAAATTTGCAAATAATGAACACCCTGCTCTTCAGGCTACTTCGCAACAACGAAATCAAGGTGCACGAGCTCAGCTACCTCTTCTGGGAGTGCACCACCCGCTGCAATCTCTCCTGCCGTCATTGCGGGAGCGACTGCACTATTGCCAGCCGCGAAAAGGATATGCCGCTCGCCGACTTCCTCAGTGCGGTGGACACCATCCCGGTAAAAGAGCGTCCGAAGAACTTCCTGGTCGTACTGACCGGAGGCGAGCCGCTTCTGCGGCCTGACATAGACGAAGTCGGGCAGGCGATCCGCGAACGCGGGCTGATGTGGAGTATGGTCTCGAACGGCTGGTTCTACGACGACGCGATGCACGAGAGGCTGATGGCGGCGGGGATGAGCGCGCTCACGATCAGCCTGGACGGGCTGAAGGAGTCACACGACTGGATGCGCGGCCGTCCAGGCAGCTTTGAGCGCGCCCTGCGGGCGATCAGGGTGATGTCGGCGGATCCACGGCTGACCTCCGACGTGGTCACTTGCGTGAACCGGCGCAACATCGGCCAGCTGCCGGAGCTCTATCGCACGCTCGCGGAAATCGGTGTACGCCAATGGCGCCTCTTCACCATCATCCCCATCGGCCGCGCAGCGAAAGACCCTGATATGGTCCTGACCCCCGACGAGCTCCGCTCTATGATGGATTTCATTGCCGAAAAGCGCCGGGAGGGCGGAAGGATGAAGGTCACGTTCAGCTGCGAGGGCTATGTCGGACCCTACGAAGAAAAAGTGCGCGGCTACCGCTTCTTCTGCCACGCCGGCGTCAACATAGCATCCATCCTTATCGACGGCAGAATCTGCGCCTGCCCCAACATCGACCGCGACCGCTTCTCGCAGGGGAACATCTATGACGACAATCTATGGGAGGTCTGGCAGACGCGCTTCAAGGAGTTCCGCGACCGCAGCTGGGCCCGCACCGGACAGTGCGCAACCTGCCGGCAGTGGCGCAACTGCCTCGGCGGCGGTATGCACAACTGGCACGACGGGCACCTGCTGGAATGCCACTTCTCGAAACTTAAATAGCCCCGTGGCGCGTAAGTGCCTAATACTCAATAAATTACCGAAACTCGACTCCAAAAAACGCGGAGCCGAGTTTTAGTATCTTGCTGTGAGTCAGTTAGTTGTGCGCCACGGGCACTACTGCTATCGAGACTTCGTATAGCAAATAAAGCGGCAGGAAGACGACCATCAGGGTGAAGGGGTCGCCGGTGGGGGTGATGACGGCTGCGAGAATCAGAAGGATGACGATGGCGTGGCGGCGGTACTTGCGGAGCATCTGCTTGTTGACCAGCCCGAACTTGCCCAATACCCAGGCCAAAACCGGAAGCTCGAACACCAGACCCATTATAAATATTATCGACACGAAGGTCGAGATGTAGGAATTCAGTGAAATCTGGGTCAGGATACCCGTGCCGATATGATATCCGGCGAGAAATCTGAAAGTCAGCGGGAAGATGGCAAGATAACCGACGGCGCAACCCAGATAAAACAACAGCGCGACGGCCAGCATCGCCGCTCCCATTCCGCGTTTCTCCTCGCGGTACAGCGCCGGTTTCACGAACAGCCAGACTTCAACCAGCAGGTAGGGGAATCCGACTACCAAAGCCAGCAGGAACGCCGTGCGCATATGGGTGAAGAAAGGTGCGGTGACGTTGATGTTGACTATGTCGATTTTGAAATCTCCGGTGAAGATGCCGCCGAGCCACTTGTAAACGAAAAACTCTCCGGTCGTGGGCGCCAGAATAACGGCGTCGAACACGGAGGGCATAACGGCGAAAGCGGCAACGAACAGTATGAGCAGCACGCCGAGCGTCCTGAGGATGGACCAGCGGAGAACCTCCAGGTGGTCCCAGAAAGTCATTTCGCCAGAATCAGACATCCAGATCGTTCTTGATTTCGTCCTCCACGTTCTTCACACCCTCGCGGAAACTGCGCACGCCTTTCCCTATGCTCTTCATCAGTTCGGGAATCTTCTTCCCGCCGAAAAGCAGCACCACGACCACCGCGATGACGATGATCTCACCAGTGCCGATATTTCCCAAAAAGAGTATCACGAGTCGAGTTTTAGAACTGCCATAAAGGCCGACTGGGGCACCTGCACGGTGCCGATCTGGCGCATACGTTTCTTGCCTTCCTTCTGCTTTTCGAGCAGCTTGCGCTTACGGGTCACGTCGCCGCCATAGCACTTCGCCGTGACGTCCTTGCGCACCTGCTTTACCGTCTCGCGGGCGATAATCTTCGCGCCTATGGCGGCCTGGATCGGTATGTCGAACTGCTGACGGGGGATGAGCTCCTTCAGCTTCTCGCACATCTTGCGTCCGAAGGTGTAGGCGTTGTCTTCGTGTATCAAAGTCGAAAGCGCGTCGGCAGGTTCGCCGTTGAGCAGAATGTCCAGGCGCACGAGCCTTGCCGGACGGAACTCGATGATATGATAATCGAACGAAGCGTAGCCTTTCGAGATGGTCTTCAGCTTGTCGTAGAAATCGAACACGATTTCAGAAAGCGGCATATCGTAGTTGAGCTCGATGCGGTCGGCGGTAATGTAGTGCTGGCTGATCAGCGTACCGCGACGATCGAGGCAGAGCTTCATTATGGGCCCGAAGAACTCCGTCTTGCTGATAATCTGCGCACGGATGTAGGGCTCTTCGATGTGGTCGATAAGGGTCGGGGCGGGCATTCCGGACGGGTTGTGGACCGTGATGACGTCTCCCTGGGTGGTGTACACGTTGTAGGAAACGTTCGGCACGGTGGTGATCACGTCCATATCGAACTCGCGGAACAGGCGCTCCTGCACTATCTCCAGATGCAGCAGGCCGAGGAAACCGCAGCGGAAACCGGAGCCCAGCGCGAGCGAACTTTCGGGTTCGTAGAAGAACGAAGCATCGTTGAGCTTGAACTTCTCCAGCACGGCGCGCAGCTCTTCGAACTTGTCCGCCTGCACCGGGTACATACCAGCGAACACCATAGGCTTGACCTCTTCGAATCCGGCGATGGCTTCGTGGCACGGCTCTGTGACGTGCGTGATGGTGTCGCCCACCTTCACCTCCACGGCGCTCTTGATGCCGGTTATGATGTAACCCACGTCGCCGGCTTCGATGCGCTGCGAGGGGATGAGCTTCATCTTGAGGTAGCCCACTTCCTCCACATCGTATTCCATTCCGGTGGCGAAGAACTTCACCTTGTCGCCTTTCGCGACGGAGCCGTTCTCGACTTTGAAATAAGCGATAACGCCGCGGAAAGGATTGAAGACGGAGTCGAAGATCAGGGCTTGGAGCGGCGCGGAAGGGTCGGCGGACGGGGCGGGGATCTTCTCGACGATCGCGTCGAGAATCGGGGCCACGCCCTCGCCGGTCCGCGCCGAAATGCGGAACACGTCTTCCGGTGCGCAGCCCAGCAGGTCGCAAACCTCGTCTATTACGACCTCCACCTGCGCCGAGTCCATATCGATCTTGTTCACGACAGGTATGATCTCGAGGCCGTGGTCTATGGCCATATAGAGATTGGAGATGGTCTGGGCCTGCACGCCCTGGGTGGCGTCCACCACCAGAAGCGCACCCTCGCAGGAGGCTATGGAACGCGAAACTTCGTAGGAGAAGTCCACGTGGCCGGGAGTATCGATCAGGTTGAGCTTATACTTTTCGCCGTGGTACGAATACTCCATCTGGATAGCGTGGCTCTTGATCGTGATGCCCTTCTCCCGTTCAAGATCCATATCGTCGAGCACCTGGTTCTCCATATCGCGGGCCGAAAGGGTCTGCGTGAGTTCGAGGAGGCGGTCGGCCAGGGTGGACTTACCGTGGTCGATGTGCGCGATGATACAGAAGTTGCGGATATTGCTCATTCCGGAACAAATATAACAATTTTACGGCACAGGGTCATAACCGCTTCCGCCCCAGGGGTGGCAGCGCAAAATACGCTTCAAAGACAGCCAGAATCCCTTGAAAGGACCGTACTTGCGGAACGCCTCCAGCGCATACTGCGAACAGGTGGGGGTAAACCTGCAGGTGGGCCCGCCCTTAAGAGGCGAGATGCAGACCTGATAGAACTTTATCAAAAGGATAAAAGGCGCTGCGAGCACCTTTTTTACGACCTGCCAGAAACTCATAGCTTCGACGAGATTTTTCCCAGTATTTCCCCGACTTCCGCATAGAGGACGTCGAAGGGCAAAACCTCGGGCGAATTATAAGCTATCATAAAATCGACCCCGCAAGCTGTGAGCAGTTCCTTCTGAAGGCGGTAGCTTTCGCGAAGCCTGCGCTTCAGCAAATTGCGCTTCACGGCCCTCTTGAAGAGCTTTTTCGGCACGCTGACCAGCAGGCGGTTCAAGTCCCCGTCCGAGGCCACCCAGCAGTACTTGAGATGAGCGGTCGTCCCCCAGCGTCCGCCTTCGATAAGACGGGCGAGGGCAGTCTTTCCGCTCAGCCTTTCGGCCTTGCTGAAGGTGTGCCTGACGCCTTCCATAATACTATTTGTGCGCTGCGAGGTACAGGTCGAGGGCTTTCGCCACTGAAGGAGCTTCCGGAGTGGGAGCCTGAAGCTCGATGGAAAGACCGGCGTCGGTGATGGCTTTCACCACACCCTTGCCGTAGGAAGCGATCTTGAGCCCGTCCTGCTTGAAATCCGGGTAGCTCGCGAAGATAGAAGCCACGTCCGCCTTGTTGTAGAGCACGAGCATATCGTATGAATGAAGGTCGAGTCCCTTGAGATTCTGGGACACAGGCTTCACGAAATTGGCGGCCTTGCAGGAAATGCCGGCTTCTTCGAACATCGAGACGAGAAGGGCGGCGTTCGAAGAGTCGTTGGAGGTGAGGAGGAATTTCTCGCCCGCGTGCTTGCTGCCGATAAGCGCGAACAGCGATTCGGGAGTTCCCGCGCCGAAGAAAATCTTGCGCTTGCGGTAAACGATGTGCTTCTGGAGGTACATCGCCACCAGCTCGGTCGAGCAGAAATACTTCATAGTCTCAGGCACCTTGAAGCGAAGCTCTTCAGCCAGCTTGAAATAGGCGTCGATGGCGAAACGCGACGAGAAGGTAACCGCCGTATAATCCGCCAGGTTGGCGTGCTGGGCCCTGAACTCCATCGAGCTGAGAGGCTCGATCTTGAAGAAGGGGAAGAACTCGCATTTCACGCCGTATTTCTCGGAAAGAGTATTATACGGAGCGAGGTTCGAAGGTGTATTCTGGGATATAAGTATTCTGTTCATCATCCTAATCTGCTAGCACTGCTGCCGCAACCAAACCGGCCGCCGGCAAAATTTCAAGGGCGCAAAGATACAAAAAACTCACCAAAGGATGATATGTTGCAGACAAAATTTCTCCTTCCCTCACCATCGAGAGCAGGAGAACGACCCCCGCCTCGATTCCGAAAACCCACTTCATCGCCCCTTCGTCCCAACCGACTAGCAGCCACACACCCACAGTAAGCATCATCGTGAACGCGAGCACTATGCTGTAGGTGTACAACGCCCTGCGGACGGCCAGGCGGGTCTCGGCCTGGAGCCGGGAGGGCAGCAGGATTTCAGCGACCAGCCGCTTCAGGACCAGATATCCCAGCATAATCGCGAGCGATAACCACATCCGCTCGCTTATTATGCTGAAACGTTCGGCGATAAGCCACATCGGCAGCATCATCATCAGCGCGGCCCGATTGCGGGTTCGGGCAAGCTGAATACTGTGCTCCATCTCGATATTTGCCTTGGCCCGGAATATACAGCGCATAACGGGAGTCCAAAGGATGAAGTAATCCCGCATAAAGATGATCAGAAGGACTATCGCCAGAAGGGCAATTACCGAATGAACGGGATCCTGCGCCCACGAAGCCTCGCGGGCGAGGGCCTCGAGAGGCTCGTCCGACATCCATAGTTTGCCGTTGGGGAAGTCCTGAATCATCGTTTAGTTGCCGCGTTTTGCGTTATAGCCCATCTCCAGGAGCAGCTTCACGACTTTGTCGCGAAGGTCGCCCTGGATGGTGATCTCGCCGTCCTTCGCAGTACCGCCCACTCCGCATTTCACCTTCAGGGTTTTGCCCAGCGCAGCCAGGTCCTCCTGCTTGCCCACGAAGCCCTGCACGAGGGTGACCTGCTTGCCGGCGCGGCCGCTCCGGTCCAGACGCACGATGAGGCGCTGACGCGCGGGCTCGAGCGTCTCCGGCTCCGCGGCCGCCGCCGTCTCGTACTGAAAATCTGGGTTCGTCGAATACACGACCCCCAACCGTTTCTTCCAATCGTTATCTGCCATAGATTGCAAAGATACAACCAAAATCGTTATATTTGCGGTCCTATGGACAGCAAACAATTCAATCTATGGAATAAGCTCACCGCAGCGGTGGCTTTCGTTGTGTCGGCAGTGACTTATCTGCTGACCATCGAGCCTTCAGCGTCGTTCTGGGACTGCGGCGAGTTCATCGCCTCGTCATACAAACTGGAAGTGGGTCACCCTCCGGGAAACCCCGTGTTCCAGCTTTTCGCCCGTATTGCAACCCTTTTCGGCGACGCCTCGCACGCCGCCGTGCTGGTGAACGCCCTCAGCGCCATCTGCTCGGCGCTCACTATCTTCCTGCTTTACCTCACGATAGTGTGGCTGGTAAAGCGCATAGTGAGGCCTTCCGAGGACGGGCAGTACAGCCTCGGTGAGGCTGTGGCCATCCTCGGCAGCGGCCTCGTCGGCGCCCTGGCATATTGCTTCTCCGACACCTTCTGGTTCTCGGCCGTCGAAGGCGAGGTTTACGCAATGTCCAGCCTCTTCACGGCGCTGGTGTTCTGGGCTATGACCGAGTGGTATGACCACGCCGACGAGCCGCACGCCAACCGCTGGATAGTGCTGATCGCCTTCCTGATGGGCCTCAGTATAGGCATACACCTTCTGAACCTGCTGGCTATCCCGGCGCTGGTGTTTATGTATTATTTCAGGCAGAAGCCGGATTACACATTCTGGGAGTACGTGAAGATCTTCCTCATCGGAGTGGTGATTCTGGCGCTCATCCTGTTCCTGATAATTCCCTGGCTCC
Organism: Bacteroidales bacterium; assembly: GCA_017615435.1. The sequence goes on from JAGAAF010000045.1 coordinate 51,307, forward strand.
CCAAGCTTGCGGCATACTTCGACCTGTTCTTCGTGAACGGCCTTGGACTGCCTTACAACTCCGGCGCCGCGTTCTTTATGATCGCGCTTCTCGCGCTGTGTTTCTGGGGCATAATGCGTACGCAGAAGAAGGGTAAGGTATTCTGGAACACCGTCCTGCTTTCGTTCACGGTCATCGTAATCGGCTTCTCGGCCTTCACCGTGGACATCATCCGCAGCGCCGCGAAGACCCCGACCAACGAATACCAGCCGGACAACGCTTTCACCCTCGTGCGCTACCTCAGCCGCGAGCAATACGGCAAGACCCCGCTCGTCTATGGCCAGTATTATGATGCTCCCTATGATCTGAAGACCACAAAGTATTGGGCTCCGCTCGATGGCAAGTACAAGAAAGTGGAAGGCCCAGTGGACGCGGACTACAAGAGTTCAGGAAAGATGCTCTTCCCGCGTATGTGGAGCAGCTCGCCGGACGGCAGGTATGAGGACTTCTACGAAGCGTACACTGGCGGCAAGGGTCGGAAGATCGCCGGTGCGCAGCACCGTAAGCCGACTATGGCCGCCAACCTTGCGTACTTCTTCGACTACCAGATGAACTGGATGTACTGGCGCTACTTTATGTGGAACTTCGTCGGTCGCCAGAACGAAATCCATTCCCCCGCGCCGGGAAACATCTTCCACGGCAACTGGGAGAGCGGAATCAAATTCATCGACAATGCCCGCCTGGGCGACCAGAGCAACGCGCCCGACGTGCTGAAGAACAACAAGGGCAAGAACCACTACTATTTCCTTCCGCTGCTGCTCGGCCTCATCGGCCTGTGCTTCCAGTTCGGCAAGGACAAGCGCGGTTGCTGGCTTACCTTCCTGATGTTCTTTATGACGGGCATCGCGATAGTCCTTTACCTCAACCAGCCTCCTTATCAGGTGCGCGAGCGCGACTATGCCTATGCGGGTTCGTTCTACTTCTTCAGCGTGTGGATAGGCCTCGCGGTGGCCGCGATCTACCGGTGGATAGAGGATGCAGCCAGGGGCAAGGGGCAGGCGGCCGTGGCCGTAGGCGTGACTGTTATGTGCCTCTTCGTTCCTGCGATTATGGCGGCCCAGAACTGGGACGACCACGACCGCTCGAACAGGCGCACGGCGGTGGAGCTGGCAGGGAACTACCTCAACTCCGTGGGCCCGAACGGCTTCCTGGTCACGCACGGCGACAACGACACCTTCCCGCTCTGGTATGCGCAGGAGGTGGAGGGCATACGCACGGACGTCCGTATCCTGAATACTTCGCTGCTCGGCACGGACTGGTACATAGACCAGATGAAGTACGCCTGCAACGAATCGGCCCCGCTGCCGCTCTCGGTTCCGCAGAACCAGTATCTCTACGGCACCAACGAATATGTTCCGATCGTGGACAATCGAGGCTCTGAGATGAGCATACAGGACGTGATGGCGGTGTTCCGCCACCCGAAACTGAAGGTGTCCCTTTCAAGCGGACGCAAGGTGGACTACATCCCGTCGCGCAAGATAGTCGTCCCTGTCAATAAGGAGAACGTACTCAAGTATGGCATACTCCCGCCCGAGTTCGCGGATGCCATCCCCGAGAGCATTACCCTCACCATCCCCAAGGGCAAGGATTATCTGAGCAAGCCCGAACTGTTTATGCTCGACCTGCTCGCCGGCTACGACTGGTCCAGGCCCATCAATATGCTCAACCAGGGAGGAGAACTCAATATCGGTCTCAAGGATTATTTGTTCTACGAAGGCTATTCCTTCAAGTTCGTGCCTATCCGCAACAAGGTGACCAGCCTCAATGCCGGCATCTGCGATATCGCCGGGCTGTACAGCCGTCTCAAGGACGTCTATCGTTACGACGCGCTGTCTTCGGACGGATGGTTCGTGGATTACCAGAATCTCTACACCCACCTTGGAGTGATGTCGGTCCGCCAGGTCTTCGCCACTGCCGCGCGTATGATGGCGAAGAGCGGATACACGGCGGAGGCGATAGACATACTCGACCGTGGAATGGCCGCTTCGCGCCAGCTGCCGCTCGAGTCGATTCCTCTGGGATTCACCGCCAACGACTATATGGTGATAGACATTATCGCACAGTACTACAAATACGGCGAGAAGGAGAAGGCCGACAATCTTGCGATGGAGCTCGCGGACGGTCTGCTTTCAGCCGCGTCGTTCTACGACGATTTCTACAGTTATGGACAGAACGACTTCGAAACCACTATGCAGTATCTGTACTTCCTGCAGGACGAGGTGAAGAAGGGAGGCAACGAAGAACTCTCCGCGCTTATCGACACGGGGTTGAAAAATATTCTTGGAAGAGAGTTGCCCTCAGACTAACGGGTGAGCCTCACCACTATCGAGAGCGGGAGATCTTTGCCGAAGCGGTCACGCAGGGCGAGTTCCCCGCTCTCGAGCGTATAGCCCGGGCCCTTCAGCTTGAAAGCTTCCTTCACGACCGTCTCGCCCAGGAGTGCGCTGTAGCCGTTCGAATACAGGTTGAGGACCATAAAGCTGTCCTTCGGTTCGAGAATCTGCGCCACGTTCTGCAGCAGCTCGAACAGACAGTCGTCAAGTTTCCAGCGCTCGCCGTCGGGGCCGTGGCCGTAAGCGGGCGGATCGAGGATGATGCCGCTGTATTTGTTGCCCCGCTTCGCCTCGCGCTTCGCGAATTTCATAGCGTCTTCCACCACCCAGCGTATGCCGTCGAGTCCGCTGCTCTCCATATTGCCGCGGGCCCAGGTGACCACCTGCCGGACGGAGTCCAGGTGCGTCACGTCCGCGCCCGCGGCCTTCGCGGCGAGCGACGCCGCTCCGGTGTAGGCGAAGAGGTTGAGGACCTTCATTCCCGGTTTCGAGTGAGAATAAATGAACTCCCAGTTGGGCGCCTGCTCCGGGAAGACTCCGACGTGCTTGAACGAAGTCAGGCCGAGCCTCAGGTTGAAGCTGTGCCTGGCAGGGTAGGAGATGTACCATTGGTCGTCCATCTTCTTCAGTCGCTCCCACGTGCCGCTGTCCTCCTTTCCGGCTTTGCCGAACCCGGCTCCGGGCGTGAAACGGGTGTGCGCGAGCTTGATCCACTCCGCCTCCGGCATAGTCTTCGACCATATGGCCTTCGGCTCCGGCCGGATCATAGTGTAGCGCCCGAAGCGCTCGAGCTTCAGCCCGTCGCCGCAGTCGATCAGTTCGTAGTCCCGCCAGGTTTGTGATGGATACTCGGTCATACAAGTACAAAGATATGGAAAAAATTGCTACCTTTGAAAGATTTGAAATTCATCAATCTAAACCATATGCAACAGTTTATCGACTCTTACGATTTCGCTGGCAAGAAAGCCATCGTGCGCGTGGACTTCAACGTTCCGCTGAACGAGCAGTTCGAAATCACTGACGACACCCGCATCCGTGCCGCCATCCCTACCCTCAAGAAGGTTCTCGCCGGCGGCGGTTCCCTCATCATTATGTCTCACCTCGGCCGTCCGAAGGGAGTTGACGCCAAGTTCTCCCTCAAGCACATCCTCGGCCGCGTGAGCGAGCTCCTCGGAGTGCCCGTGCAGTTCGCGGAAGACTGCCAGAAAGCAAAGGCCCAGGCCGACGCCCTCAAGCCCGGCGAGGTCCTCGTGCTCGAAAACCTCCGCTACTATGCAGAGGAGGAAGGCAAGCCGCGCGGACTTAAGGAAGATGCGACCGACGAAGAGAAGAAGGCCGCGAAGGCAGTTGTCAAGGAGTCCCAGAAGGGCTTCGTGAAGACTCTCGCTTCGTATGCTGACTGCTATATCAACGACGCATTCGGCACGGCTCACCGCGCCCACGCTTCCACCGCCCTCATCGCCGACTACTTCCCGAACGACAAGATGTTCGGTTACCTGATGGAAGGCGAGATCAAGGCTATCGACAACGTCCTGAAGAACGCCAAGAGGCCTTTCACCGCTATCATCGGCGGCTCGAAAGTTTCCTCCAAGCTTGCAGTTCTCGAGAATATGCTCGACAAGGTGGACAACCTCATCATCGGCGGCGGTATGAGCTACACCTTCATCAAGGCCCAGGGCGGCAAGATCGGCAACTCTCTTCACGAAGACGATCTTATGCCCAACGCGCTCGAGATCCTCAAGAAGGCAGAAGAGAAGGGCGTTAAGGTATGGCTTTCCTGCCAGACCGTCATTGCCGACGCCTTCTCGGCTGATGCAAATGTGGACACGGTGGACGCTTACAACATCCCTGAGAACTGGGAAGGCGTCGATACCGGCCCCGAGTCCCTCAAGATCTGGAAGGACGTCATCCTGAACTCGAAGACCATCCTCTGGAACGGTCCTGTGGGCGTGTTCGAGATCGACAAGTTCGCGAACGGCACCCTCGAGATCGCCCGCGACCTCGCGGAGGCCACCGAGAAGGGTGCTTACACCCTCGTCGGCGGCGGAGACTCCGTCGCGGCCGTCACCCGTATGGGCTTCGCGAAGAAAGTCAGCTACGTCAGCACCGGCGGCGGCGCTATGCTCGAGGCCCTCGAAGGCAAAGAACTCCCCGGCATCGCCGCTATCCGCAAATAGCTCGTGGCGCCCAACCCGCTGACTCACAGCGGATTACTAAAAGTCGACTCCGAAAATTCCAGAGTCGACTTTTAGTATATGGTTGAATATCAACCAGTTGGGCGCCACGCGCCTGAGGGCTATTTCATCATTTTGGCGAAGGTGGCGTCGAGGTCGTTTCTGTCCATATCGCCGTCGATGCAAATAAAGGTGAGTTCCGCCGCTTCCAGGGCCAGCATCACGAAACCTTTCACGGTCTGCTCGTTACCCACGGTGTAGATCCTCACCGTTTCCCCTTCGTCTTTCGCTTCCATCAGGAGCTCGTAGTCATCCGAGCCCACGAACTTTTCGACATCACTGATGATACCCTCCCTGATGTCCGGATTTTCGCTGTTGATCAGGTAAAGACCTTTGAGAGTCCTGATGACGGGGGCGAGGTCGACATTTTCATCTTCTATCTCAAGGTCGGGAATCTTCCCGATGAGTTTGAACATTGCGGGAGAGATGTATACTGCACTGACTTTCTCGCAATCGGAGTATTTCTGGTAAATGCTTTTGCCGCTCTGGGCGAATGCTGCGACCGACGCTATCATCAGGGCCGCGATCAATATTAACTTTTTCATTTTATTCGTTGATTTTCTTAAGGATTTCCGCCGGTTTTTCTGCGGTCGTACGGGCTTCCGAGGCAAGCTCCAGCCCGACATTCATCTTATTCGATATATGCTGGAAGGTCTTCTGGACCTCAGCATAGGCAAGGTAAGGATCATCGAAGGTGTCCTGAAGAGGGCGCTGACGCCCTATGCCCACGGCTATGACCACTGCCAGCGCGGCCGCGAAAGCGAAGCCGTAGAACGCGCCGGCGGGCAAACGCTTCTTCGGAGCGGTCTCCTCCGCTGCGAGGATTGCGGCTTTGATGCTGCTGTCCAGATCGGCCGGCACTTTCGCCTGGCTGCTCTCGGCGGCCTGCTCAAGGGCCTCCCAATCCATTGATTCTATGTCATTTATCTTTTTCATACCTTCGATTTGATTTTGGAGCGCGCCCGCGTCAGCAAAACGCGCAGGGTTAAAGGGGTCATTCCGAGACGTTCCGAGATTTCCCCGTAGGACAAGCCTTCTACCGTCCGGAGCCACAATGCTTCCCGTTGCCGGTCGGGGAGGGCTTTGATGGCCTCCATCACCATATTGAGGCGCTCTTTCTGGTCTATGCTGTCGTCCTGCCCGTCATTCGAAATGCGCTCCGGCAGTTCCTCCGGGAACTCGAGCTTTTGCCTTCTTATCCTGTCCAGGCAGAGATTCTTCACCAGACGGATGCAGTAGGCTTTCGGATTTGATACGTCGTAGAGGGACTCGCGGTCTTTCCACAGTTTGACGAAAGCGTCTTGCACGGCGTCCTTGGCTTCCTCTTCCGATTCAAGGATGTAGAATGCAACCTTGTAGAGGGTCGGGGCGAGCGACAGATAATCCGTATGGAATCTTTCCGAGGTCATTTTGCCAATTCAGAAACGACATCCATAGAGAGTTTGCCGAAAAGACAGATCAAGGCGCAGTCTTCCTGCGAGTACATAACGAAATCCTTTACGATGTTCTTCTCTTCGTCGAAGACTCCGTAGATGCACAAGTGCTCTCCGTCATCCTTGATGTCGACAAGCACCTCGGCATCTCCAAGCAGGCGCGCAATCCTGTCACTGATGTACGCGCGGTCGACGGCGGAGCAATCTTCGAATTCCATTATGGAAATGCTCTTTATTCCGCCGATAATCCTGCAGAATTCCCTGGTGTCCGGATCTCCCGCACCGGCAATTCGGATTATTCCTTTAAGCGCACCGGTTGTGAAATTGCCAAGGCGTACCACCTCGGTGCCTTCAATCTCCCGGCACTCTTTGATAAGTGAATTAAGACGGGCTTTTGTAAGGGATGTTGCCCCAAATGCGATGCCCGCAAAGGACATCAGCCAAACAAGAATAAGTATGATTTTCTTTTTCATTTCACTTAACAGACGCACAACTTCGAAAAATGTTAACACTCCGGCGCAAAATATTCTGAAAACGGCGCCGAAAGGAACTTCTCACCCTCATCTGGCGCCCAAAAAGCGAAAAATGGCGCCGAAAGGGCTCCTTTTTCCCTCCACGGCGCCAAAATCGGCCAAAAAAGCGCCACGCGGCTAGTTGAGGGGTTTCGCGTAGTGCGTGGGCTCCTTCTTCGCGGTCTTCGCGGGTTCGCGAATAATCGCTGAGGGCTTGCCGCTGCGGACACTCAGGACCCAGATCACGATTCCGGCTATGATGAACGGTATGCTGAGCATATGGCCCATATTGATCACTACGTCCCCTATCTTGAAGAGGGTCACCGATGGAGCCTTGGTGAACTCGAGAAGGAATCTGCAGCCGAAGCAGAAGGTGAAGAAGATTCCCAGATACTCGCCACGGTACATCTTGTCGTTCTTCTTGAGGTAGAGCAGCAGCATCACCACGCCAAGGATGATATAGCTAAAGGCTTCATAGAGCATAGTCGGATGCTTCGGCAGAGGATCGCCCGAACGCTCGAAAACCACTCCCCACGGGAGGGTGGTGTGGTAGCCGTAGATCTCCGAATTGAAGAAGTTGCCTATCCTGATACACGCCCCGGCGAAGCAGATGATGATCACAATCTTATCCAGGATCCAGAGCATATCGAAGCCATCCCTCTTCCCGTATTTATTTGAGTACCACCACATTGCGAGCAGGATTCCAATCGCGCCGCCGTGGCTGGCAAGGCCGCCCTTCCAGGGCATAAACACTTCCTTGAAGCCTTCCCACGTTCCGAAATAGTACGACGGGTCGTAGAAGATGCAGTGCCCGAGTCGCGCGCCCACGATAACCGCAATCAGCATCGAATAAAGGAACGGATCGAGACTGCTCTCATTCACGCCCTCGCGGCGATAGAAACTCCTCAGAATGTAAATGCCGTAAATGAATCCGGAAACGAAAAGCAGCGAGTACCACCTTATCTGCAGCGGTCCCAGATGCACCAGCACCGGATCTATATTCCAATGAATTGCCAATAAATCCAACATACCTTTCAATAACTGTTCGACAAATATAATCAAAAACTCATTATCTTTGTTTCCGGTCCTCGCGCACGCGTAGGCACGATTGTTGCTGCCTGAACGAAGACTTTTTAGTGTATTATATGATTATTCTAGCAAGTATATTGGCCCTCGCCGCTCCGCAGGTGGACACTGCGCAGGCGGAGCAGAAGCCTACTGAGATAACTCTGGAGCAGGCGCTGCAGATTGCGCTGAGCGAAAACATTTCAGTGCAGGTGGCCGACAAGGAGATTGAGCGCACCAAGTATGCGAAGAAAGGTTCGTACGCCGCGCTGTTTCCGAAGATCGACGGATCCGCATCCATCCAGCGCACCATCAAGAAGCAGGTTATGTATATGGGCGGGAACGACGACGGCGATGAGGGCGGCGGCGGAATGAGCGGAATGATGAGCGGCGTGCTCGCCCCTGTTATGGACTATATCAACCAGCTCGCGACCGCCACGAATACCACTCTGGTGCCGTACGTGGCTCCTCCGTCCACTTCCAGCAGTTCCAACGACGGGATCGAAGTCGGCCGTCTGAATTCCTTCTCGGCCGGCGTGAACGCCTCTATGCCTCTCGTGAACTTCCAGCTATGGGAGTCGCTGAAACTCAGCGGCAACGATGTGGAACTCGCGGTGGAAAAGGCGCGTGGCAGCCGCCTGGAGATGGTGACCCAGGTCAAGCAGGCCTACTTCCAGGTGCTTTTTGCCAAGGAGGCCGCGAAGGTCTATAAAGAAGTCTACGAAAACGCCCTGGCCAACAAGGAGAAGATCCAGATGCGCTACGAAGCGCAGAAGGCCTCCGAACTGGAACTCGCCCGTGCGCTGACGACCCTCGCGAATGCCATCCCGAATATGTACGACTCCGAGAATGCCGTGACCCTGGCGTTGTGGCAGCTCAAAGCTGTGATGGGAGTCGACCTCGACCTCCTGGTCGACACAAAGGGTGAACTGCACGACTATGCGGAGGAGATGACGATACTCTATGGCGAAAACGAACTGGACCTCGGCAACAACAGCTCTATGCGCCAGCTCGAACTTCAGGCCGCCCAGCTCGCAAGCGCGGTCAAATCCAGCAAGTACGCGAACCTCCCGAGCCTGTCGCTGGGCTTTGCCTACCAGTACAGCGCGATGGCGAACGACTACAACTTCTCGAACTACAAGTGGACGCCGTACTCGTATGTGGGCCTGTCCCTGAACATCCCCATCTTCGCAGGCGGCCAGCGCCACAACGCCATCAAGGCGGCGCAGGTCCAGGCCGAAGAGCTCGACATCCAGAAGCTCGAGACCGAAAGGCGCCTGCGCATCAGCATCAGGCAGAACCTCAACACTATGGAGACGGCGATGCGCAGCTTCGACGCGGCCGATGCGGCTCTCGAGGCCTCCCGCAAGTCCTACGACATCACCCTCGCCTCCTACGAAATAGGCGGCGCCACCCTCACCGACCTCAACGACGCCCAGCTGGCCCTGACCCAGGCCCAGTTGACCGCAGGCCAGTCCATTTTCAATTACCTCACAGCAAAGGCCAGCCTCGAAGGCGCCCTCGGCAACGATTTCCTTGAAAACAATGAATAAAGTACTAACCTTCTCGGCCGCAGTCCTCGCTCTTGCAGCGTGCGGCCAGCAACAGCAGACGAAGCAGTCCGCCCCGGCAGACGTTACCCCCAATGTCAGAACCATCTTGGCTCAGAAGCAGACGGTCTCCGTGGACAACACATACTCCGTAACCCTCCAGGCCTATGCGGTGAACAACATCGCTCCCCAGGCGAGCGGCCGCATCATCACCATAAAGGCCGAAATCGGCGACTATGTCCGCAAGGGCCAGATCCTCGCCGAGATGGACCGCGCCAACCTGGACCAGGCTGAGCTTCAGCTCAAGAACGCGGAAAGCGAACTCGCGCGCACCAAGGCCCTCTACGATAAGGGCGGAGTCAGCAAGTCCGACTACGAAACGGTCGAGCTCAACTATAAAGTACGCGAGAGCGCCTGCAAGAACCTTCGCGACAACACCGTGCTGAAGAGCCCCCTCGACGGCGTCGTCACAGCCCGCGGCTATGACCAGGGCGATATGTATTCTATGTCCTCGCCGCTCTTCGTCGTCCAGCAGATCAACCCTCTGAAGGCCCTAGTATCGGTCTCCGAGAAAGATTACTCGCTGCTTAAGAAAGGCGTGAAGGCGGAGGTCGTCACTGAAGCCCTTCCCGGCAGGGTGTTCGCCGGCCAGGTAGCGCTGATCCACCCGACCATAGACCCGGCCACCCACACGGTGACTGCTGAAATCCACATCCCCAACGCCGCCCGCGAGCTCCGTCCGGGTATGTACGGCAGCGCGAAGGTGATCTTCGGCAGCGCAAGCCGCATCCTCATCCCGGACTCCGCTATCGTGAAGCAGCAGGGCTCCGGCGTGAAGGCTGTATTTATCCTCGGCGCTGACAGCACGGTCACGATGAGGGTAGTCGAGCTCGGACGTCATCTTGACGACAAATACGAGGTGCTCGACGGCCTCGAGGAAGGAGAAACGGTTATCACAAGCGGCCAGAGCGCACTCCGCAACGGCACCAAAGTCAACGTCCTCGAGTAATGAGCATCTACCGCACATCAGTCAATAAACCCGTAACCACCGCGCTCATATTCGTGGTGTTCATAATCTTCGGCGTGTACTCGCTCACAAAGACGAGCATCGCGCAGTTCCCCGAGTTCGAGAGCAACACCATTATGGTGATGTCGTCCTACGCCGGAGCCAGCGCCGAAGACATAGAGAACAACCTCACGAAAGTGCTCGAGAACTCTCTCAACGGCGTGTCGGACCTCAAGGAGCTGACCTCCAACTCCAAGGAGAACATCAGCCTCCTGACCCTGACATTCGAGTACGGAACGGACATAGAAGAAGCAACCAACAACGTCCGCGACAAGCTTGATATGGTCAGCACTTCGCTGCCGGACGGCGCGAGCCTCCCGACCATCTTCAAGTTCAGCGCGGACGATATGCCTATTATGATTCTGTCGGCCACTGCTGACGAATCGCTCCCGGGACTGGACAAGATCCTGGACGACCGCCTCGCCACCCCGCTGGCCCGTGTGACCGGCGTTGGAACCATCTCAGTGGTGGGTGCGCCTACCCGCGAAATCCAGGTCTACTGCGACCCGCACAAGCTCGAAGCCTACGGCCTGACGATCAGCTCTATCGCCACCGCCATCGCGGCCGAGAACCGCAACATCCCTTCGGGCAACATCGACGTGGGCTCCGACACCTACACTCTCCGTGTACAGAAAGAGTTTACTTCGCCGCAAGAGATGCTTGACATAGTGCTCAGCACCGCGGGCGGCAAGGTCGTGTACCTGCGCGACGTGGCGACGCTGCGCGACGGTACCCAGGAGCGCGAGCAGGAGTCCTACACCAACGGACGCCGGGCCGCCCGCATCATCATCCAGAAGCAGAGCGGCGCGAACACCGTGGACGTCATCCGCAAGGTGAAGAAGCAGCTCGTCAAGATCGAGAAGAATCTCCCGTCTGATATCAAGATCGAAACCGTCGTGGACGGCTCGACCAATATCATCAACACCATCAACACGCTGCGCGACACCATCATCATCACCTTCCTGGTGGTTATGCTCGTGGTGTTCCTGTTCCTCGGCCGCTGGAGGGCGACCTTCATAATCGTGCTCTCCATCCCGGTGGCACTGCTCGCGTCGATAGTGTACCTCTTCGCGACCGGCAACACGCTCAACATCGTGTCGATGTCCGCCCTCTCGATAGCGATAGGAATGGTCGTGGACGACGCCATCGTCGTCCTTGAAAACATAACGACCCACTTGGACAGGGGAGAGAAGCCCAAGGAGGCGGCTGTGCTCGCAACAGGCGAGGTTTCGATCTCCGTTATCGCCTCGACCCTCACTATGCTCTGCGTGTTCCTGCCTCTGACTATGATCAGGGGCTTCACCGGAGTGATGTTCCGCCAGCTCGGCTGGATAGTGAGTATCATTATGTTCGTGTCCACCACGGCGGCCCTCACCCTCGTCCCTATGCTCTGCTCGCGCTTCCTTCGTTCGGGCAAGCGCAGCGGCAAACTCTACGACATCTTCTTCGTGCCGTGGAACAAGCTGCTCGAAAAGATTTCCGAGGGCTACGGCAGGATGATCAGATGGTGCACGACTCACCGTCGCTGGGTGGTGCTCGCGGCATTCGCAATCTTCGTCGCCGTGGCTGCCATCTATGTGCCGCAGATGAAGACGGAGTACTTCCCGAAGAGCGACGAAGGCCGTATCAGGGTCAATATCAACCTACCGGTCGGCACGGCGCAGGCGACCACGGCCCGTCTGGCGGACGATATTTACAACGACATAGTCGCGGCCGTTCCCGAGCTGAAGATCATCAACATTACCTACGGCCAGGCGGACACCGACAACACGTTCGCGAATATGCAGAGCAACGGTACGCACGTCATCTCTATGAACCTGAACGTGGGCACCGTCGGCACCCGCAAGCGCAGTTCGGACGAAATCGCCACGGTCATCCGCGGCATCCTCGCGCGTTATCCGCAGATACGCAAGGCGCTCGTCTTCGAGGGCGGCGGCGGAATGGGCGGAGCCACCACCGTGGACGTGGAGATCTATGGCTACGACTTCGGTGAGACCGACCGCGTGGCGCACGTGCTGCAGGAGAAGCTGCTCTCCGAGCCCGCCTTTGCGCAGGTAACCCTCTCGCGCGACGAGTACACGCCCGAATACCAGATCAACTTCGACCGCACGAAGCTGGCGCTCAACGGACTGACTTCGTCCACGGCAGGCGCTGCCTTCAGCGCTGCTATGTCCGGACAGGTGGCATCGTTCTACCGTGAGGACGGCGAGGAATACAACATCCGCGTGCGCTACGCACCTGAGTTCCGCCGTTCGATCGAGGATATGGAGAATATCACCATTATGAACGCCCAGGGCAGGCCGGTGAAGATGAAGGAACTCGGCACGCTCGTGGAGGCGGAGGTCCCGCCGTCCATCGAACGCAAGGACCGTGAGCGCCTCATCACCGTCAGCGGCATCCTCAAGAGCGGTATGGCGCTGAGCGATGCCGTGAAAAGGACGGAGGAGATAATTGCCGACACGGACATCCCGGCGGGACTTACCACCGTGATAGCCGGCGACTACGAAGACCAGCAGGAGATGTTCCGCGATATGATAGTGCTGCTCATCCTCATCATCGTGCTCGTGTACATAGTGATGGCGGCGCAGTTCGAGTCGTTCCTCTCGCCGTTCGTTATTATGTTCTCCATCCCGTTCGCCCTTGTGGGCGTTGCGGTCGGAATGCTGGTGACGGGTTCCGCGATCGGAGTAATGGGCTTGATAGGTATCCTGATCCTTATGGGTATAGTCGTGAAGAACGGTATTGTGCTGATCGACTACACGATACTGCTGCGCGAAAGGGGTTACGGAGCAGTTGAGGCCTCGGCGATGGCAGCACGCAGCCGTCTGCGCCCTATCCTTATGACCACCCTCACCACCGTGCTCGGTATGCTCCCGATGGCCATCGGCCTCGGCGAGGGCTCCGAGATGTGGAAGGGCCTTGGCACCGTGGTCTGCTGGGGACTTTCTATCTCCACGCTTGTGACCCTCGTTCTTATCCCCACCATCTATTGCGTGTTCGCCGTAAGGCAGGAAAGAAGAAAACAGAAAGTATGAAAGCTGTATTCATAGCCTACAACCAGGCATACAACGAGGAGATTGCGGATCTACTCGAGCAGTTCGGCCAGAGGGGGTTCACCCGCTGGACCGAGGTCAGCGGACGCGGGTCCGATCAGGGTGAACCCCACTACGGCTCGCACGCCTGGCCGGTCCTCAACCACGCGATGCTCGCGATGGTGGATGACGACGCGGCCCCCCGCCTGCTCGCCGCCCTTCACGAAAAGGATCAGAAGTTCGAAGACCTCGGGCTCAGGGCCTTTTGCTGGACGGTCGAACAGCATATTTGAAAATAATTGTTAAATTTGGAGCAAACGCAGGTATATGGAAGTAGAAGTTACCAGTCAGAATTTCAAAGGAGTCCTTGCGGGCGCGTCCGTCGTCCTCGTGGATTTCTGGGCGGTTTGGTGCGGCCCCTGCAGGGCCCTTGCCCCGACCGTGGCGGAAATCGCAGAGGAGTATGACGGAAAAATAGTCGTTGCAAAATGCAACGTTGACGACGTCCAGGACATCTCTATAGAGTACGGAATCCGAAGCATACCCACACTCATCTTTTTCAAAGATGGTGTGCCGGTGGACAAAACGATAGGATTGGTACCGAAAGAAGAAATTGTTAAACGTATAAATTCTCTGTTATGAAGAAATTAATCGCAGCCGCTGCAGCTCTGTTCCTTGTGGCAGTCAGCGCAAACGCACAGCTCGGTGTAATCGCCGGTCTGACCTCCAACTCTTCGGACATCAAGGCCGCGTACAGCGACATCGTCGAGAACCAGTCCGTGACCCAGTATCACGCAGGTATCGTTCTCAGGCTCAAACTCCCCCTCGGCCTCTACATTCAGCCGGGTGTCGTGTATGATATGAAAGGTGCAAAGCTCCAGGATCAGATCCTCGGCATTTCCGGAGACAACTTTGAGGTAGATATCGACACCAAGACAGGTTTCCTCAACATCCCTGTTCAGGCAGGTTGGAAACTTGAGATCCCCGGAGTCTCTCCGTTCGCATTCATCGAGCCTTATGCCGGTTATGCAATCACCACCGAGACCAAGACCGAAGCTAAGAACGCACTTGCACAGGCAGCCCTCGAGGCGGCCCTCGGCGATCAGCTGAACACTACCAACGACGACGAGAACAAGTGGGAAGGCCGTAACCGTATTCAGTACGGTCTGGGCGTTGGCGCAGGTGTCCTCCTTCTGGACAAACTCGCCGTGTCGCTCAAGTGGTATTGGGATTTCGGCAGCCTCTACAACGAAGAGGGCCAGGCCAGCGTTTCCGCACAGGCTATGTACGAGCAGGCCAAGAACAACAAGGCCAACGGCATCGCTTTGAGCGCAACACTCTTCTTCTAGTAGATGACAGGCAAAAGGGCGCTATTTTTCTGCGCCGCCAGTTCGACTATAGATCCTAAATACAACCAAGCCGCCCGGGAAGCAGTCCGCGCGGCTTGTTTGTGTGGTTACGAGATAGTCTCGGGCGGCACGACCAAGGGCACGATGAAGGTCGTCGGCGACACGGCCCGCGAATGCGGGGCCCGCGTCAGGGGCGTCCTTCCGCGCTTTATGGACGGCCTGGAGTATCCGGATATGGACGAGATAATCTGGACGGATACTATGGCCGAGCGCAAAGAGGAAATGAGGCGCGGCGTCAGCCTCGCGGTCGCACTGCCGGGCGGGATCGGCACGCTCGACGAGCTGGCCGAGACCTGCACCCTGGTGCGACTGCACCAATCTGACGCAAAGATCGTGATCTTCAATGTGGACGGCTTCTACGACATCCTGGAAAGGCTCTTCGATTATTACGTTGAGACGGGGATGCTGGATGTGCCTTCCAGGAAGAAATACATTTTCGTAAGGACTTTGGAGGAATTCAAGAAAGAGCTATGACAAGGGAAGAGATGCTTGCCTTCCTCGGGGAGGATTGGAATGCGGTGCAGACCATCATCGCGGATGCGCTGCATTCGGATGTGGGCCTGCTGAACTTATTCAATGCAGACATACTGGCCCACGGAGGAAAGATGCTCAGACCTATTGTCTCCCTTCTGATGGCCGGAGCCTGCGGACAGATCAATTCCGATTCGCACCTCTATGCCGCCGCTTCGGAGTTGCTGCACAACGCTACTTTGCTTCACGACGACGTGGCAGATGAGGCTGACACCCGCCGCGGGATCCCCACTATGCGCTCCAGGATAGGCCCCAGCCGCGCCGTGCTGCTGGGCGACTTCTGGCTGGCCAAGGCTGTGGAGGTGATCCTGGACGCGAAATCGGCCGAGTCGGTTCGGCACATCTTCTCCAAAACTCTTTCAGACCTTGCGGAAGGCGAAATGCTCCAGCTGGAGAAGTCGGGGACGGCTGATACCAACGAGGTGGACTACCTGAGGATTATCCACTGCAAGACGGCGTCGCTCTTCGAGACGGCGGGCCTCAGCGGTGCCATCTCCGCCGGCGCGCCGCAGGCTTATGTGGACGCTGCACGTGAGTACTCAAGGGCTTTGGGAACCGCATTCCAGATTAAGGACGACATCCTGGATTATACCGGTGACGGCTCGTTGGGCAAGCCTGTGGGCATAGACCTTCTGGAGAAGAAAATCACTCTGCCGCTGCTCTGCGCGATGAAGGGCTCGGAGCGCGAGGCGGAAATCAGAAAAGCTGTCCTGAAAATCGATTCGCATCCGGAATATTACGAAGAGATTCGTAAATTTGTAGCGGAGCGCGGAGGTGTTCAGGCGGCGGGCGAAGTGCTCGAAGAGTATGTGGGCAAAGCCCTCAAGGCTCTCGAGACTCTTCCCGCGACAAAATACACGGAATACCTGGCGGAGATCGCCAGATTCAATTCAGTACGCACAAAGTGAGATTCGCTGATATTGCAGGAAACGAAGATGTCGTAAAGGCTCTTGCCGGGATGGTGGATTCCGGTAAGATACCGCACGCGATTATGCTTCACGAGGATGACGGCGGCGGGGCTTTCCCCATCGTCCAGGCCTTCCTGCAGTATGTGTATTGCAAGAACCGCGAAGGCTGCGACTCCTGCGGAGCCTGCCCCGCCTGCGGTAAGATCAGCAAACTCATCCACCCGGACGTGCATTATATCTATCCGGTCAACACCGGCAGCAGCACCGATTTCATCACGGAATGGCGCGAGCTGGTGAAAACCAATCCCTGTTTCACGGAGAACGAGCTGGGCGAAGCCCTCGGCATCGAGGGCAAGACCGCGATGATAAAGGTCGAAGAGGCGAAGAAAGTGCTCGATGTGCTTTCGCTCTACGCCGTCGAGAGGGGTTATCGCGCCCTTGTGATCTATCTCCCCGAAAAGATGAACAGGGAGGCGGCCAATCGTCTGCTGAAGGCGGTGGAGGAGCCGCCGGAGAAGACCCTATTCCTGATGGTGACCCACGCCCCGGACAATGTCCTTCCGACTATTTCGTCCAGGTGTCTTCGCCTCAGGGTTATGCCCCCCAAGGGCGTTTTCCGTTCGGTAGGTCAGGCAGAAGACCCCGAACTGATGCGCCGCCTGATGCAGGCAGTGCTCGCGCGCGACCTGATGGCCGCGCTGGAGGCCGCCGATGCGCTTGCGGCGCTCCCCTCACGTGAAAGGGCGAAGGGTTTCTGCAAGTATGCGGCTGAGAGGCTGCGCTTCGTGTTCCTTCTCCAGCAGGGGTTGGAGAGCATGGTGGAAGTGCCGGAAAGCGAACTGGCGGAACTCCGCGAATGGGCGACACGTTGCCCGAAAACATTCCCGCGTAAGGCTGCGGATGCGCTCAGCCGCGCCCAGGGTTTGATAGAGCGCAATGTCAATGTCAAGATTCTTTTCACGGAACTTGCCGACAGATTTTACACTGCAATATGAGTGAAACCATCAACTACGACTGCTTCCGCGGGTGCGTGAAATGCACTACACCCGAAGGGGAGACCGTATGCACATACAGGGAAGGCTGCTGCAAGCTGGGTGAGCACAATTACCTCAAGGATGTGGGGGCCAACGAGTACCCGGACATCTTCGAGGTCCGCTTCAAGAACACCCGCAAGGGCTTCTACCGCAACGACAGCGGCCAGAGCGTGCGCCAGGGTGACATGGTGGTGGTCGAGGCCGCTAACGGCCACGACCTCGGCATAGTCACCCTCGAAGGCCCGCTCGTCCTGCGCCAGATGAAACGCCGCAGGATAGACCCGGAGACCGCCGAATTCCGCAAGATCTACCGCAAGGCCCGCCAGAACGACGTGGAGAAATGGCTGGAAGCGACCGCGCGCGAGCAGCAGACTATGATCGAAGCCCGCCGCATCGCCGCCACTATGGGCCTTGAGATGAAAATCGGTGACGTGGAGTTCCAGGGCGACGGCACGAAGGCCATCTTCTACTACATAGCCGACGGCCGTGTGGACTTCCGCCAGCTCATCAAGGTCTTCGCCGAGGAGTTCCGTATCAAAATCGAAATGAAGCAGATAGGCGCCCGCCAGGAAGCCGGCCTCATCGGAGGCCTCGGAGTCTGCGGCCGCGAACTCTGCTGCGCGAACTATATCACGAACTTCAAGAGCATCAGCACCGCGGCCGCACGTTGCCAGGACCTTTCGCTCAACCCGCAGAAACTCGCCGGCCAGTGCGGAAAGCTCAAGTGCTGCATCAACTACGAAGTGGCCACATATATGGATGCGCAGAGCCGCATCCCCAAGGTCACGGAACCGCTTGAGTTCAAGGACGGCCTGGCCTGGCTTCGCAAGACCAACATCCTTGCGGAGACTATGTATTTCTCCTACGACAAGACCTCGGACGAGAACCTCTATCCGCTTGCGGCCGAGGATGTCCGTGAGATAATAATGATGAACCGCAACGGCATCAAGCCCGACTCGCTGATGCCCGAGCCGGTCAGTTCCGCTCCCGAGTTCGTCACGGCGGCGGGAGAGGGCAGCATCACGCGTTTCGACAGCCCCAGAAAGAAAAAACACAGGGGCAGGAAAAAGCCCAGAAATGACAAGTAGTAGGCTAATAGTTTTGGCCTGCGCCCTCCTTTGTCTGTGCTCCTGCCAGAGACCGACATCGGGGGAGGCGTTCCTTGCGGCGCCGCGGAACTCTTATGACTTCACGCTTGAGGTGCTGGATTCGCTGGCGTCGTACGACTTCTCGTTCTACACCAGGGTGGACGGCGACGAAGACTCGGAGAATCCGCTGCGTCTGGATATTTCCTGGGTAGCGCCGGCCGATACGGTCTACCGTGAAACCGTGTATATGTACGCCGGCGACGGAAACGGAAAGTTGCAGCGCTATCGCTCGTACGTCCGTTTCCCCACGACCGGGGAATGGATGCTGAAGGTCAGCGTTAGCCCGGAACTGAAGGGATTCAGGGGCCTCGGCCTTGTTTGGAAAGAAAGGAATGGGACACGATAAACTCAGAAAGTTCGCCGAGAACGAAACGTTCAGGTGCCTTCTGCAGCCATCTGCGGAAGAGCTCCTTGCGGACGGTTTCTTCAACCTGAAGGACCACCCTATCAAGGGGAACTGGGCTTCGAAGATGTTCGGGCGCGACTCGGCTGAGATTGTTCTCGAGCTGGGCTGCGGCAAAGGCGAGTACACGCTTGACCTGGCGCGGCGCTATCCCGAAAAGTGCTTCATAGGGGTCGATATCAAGGGGGCACGCCTCTGGAAGGGCGCCAAGACGGCAACCAAAGAGAATATCCCCAATGTGGCATTCCTGCGCACGCGCATTGAGTTCATCACGGCGTTTTTCGCTCCCGGAGAGATTTCCGAAATCTGGCTCACCTTCTCCGACCCGCAGATGAAAAGCGAGAACTCGCGCCTTTCCTCTCCGCTGTTTTTGGAACGCTACCGTTCTTTTATGAAGCCCGGCGGCATTGTGCATCTGAAGACGGATTCCCGTTTCCTTCACGAATACACCAAGGCAGTCTGTAAGGCCAACGGACTCGCCGTCCGGGCCAGTACGCAGGATTTGTATGCATCGCTGATGCCTCTCTGCGGCCAGGCGACGGTGCCTTCGGACTTTATTGATAAACTGGACCCCGTAGTTTACGAGGTGCAGACATTCTACGAAAAGATGTTCCTTGATATGGGCCTCCCGATAACTTATCTTCAATTTGTTATCGACCACGAAGGTCCGTACGTGCATCCTTCCGATTTTGATGAAAAATACTGGCGCGAAGCCGAAGGCCCCCGCAGGTCCTTCAGCCACTCGCCGCAAAAGAAATAGACGATGGGACTTTTTAACTTCTTCGGCGATCAGGAACACCGCGTGTTCCATTACACTCCCCGCTACTACGATGAAAAGGCGGAGGAGCGCAAGCGTATGTTCGGCCAGGTGGACGGCACTGCCGACAAAGAGAAGGCGGAAGGCACCTACCAGCCGGGCGACTACATCCGCGGATCTTTCCGCGACGGCAGCCGCACCCGCTCGCACACCAACCGTGCACAGCAGATTATAGGCATCGTGGGTCTTCTTCTGGTGGTCGCCATCCTGTTCTACATTCTTAAATTCTACACTTTGCTCAGGTAATGAAAGATACTGTAATCGAAGCTGCGAAGGTCCTCAAAGCCGGAGGAATCATCCTTTATCCCACGGACACCATCTGGGGGATTGGTTGCGATGCGACCAACGCCGAAGCGGTCGCGAAGGTGTTCGCGCTGAAGCGTCGCGACGAAGCGAAGTCGCTCGTGCTGCTGGCGGCGGATCTGGATATGGTAGCCCGCTATGTGCGGGAAGTGCCGCAGATGGCGATTCAGCTGGTGGAGGTCAACGACGCGCCGATGACGATAATCTACCCCGACGCCGTGGGCATAGCTCCGAATGCGGTGGCCGAAGACGGGTCGGTGGGCATACGCATACCGCTCAACGAAGACTGCGTGGACCTTTGCCGCAGGCTCGGCAGGCCGGTGGTTAGCACTTCGGCCAACATCTCCGGCGAGCCGGCGCCCAGGAAGTTCGCGGACATCCCGGACGAGATAAAGTCGGCCGTGGATTTCATCGTGTCGCCCTCGCTCGAAAAGGGCAGCACGGGCAAGGCCAGTCAGATAATAAAGGTGGCCGTGGACGGCCAGATTCAGATAATACGCGCATAGAGTATGGGGAAACTTAAAGTTCTGCCCGCGCAGATTGCGAATATGATTGCCGCCGGCGAGGTGGTAGGACGCCCCGCATCGGTGGTGAAGGAGCTGACGGAGAACGCGCTGGACGCCGGCGCCACCAAGCTGACGGTCGTGGTGACCGATGCCGGACGCACGCTGATCCAGGTGATAGACAACGGTTGCGGTATGTCGGCCGAGGACGCGCAGCTCTGCTTCGAGAGGCACGCCACATCGAAGATTGCGGAGGCTGAGGATCTCGAACAGATTATGACCTTCGGATTCCGCGGCGAGGCGCTCGCATCGATTGCCGCTGTCGCGGAGGTGACGCTTCGCACGCGCCGCCCGGAGGATGAGACCGGCACGCAGGTGACCGTGGGCAATTTCGGGCATATGGAGGTGTCGGAGTGCAGTGCGCCCGCGGGCACCAACATTGCCGTGCGCAACCTGTTCTACAATACTCCCGCGCGAAGGAAGTTCCTGAAGTCGGACAATGTGGAACTCAAGCATATAGTCGAAGAGTTCACGCACGTGGCGCTTACGAGGCCGGATGTGGCGTTCACGCTGACCCACAATGGCCGCGATATGTTCGTGCTGAAGGCCGCGAAATCGCTGAAATACCGTATTCAGGACCTGCTTGGGCCCGGCATCACTGGCGAACTGGTGGATATTTCCGCACAGACCTCGCTGGTTGCGGTCAGCGGCTTCGTCGGCAGGCCGGAGAGCGCCCGCAAGACGCTCGGCAACCAGTTCTTCTTCGTGAACGGCCGTTATTTCCGCAGTCCGTATTTCCACAAAGCGGTGATGAATGCCTACTCCGAGATGGTGCCGGACGGGGTGACGCCTTCGTATTTCATCTATCTCGACGTGGATCCGCACTCGATAGATGTGAATATCAGTCCGACCAAGACCGAGATCAAGTTCGAGGAAGACAGCGTCATTTTCCAAACTCTCTATGCAACCGTCCGCGAGACCCTCGGACGCAATAGCTTCGGGGCGTCGATAGATTTCGACACGGAAGGGGCGGTGGAGATGCCGCAGATTTCGCGCAGTTTCAACGAATACAAAAATTCGGAGATTGCGCCTTCGCACGAGTTTGATCCAGACTACAATCCCTTCAATCCGGCGCCGTCTTCTGATTATGTGCCGGACTTCGGCTCGGGCGCGGTTGGCTCGGGTTCGACTCCTTTTGGTTCGGGCGCGGCTCCGGCGGGCTATGTCCCTAAAGATGAAAACTACGGCGCGCTGTTCGAAGAGCGGACGCTGGCGTTGGGGAAGTCGGTGATCATAGGCGGTCGCTTTATCGCAACTCCCGTCTCTTCTGGCGTGATGCTGGTGCACATACGCCGCGCGCTGGTGCGTATTCTCTACGAGAAGACGCTGCGCGCGCTGCAGGCCGAGGCTCCGGTTACGCAGACCGCGCTGTTCCCGGTGGAGGTGCCGGTGGGTGCTGCCAATGTGCCGCTGTTTGCCGAATACGGGGAGATGCTTGCGAGGCTGGGCTTCGACGTGGCGCCGTTCAGCGGCGATTCAGTCGTGGTGAACGCAGTACCGGAGGGCTATGCTTCTGACGAAATGTCAGTGCGAGACCTGGTGGCAGATTTGTTGCAGGTCCTTGCCGACGGAGGGCACAACGTCCTTCCGGAAATGATGCAGTCCGCTACCGCCCGCAGATTCGCGGAGCTCGGCGCGGCGCGTTATGCGGAGTTGAAGACTCCCGCCGAGGCCTCCCGTTTGCTGGACGACCTGTTCGCCTGCTCCTCGGCGGATCTTACCCCTTCGGGAAAACGCATCACCTGCATCGTTCCGACAGAGGAGATTGAAAAAAGATTTTAGATGGAGTATTATCAGCAGAGAGGCGGTTTTTTCGCCAATATACCCACGGTCACGCGGAACTTGTTCTACGTGAATGTGGTGGTTTTCATCGCGACTCTTATCAATGAGCCGTTTATGATGAGCAGTTTTGCTCTTTATTATCCGACTTCGCACTATTTCCACTGGTGGCAGCTCGTCACGCATATGTTTATGCACGGCGGCTTCTGGCACATATTCTTCAATATGTGGGCGCTGATTATGTTCGGCTCGGCGGTGGAGCAGACTATAGGCTCGCGGAAGATGTTGTGGCTGTATTTCGTGGCCGGTCTTGGCGCGGTGGCGCTTCACTTCGGGACTATGTACCTGGAAGGCCTCTATCTGGAGCACCAGATTGAGGCGGGAGTGGCTTCGGCTGCGAAGTCTTATGCGGTTCTGAAGTCCACTCCGACCGTGGGCGCTTCCGGTGCCATATACGGTATCCTGATGAGTTACGCACTGCTGTATCCACAGAGGCGTCTGACTCTGATTTTCCCGCCGATTTCGATGAAGGCTATGACCTGGGTGATAGTGTTCGCCGTGATCGAGCTCTTCCTCGGCATTCGCGGCATCACGGACGGCGTCGCGCATTTCGCCCACCTCGGCGGTATGCTCTTCGGCTGGCTTATGATCCGCTACTGGCGCCAGAAAGGAACGCTGTTCAATGAATATGGACAGTATTAACGCCCTTATCCCGGACTGTTTTTGACACCTCATCCCGGACTTGATCCGGGATCTGCAATATGGAGATTTTTTATTCAAACGACATCGACGGCACGACCGTCCATCTTAATTCAGAGGAGTCGGCGCACTGCGTTCGCGTGCTGCGCCATCGAGTCGGCGACGAGATCGCCGTGATGGACGGTGCAGGAACACTGCTGTGGTGCGTCCTGGAGGAGGCCTCGCCTTCGGCGGCGGTCGCCCGTATCGCCCGCCGCGAGCCCGGCTTCGGCTCCCATCCTTACCACCTGACCCTCGCGGTATGCCCGACCAAGAATATGGACCGCTACGAGTGGATGGCGGAAAAGGCCACCGAGGTCGGTGTCGACGTTATCGCTCCCGTGATCGGCGAGCGCTCGGAGCGCAAGGTCTGCAAGACCGACCGCCTCGAGCGCATCGTCCTCAGCGCCGCGAAACAATCCCTCAAAGCTGCCGTCCCCGTCGTTTCCCAGCCCGTCAGTGTGATGGATTTCATTGCATCCGCGCCCTCGGACGCCCTCAAACTCATCGCCTACTGCTTCGAGGGAGAAAAACGCTCAATAAAAGACGCTCTGGCGGCATCTCAGTTGAAGAATGTCGTGGTCCTGATAGGCCCCGAAGGCGATTTTTCTCCGAAGGAGGTGGCGGCGGCCCTTCGCGCCGGTTTCAAACCGGTCCACCTTGGCTCCTCCCGCCTCCGCACCGAAACCGCCGCCCTCTCCGCCGCCTTCGCGGTCTACTTCAACAATCTTTAGTCGCTATCTATACCCAATCGATGGGCGATAACGTGATTATTCGTCAAATGACGGACAAGAAACACAGTATCGCCCCCTAAATCATATGCGCTGTATAGCACATACCAGGTGGTATGGCGGTTATGTTTGAAGGATGAATACAGAAGATCTGTCCCATAGCGTTCAAAAAACGCAGGGGCGCCCTTCCTGACTTTTAGAGGCAATTTGATCTGAATGTCGTGAAAGAGTTGTTCCGCATACTCTATCGCGGCATCTTTGCTATTAAGATATCCTTTATCGTAGAGGATTTGAGTTAGTTCAAGGAATTGGTCGACAACTTCAGGAAGAAACAATACTGACATATTAAGCTGATTTCTCAGCTTCTTTTCTTTCGAACATTTCAGTCAGTCCCTCTCTTACACGTTCTATGACGTCATCGACTGTCAACGCGCGCGAGAGATCGGACTCGGGCGCGTGTTTCTGGGCGATGAGCACAAAAGACTCATCCCTTCCACGCTGGATTACCACTCGCTCTGTGCGGGCGAGATCCAAATACTTTTTCAAATTATTGCGGAGCTCCGCTGTGCTGATGACCACCATAATACAAGTACATTATAATGTACAAAAATAGAGATTAAAGGATTAATTGCAAATGCTGGGGGCAGAAAAGAAGATGAAGTTTTTAATAATTAAGTTAATGAAATGGTTCTTGTAACAAAGTTGGGAATCTTTTCAGAGAAATCAAACATCCTTTTTTGTATCTTTGAGTCAGTATGTTGGTCGGACTCATAAGCGACACGCACGGAGTGTGGTCCCAGGAATTCAAGGAGTTCCTGGAGCCGTGCGATGTGGTGTGGCACGCCGGCGACTGGGGTGGAGGAGTCGAGTTCACGAAACAGATTTCCGACTGGAAACCGGTCGTGGGTGTGCACGGCAACTGCGACGGGCAGGATATCCGCTACGAGTATCCGTCATATCAGCTTTTTGAGTGCGGTGGAATGAGTGTGCTTATGACCCATATCGGCGGTTATCCAGGCCATTATGATTATCGCGCCCGCGCGTTGATAGAGCGCTTCCGCCCCCAGGTGTTCGTCTGCGGGCATTCGCACATCTTGAAAGTTATGTACGACGAACACTACCAGATGATGACTCTGAATCCTGGCGCCTGCGGCCTCCAGGGCTGGCAGGTCCTGCGCACCGCCCTGCGATTCAAGATTGAAAACGGACAACTGTCCGAAATGGAATTGTTTAAACTACCGAGGTAATTATGCCAAAAGCGAAGACATTGTGGTACTGCACGAATTGCGGAAATGAAAGCCCGAAGTGGATGGGTCAGTGCCCGGCGTGCAAGGAGTGGAATACGATGGTGGAGGCACCGGTGCCGGCCGCGACCAAGGCGTCGAAGGCTCCGTTCGGCGGCGCTTTGGAGCGCCGCAAACCGGTGAGCCTTCGAGAAGTCGACCTGTCGGCCGAGGCTCGCCTGAGCCTCGGGAGCGCTGAGGTCGACCGCCTTCTCGGCGGCGGCATCGTGCCCGGCTCGCTGGTACTTATAGGCGGTGAACCTGGTATCGGTAAATCCACGCTTTCTCTGCAGATCCCTCTGCATTGCCCTTCTCTCCGCACCTTGTATGTCACCGGCGAGGAGAGCGCAAAGCAGGTCAAAATGCGCGCTGCCCGTCTTGGAGGGGATGCGGACAATTGCCTGATCTACGCCGAAACCCTTCTGGAGAACATTCTGGCAGAGGCGGAGGAAATCAAGCCGGACCTGATGGTGGTGGATTCCGTGCAGACTATGTACACGGAAACCGTCGAATCGGCTGCCGGTTCAGTGTCGCAGATCAAAGAGGTCGCGGCGCGTCTGCTACGTTATGCAAAAGACTCCGGTGTTCCAGTTCTGCTCATAGGCCATATCACCAAGGACGGTTTCATCGCCGGTCCGAAGATATTGGAGCATATAGTCGACGTGGTCCTTCAGTTCGAAGGCGAAAACCGCGGATCGTATCGCATTCTCCGCTCCATCAAGAACCGTTTCGGCTCGACCTCCGAGCTGGCGGTATTTGAAATGACCGGTACGGGTCTGCGCGAAGTCGCCAACCCTTCCGAGATGCTCATCCCTATGCACGAGCAGGGTCTCAGCGGCACCGCAATCTGCGCGATGCTGGACGGCACCCGCCCGTTCCTGTTCGAAGTCCAGGCTCTCGTTAGCACCGCAGCATACGGAACGGCACAACGTTCTGCAACCGGATTCGATGTCAGGCGCCTGAATATGCTTCTGGCAGTTCTTGAAAAACGCGCCGGATTCCATCTGAGCGCAAAGGACGTGTTCCTGAATATGGCAGGAGGTCTGAAGATAACAGACCCGGCGTGCGACCTGGCAGTAATCTGCGCAGTCCTGTCGTCGAATTTCGATTTCGCGATTCCGTCCGACTTCTGCTTTGCAGGCGAAGTCGGCCTCAGCGGCGAAATCCGCCCCGTGGCCCAGGCCGACAGGCGCGTCATCGAAGCCCAGCGCCTCGGATTCCGCAAAATCTTCCTTAGTTCTTACTCCAATTTGGACGCCGTCAAAAACGCGAAGATCGAAATCGTCCGCGTCTCCGATGTCGCCGAACTGGTAAAAAAACTCTTTAAATAGACCCTTTTTCCCCTTAATCTCGCGCTCTGCTCAAAAAGGCGTGAAATGTAAGTGCTTGAGGGATAAGGGTTTAAACATAGTGCTACCCCCTTCTCCAGGGGGTAGCACTTTTAGTAAGTGGTTGTATGCCAATTAGTTACATTTCACGGCATCATTTTTTCGCTCGCAGGGAAGAAAGTGTCATATAGCCGATCAGCAGAAGCAGCGGGACGATGGCGATGGCTTCGGCGCCGCCGGAGGAGTTCCAGGCGGAGAGGAACCAGTCGACGCCGGCGAACTTCAGGATGGCGGAGACTACTCCCATCAGCGCGCCGCCGGCGATGAAACCGGAGGCGATCAGGGTGCCCCTGTCCAGGCGCGCCCTGTTCACGGCCTCGTCCTTGGAACGTGTGCTCACAAACCAGGAGACCGCGCCGCCGACGAGCAGCGGGAGGTTGAGGTCCAGCGGGATGAACATACCGAGGCAGAACGCCAGCGCCGGCACCTTGAAGAGCGTCAACAGCAGAGCGATCGCGGCGCCGATACCGTAGAGCAGCCAGGGGGCCTGCCCACCGTTCATCATAGGCTGGATCACTGCCGCCATAGCGTTGGCCTGGGGAGCGACGAGCGCACCCTCGCCCGTGAAGCCGTAGGTTTTGTTGAGGATCATCATAACCCCGCCGACCGTAGCGGCAGCCACGACCGTGCCCACGAACTTCCACGTCTCCTGCTTAGCCGGGGTAGTGCCGGTCCAGAAGCCGATCTTCAGGTCGGTGATGAAGCCGCCAGCCATAGACAGGGCCGTGCACACCACGCCGCCGATGATCATAGCCGCCGCCATTCCCGCGTTGCCTTTCAGGCCCACGGCCACCAGCACCAACGCTGTGATAATGAGCGTCATAATGGTCATACCGCTGACCGGGTTCGTGCCCACGATCGCTATCGCGTTGGCCGCGACCGTCGTGAACAGGAACGCAATCACGCCCACGATCAGCACGCCGATGAGCGCCTGCCAGATGTTGGATACCACCCCGCCGAAGGCGAAAAAGGCGAACGTGGCAAGCAGCGCGAACGCTATCCCAAAGACGACCGTCTTCATCGGGATATCCTTCTCTTCGGGGGATGTGGCTACGGGAGCGGAACCCTTCTTCGAGAACTCGCCTACCGCGAGGCCGACTGCGCTCTTGATGACGCCGGCGCTTTTGATAATGCCGATGATGCCCGCCGTAGCGATACCGCCTATACCGATGTGGCGCGCGTACTCCTTGAAGATCTGGTCTGGACTCATCTCGGCTATGGTGCTGGCGATGCCCGTGCCCATAAGATCGATTATCTGATCGCCGAACAGCAGGTTCATTCCGGGGATGATCACCAGCCACACGAGCAGGGAACCGCAGCAGATGATGAACGCGTATTTCAGGCCGACTATGTATCCGAGTCCGAGGATGGCGGCGCCGGTGTTGAGTTTCAGAACGACTTTCGCCTTGTCTGATACCACCTGGCCCCAGTGCATAACGGTCGTGCTGAGCGTCTCGGCCCAGGCGCCGAACGTGCTGACGACGAAATCGTAGATTCCGCCGATCAGACCCGCTGCAAGCAGGGTCTTCGCACTGCCACCCCCGGCCTCGCCGCTCTTAAGGACCTTCGTCGTGGCGGTAGCTTCCGGGAACGGATACTGCCCGTCCATCTCTTTGACGAAATACTTGCGGAAGGGGATGAGGAAGAGGATGCCGAGCACGCCGCCGAGCAGCGAGCTGAGGAACATCTGGGTGAAGTTGACCTCCAGGCCGAGGATGTAGATTGCGGGGAGGGTGAAGATGGCGCCTGCCACGATCACTCCCGAGCAGGCTCCGATGCTCTGGATAATTACGTTCTGTCCGAGCCCGTCCTTTTTCTTCAGCGCGCCCGTAAGGCCCACGGCAATTATCGCGATGGGAATCGCAGCTTCGAAAACCTGGCCTACCTTAAGCCCGAGATATGCCGCGGCGGCGGAGAAGAGTATGGTCATCAAAAGACCGACGGCCACCGAATAAGGAGTTACTTCTTTCCTCATATATATAATAGGTATTGATTACTTGTAATACACTAACTGCTTAACTACAAAGATAAGTAAAAATTTTCCCGAAAAATTTGCGATAATAAAAAATATGTCTATATTTGCAGTCCTTTTCGCGCCTGGCGCGAGGAGAGCAAAAAGTTCTTTGAATTATTGAGAGAGATAACGAGGTAAAAATAATTGAAAAGATTAGTCTAATATTTAGAAATGCGAGTTTTTTCGTGTTGCGAAATATGGGACTACAATTTCAAGGCAAACGAGTTATTATATTGAGATTAGGTGTTGCAAAACAGTTAGTCTTGGTATGATTCACGAAAGAGAAAGAGAAGAAGAGCGAACGGAGGATGCCTTGGCTTCCAGAGACGATGAAGGACGTGGTAAGCTGCGAAAAGTCGCGGGGATCTGCAAACAGGAATTGATCCGCGAATATCCGAATGGGGCAACCCACTGGCTTGAAGGGCCAGTACAC
>JAGAAF010000046.1 GCA_017615435.1 Bacteroidales bacterium
CTTCTAATTGATGGCAGGCAGGGATCTACATTTCACGCGTAACATCGGTATCATGGCGCACATCGATGCCGGCAAGACCACCACGTCCGAGCGCATCCTGTTCTACACGGGAAAGACGCACAAGATCGGGGAGGTCCATGACGGCGCCGCCACTATGGACTGGATGGTGCAGGAGCAGGAGAGGGGAATTACCATCACCTCTGCTGCTACAACTGCATTCTGGCACTATGCAGGCCAGGTCTTTCAGATCAACCTGATCGATACTCCCGGTCACGTGGACTTCACCGTAGAGGTGGAGCGCTCGCTGCGCGTGCTGGACGGCACCATCGCGACATTCGACGCGGTGGGCAAGGTTCAGCCCCAGAGCGAGACGGTATGGCGCCAGGCCGATAAGTACGGTGTGCCGAAGATCGCCTATGTGAACAAGATGGACCGCGTGGGTGCGGACTTCCTCGGATGCGTCGACGACATCAAGGTCAAACTGGGGGCTACGGCCGTGCCGGTTTGCCTTCCTATCGGCGCAGAAGAAACGTTCGCCGGTATTGTTGACCTCATCTCCCGCAAAGCGTACATCTACAATACCGGCGAAGAACTGGTAAACTACGATGTGCGCGAGATACCTGCAGACATGCAGGAAGAGGTCGAGATCTGGAGAGATCGTCTCGTGGAAGCCGCCGTGGACTGCGACGATTCCCTGATGGAGAAGTATTTCGAGGATCCTGCTTCCCTTACCGAGGAAGAGATCATCGCGGCGCTCCGCAAGGGCACGATCGAAATGAAGATCGTCCCTGCGACC
The DNA here is from genome assembly GCA_017615435.1 of Bacteroidales bacterium. The sequence continues at coordinate 797 of JAGAAF010000046.1, forward strand.
TGCGGATCTTCCTACAAGAACAAGGGAATACAGTTCCTCCTCGACTGTGTAGTCCGCTACCTCCCATCTCCGATGGACATCGGCACCACGCCCGCAACCAACACGCACACCGGAGCCCCCGTGGAGCTTCATCCGACGCCCCAGGGTCCGTTCTGCGCCCTTGTGTTCAAGATTGCGACAGATCCTTTCGTGGGTCGCCTCGCCTACCTCAGAGTTTACTCCGGCCATCTGGACGCCGGGTCCTACGTGCTGAATTCCCGCACGGACAAGAAGGACCGCGTGTCCAGGCTGTTCCAGATGCACTCCAACCACCAGAACCCCATCGATTTCGTGGAGGCGGGAGACATCTGCGCAGCGGTCGGATTCAAGGACCTCCGCACGGGTGATACCGTGTGTGACGAAAGCCACAAGCTGGCCCTTGAGAGCATGGAATTCCCTGAGCCCGTGATCAGCATAGCGATCGAGCCCAAGACCCAGCAGGACCTCGACAAACTCGGGGTCGCCCTCGGGAAACTGCAGGAGGAGGATCCTACCTTCACCGTGCGTTCCGACTCGGAAACCGGGCAGACGATCATCAGCGGCATGGGTGAGCTTCACCTCGACATCATCGTGGACCGTTTGCGCCGCGAGTTCGGGGTGGACATCAACCAGGGTGCCCCCATGGTCAACTACAAAGAAGCGATCACCCGTTCCACCCAGATCCGCGAAGTATTCAAGAAGCAGACGGGCGGACGCGGGAAGTATGCAGACATTTCTGTCGAGGTCGGGCCTGCCGACGAAGGCGTCAACGGACTTCAGTTCGAGAGCGTCGTCAAGGGCGGAAACGTGCCGAAGGAATTCATTCCTGCGGTGCAGAAGGGCTTCGAGGCCGCGATGGTCAACGGCGTGCTCGCCGGCAACCAGATGCAGAGCCTCAAGGTTACCCTGCTCGACGGTTCCTACCATCCGGTGGACTCCGACCAGCTTTCATTCGAACTTGCAGCGCGCGAGGCGTTCCGCAATGCCTGCCGCAAGTGCGCTCCGGTTCTCCTCGAACCCATCATGAGCCTCGAAGTAGTTACTCCCGAGGAATATATGGGCGAGATCACGGGAGACCTGAACCGCCGCCGCGGTCAGATTGTGAGCATGGACAGCACAAGCTACGGTGCAAGGATCATCAAGGCGTTCGTGCCGCTTGCGGAGCAGTTCGGATATGTGACGGTGCTGCGCACCCTCTCTTCCGGACGTGCTTCCAGCACGATGTCTTTCGACCACTACGAGCCGGTTCCGGCCCCTATGGCGAAAGATATTGTAGAAAAAAGTGGGTACAGAATGCCTTCGTTTGACGAATAATTATTTAAATTTGCAATATGAGCCAAAAAATCAGAATTAAACTCAAGTCTTTCGACCATATGCTCGTGGACAAGTCCGCGTCCAAGATCGTTGAGACCGTGAAGGCTACTGGTGCAAGGGTTATCGGTCCTATTCCGCTCCCTACCAACAAGAAGATCTTCACAGTGAACCGCTCGACCTTCGTCAACAAGAAGAGCCGCGAGCAGTTCGAGCTCGATTCATACCGCAGGCTGCTCGACATCGAGGACAGCAACGGCAAGACCGTCGATGCCCTCATGAAGCTCGAGCTCCCTTCCGGTGTTGAGGTTGAGATCAAGGTCTGACGTCGCCCTTGACGTCATTCCCGACCTGATCGGGAACCGGTCCCTTAGCTCAGTTGGTTAGAGCATCTGACTCATAATCAGGGGGTCGCAGGATCATGCCCTGCAGGGACCACAAAAAGGCAGCC
>JAGAAF010000047.1 GCA_017615435.1 Bacteroidales bacterium
AAGGCGCATGTGCGCCTTTACAGAAACAAGGTTGTAATTGTTCGCTCACATTATCGCCGCGTGTGGATACGCAAATAATGTTTGAGCGATAGTTCCAACAAGGAACTTCTACCCGACCTGACGCCCCAGGGGAGAGCTTAGTCTCTCCCTTTTTTATTACGCGTCGGCGAAGGTTTTGCCGTCCGACAAAACTACCTGTAACTTGGTGTATTCGGAGTGGAAGTCGTTAACTAAACGGTCCAGATAGCGGGCGGCTTCCCATTTGCACATCGGGAGGTCGTGCAACATATAATTCCCGCAGGTTTGGGGTTCGGTGGCTGGGACGTGGTCCTGCGAGAGAATCCAGCGAAGGCACTCGCAGGTCAGGCGGCGCATATCTTCGACCGAATAAGTTCCGGTCATAACGATGTACATCCCTGTGAGGCAGCCCATCGGCCCGACATAGACGACATCGTCCTTAGCAGCGGAGTTGCGAAACCAGGTGGCCATCAAGTGCTCCAGGCTGTGCATTGCGGCTGGGGCGACGGCGGGTTCCTTGTTCGGCTCGGTGATGCGGAGGTCGAAGGTGGTGAAGCCCTTGTCCTGGCGGCTCACATAAATGCCCGGCTTAAGATGTGTATGGTCTATGGTGAAACTCTGAATGACTTCCATAATTAACCTTTCTTGTTCAGAAGATAAATCACGCCTATGATCAGCGCCGCAACGAGACCATAGGTGACGATACCGTTGAACAGACCTTCGTGATTCATCCTGAACCAGAAGATTCCGTAGTTTATGGCGAACAGAAGCACACCTCCGGCCAAGGCGATTACCAATCCCCAGACCGTGCCGCCGACATTGTTCTCCCAGGTGTTTTCCTTGAAGGACTTGACTAAAAGATATACGAACGGAATCAATCCGACCATTATCGAGATAATCAGCGCGATCATCATTTTGTTATGCTTCACGGCCTGCGCCTCTTCGGACTTCTGCTTGGTTTCTTCGAAACGGTCGAGCAAAGCCTGTTCCTGCGGGGTCAGGTATTGTTCGTACAGTTTGGTGATGTCGTCGTCCTGGGCATAGGCTGACGCGCAAAAGACACCCGATCGGGTCGGTGATGACACACAAACAGAGAACGTCGCCAGAGCTCCGGCGATCAATAGTATCAGTATCTTTTTCATCGGTACCAAATAGAATTCGGATCGTTATCGTTATAAACACGCTTGACGGTCAGCGAGCCTTCCGAGTTGGGCGTGACCAGTTGCGGATAGCAGCCAACCGCGAGCACGAGCGTCTTCAAAAGCGGGCTTTGTACCGCCACGAACTCCAGTTTGTAATTGGCGGACAGGTCCACATCCTGAATATCGCTTTCCCCGAGCCAGACCTTCTTCAGATTGGGAAACTTCTGCAGGTCTTCGTAGGTCTTGACCTCGAAGATGTGGGAACGGTACACGGTGAGGTTCAGCACGGTCAGCGAATCGGCTTCAACCTTTGACAGTACGCCGTCGCCGTTGCGGTCTCCGGCCTTCAGCGCGCAGCGCAGCACCTCCGGATCCGCGAACTTCAGCTCCTGCGCAAACGCGTTGAAACTGAGCAGCGCCAGGACGGCAATGAATAGGATTTTCTTCATAAACTGATGTGGTTTCTCCACAAAGATAATTATATTTGAAGAACTATGATGCTGTCTTTTCTGCTAGCGCTTTTGTTCCAGCTCGCTCCCGCCGTGGTGTGGGAGGCGAAGGTGGAACGTGCGGACAATGATAAGCTCGAACTGGTCATCACCGGAAAGGTGAGCGAAGGCTATTATATCCATCCTATGGCGGACAAAGCGGTCGGCGTAAGCCTGGAGCTGGCGGATGGCGTGATCCCGCTGGGCGAGCCGGTAGAGCAATACGAGCCGGCGGACTACAAGGGCGTGGAAGTGGTCACGGGCACATACGTGCTACGGCAGGCCGTCGATGCCAAAGGTGCGGCCGTGAAGGGCACGGTCACCTGGAGCGTGTGCCACGGTGACGAATGCGAAGCGCCGGAGGACTACGACTTCAGTGTCGCGCTGCCCGAAGCGGAAAAGATCCCCGATCAGGTCGGGGATGAAGTAAAAACATCTCTATGGTCCCTGGTGCTGGAGGCAATCATATGGGGCCTGCTGATGCTGCTGACGCCGTGCGTGTTCCCGATGGTGCCGATGACGGTGTCGTTCTTCCTCAGGCAGAGCGGCTCCCCGAGGCAGGGGCGCTTCAAGGCGGCGATGTACGGCTTGTTCATCGTGCTGCTGTACACCGTGCCGATAAGCGTAATCATAGGCCTGACGTGGGCTGTGGGCGGATCCACGGTCACGGCGGACATCTTCAACTGGCTCAGCACGCACTGGCTGCCGAACATAATCTTCTTCCTCGTGTTTATGGTCTTCGCCGCTTCGTTCTTCGGAGCTTTCGAGATCGTGCTGCCGTCGTCGTGGACGAACAAGGCCGATGCGGGTAGCGAACGTAAGGGTCTGCTGGGCGTGTTCTTTCTCGCACTCACGCTCGTGCTCGTGAGCTTCAGCTGCACCGGCCCGATCGTGGGCACGGTCCTTATCAAGAGCACGCAGGGCGAGTTCTGGGCCCCTATGGTCACTATGCTCGCGTTCAGCATAGCCTTCGCTTTGCCGTTCACGCTGTTCGCGTTCTTCCCGTCCGTGCTGTCGAAACTTCCGCGCAGCGGCGGTTGGCTTAACAGCGTAAAGGTCACGCTCGGCTTCATCGAAATCGCGCTCGGCCTGAAGTTCCTCAGCGTGGCGGACCAGACCTACCACTGGCACCTGCTGGACAGGGACATCTATCTCGCTATATGGATTATCTGCTTCACCCTGCTGGGATTATACCTCCTGGGGCTGATTAAATTTAAATACGACACCCCCATAAAAAAGTTTTCAGTCGGCCGTATCGCGCTGATTATCATTGACTTTGCGTTCGTGGCGTATATGATACCCGGAATGTGGGGTGCGCCGCTGAAGGCCCTGAGCGGATACCTTCCGCCGATGGAAACACAGCACATCAGGCTCGGAAAGTACGCGCCCGCGGCGGGGGAGAGCGTCGTGCTGCCTGGCACGGTGACCGGTAACGTGGTCGCGCTGCCGCACGGGCTGACCGGCTACGACAACCTGCCCGACGCCCTGGCCGCCGCGGCCGCATCCGGAAAGAAAGTCTTCGTGGACATAACCGGCCACGGCTGCGTGAACTGCCGCGAAATGGAAGCCCGCGTGTGGAGCGATCCGGAAGTGCTGCAGCGGCTCAGGGACAACTTCATCATCGTTTCGCTATATGTGGACGATAAAACTCGTCTGCCGCAGGACAAATGGGTTACCACCCCTTCAGGCAAGGTCCTGAAAGACGTCGGCCGCGTGAACGCCCGGCTCGTGCTGGATCGCTTCGGCGTGAACTCCCAGCCGAACTACTTCATACTTGACGCCGAAGGCCGCACCCTCGCCGGTCCTCGCGGCTATAATCTCGATCCCGTCGCCTTCGCAGCATTCCTCGACCAATGATAAGCACCATCATATTCGATTTCGGAGGGGTTCTGGTAGACTGGGACCCGCATAGGATGCTGGACGGGTATTTCGGCAGCCGGCAGAAGGCGGACTGGTTCATCGCGAACATCTGCACGAGCGAGTGGAACGCGGAAATGGACGCGGGCAAACCGTTCGCTCAGGGAATAGCCGAACTCTCAGCAATTCATCCGGAATGGGCGCACGAAATCCAGCTTTACTACGACCGTTGGATCGAGATGATAGGCGATCAGATTCCCGGTATGGAGGACCTGCTGCGCGAGCTGAAAGCCCGCGGTTACCGCCTCTATGGCCTCACCAACTGGTCGGCGGAAACGTTCTGCCTGGTGCGCCACCGTTTTCCCGTGTTCGACCTGCTGGACGGTATGCTCGTCTCTGGCGAGGAACATATGCTCAAGCCGGCTCCAGAATTCTTCCAACTGCTTGTGGACCGCTTCGGGTTGAATCCGGCAGAGAGCATTTTCATCGACGACAACCAGCCCAATGTGGACGGCGCCATCGCCTTTGGCATCAATGCCATCAGGTTCGAGAATGCCGAAACCCTGCGACGACAATTAAAAACACTGCTATATGAAAACTAACCACGCCCTCCTTATTGTTGCCGCTTGCCTCTGTCTGGCAGGTTGCAAACAGAGCACAGAGTATCCGCCCGTGAAGTCGATATCTCTCGAATACCCGAGTTTGTCGGCTTACGAGGAATCCTGGAACTGCAATTATGATTCAGAAGGCCGCCTGAAGCTGGTGGAGAAAAAGGAGGTCGCTGACAAGGAGAAGCATCTTATGTCGTGGAGTTATGCCTACGATGCAGAAGAACTTAAGGCTGTGAGCGAAGCGAAGGGGTGGAGAAAATCCCGTACCGCCTCCGTTGCCTTCCAGGACGACTTCACCCATATGCTTTCGTACACACTTCCGGAAGACACTGAGGAGGATGAGTACGGTATCGTTTTCCTGGGGCAGAACTGGGTGGCCACTTACGACGCCGGCCGCTTGACAAAAGCCGTGTTCACCGATTTCACTTCCGACGGAATGGATATCAGTATGTTTACCTGGGGCGAAGACGGCCTTCTCGTCAAATACGAGGGCTCCGACCCCGGAGTGTTCATTGAAATCAAGGATATAGAATATCTCGAGACGCCCAATCCTTTCAAGGGACCCGATCCCGTTGCGCTCATAATGGGAATGAACTCATTCTATTGGCAGGGCTTCGCTGGTCCCAGACCTGCATCCCTGGTGGCGGGCTACACCCGGGTGACGAGCGACCCCTGGGTTGAGGATGTCTCAATAGACCATATCTCGATTACTTACGAAACCGACCTCGACGGCCGCATTTCACACATCGTCCAGACTGCGAACGGAGTGCTGGAAAATGTTGCCGTTATTACTTACTAGCATTATGAAGAAATTTTTAATACTGGCCCTGGCGGTCCTGATTCCATTCTGGGCCTGCGAAGAATTCGGCATTCAGAATCCCCTTGATCCCGGAACGGGGGAGCAGGTGGACACCACCGGCACTAACGTCCCCATAGACACTACCGGTACAGATGTCCCTATAGACACCACGGGCACCGTGACCCCTCCCGGCCCTGACACTCCTCCCGGCCCCGATACCCCGCCCGTTGTTGAGCCCGAATCCGTGGTCATTTTCGCCGAGGACTTCGACGGCAACACCTCCTACACCGGTTATATGTCGAATTCCGACTGGTATAATTACTCCGGCGAGGATGTCGAGCACGTGACTTACGACACGTGGAATTCAAGTATCCGTAACGACAATTATGGCAGCGCGGGCAAGTACGAAGGAGCCTCCGGCCAGTGCTACGGCCGCCTCATTCAGGCAAACAGCGGCAATATGGGCTACTGGACCGTAAACGGTATCGGCACCTGCGGGTACAAAGACTTCAAGTTCAGTTTCGGCGCCGAGCAGAGTACGGATGTAATGACCTTCGAGTGGAGCGTGGACGGTACCACCTGGCACGCCATTGCCTACGAATTCACCCTGGCGTATGACAAATGGGAAAGGGTAAGCGGCAGCTTCTCCATTCCGGAGGGATCGAAGACCCTTTCGTTGAAGTTCACGCTTATAGGCCCGAAAGACACGTATAAATACGGCGCGAACCTTGACGATATTCTCATCGAGTCGGCAGGGGAGGCATCTACTCCCGGCGAGGATCCCGGAACCCCTTCCGGCCAGATCAATGGCTACATCGAGTGCCCGGCAAGCGTGGCGAACTCCGATTACTACTACAACACGCTCTATACTCACACGGTAAGGACCAATAAGGCCGTCCGCAACTTCTCCTTCTGCTATGACACCCGCCGCCACAACCCCATCTGGGTGGCCTTCCCTATGCACGCCATCTATGCCGAAGGCTCCGGCCGCTCGAAGGACGAAAACGGCAACGACCCGTGGATGATGTATCCCGACCTGCCTCTGGACAAGCAGTCCATCATATGGGATATCGAAGGCGACGGCTACCAGTACTGGTCAGCGACGTGTTCGATGCTTAACGGCGGAATGTGGACCAAAGGCCATCTGTGTATGTCCTCCAGCCGTTCCGGCGCGGGCAAGGAAATCAACCTCCAGACCTTCTATCCGATCAACATCGCTCCGCAGTCGAACGCCTACTCCGGCATCTTCAGCGAGATATGGAGCAAGACCGAAGACCTTCACTGGCAGTACGGCTCCGAGGTCTGCTCCGACACCCTCTACGTGGTGGCCGGATGCCACTACGCCACCGACGCCAATGTCGAATACGACGCCTGCAGCTGGAATAACCACAGCAGCCACTCCAAGCCTTGCGTGGTCCCTACTCATCAGTATAAACTGCTTCTCCGCACCCGCAGCGGCAACACCGGCAAGGCCATCCAGAACTGCAGCGCTTCCGAACTGAAGTGCATCGGCTTCTGGATGGATGCGGTAATCCCGAGCGGATCGTCCGAGGATCTTAAGGACTACGCGATGAGCGTGGCCGACATAGAAGCGATCACCGGCCTGACCTTCTTCCCGGGCGCCCCCGCCGCAGTAAAGAACCAATGTACCCCCTCCGACTGGGGCTTGTAGAATATGAAACGCATAATCAGCATAGCACTCCTGCTCGCCGTCACCCTGATGGCGCAGGCCCAGCCGCTCAGGCAGAGCACCATCACCACCCATAGCGTCACCAGCACCATCCTCGGCGAGGAGGTCGCGTACAACCTCTATCTCCCCGCGGGCTACGATTCCGCATCGGCCGAGCGCTATCCGGTCATCTACCTTCTGCACGGTCTCTACGGCACGCACGTGGACTGGGCTACCGTCGGGCATATGAAGGACATCGTGGACGAGCTCATCGGCAGCGGCGAGCTTGTGCCTGTCGTGATCGTGATGCCGGATGCGGGCGACCCTGACGTGCACAACAACTGGAACGGCTATTTCAATATGCCCGGCCACGCCTACGAAGACTTCTTCTTCGGCGAGTTTCTGCCCACGGTCGAGCGCGAGTGGAAGATCGTCGGCGACAAGCAGCACCGAGCGATTATGGGCCTGTCGATGGGCGGAGGCGGCAGCACCGTCTATGCCCAGCGCCACCCGGACCTCTTCTCGAGCTGCTACAGTATGAGCGGCTGGCTGGACGCTGACGAACCGGACGCACGTATGCCCAAGGACAAGCTTTACATAGTCACCAAGTCTGTCCACGACCACTCCGCCATCGACTTCGTCGCGAACGCGGACGCGGGGACGCTCGAGCGTCTGCGCACGGTCAAGTGGTTCTTCGACTGCGGCGACGACGATTTCATCCTGGACCTGTCCCTAAAGATGTATCAGACTATGCGTGATAAGCGCGTTCCCGCCGAGCTCCGCGTCCGCGACGGCTGGCACAGCTGGGAATACTGGCACACCGCGTTGAGGCTCTCGCTCCCGTTCGCATCGAGGAATTTCGAAAAATGATTAAATTTGAACATTCAAAACATAGCGCAATGAAAAAGCTTTTCACTTTAATGGCGATTTTCGCCACACTCGCCGCAGCGGTTTGCTGCAATGAAGATAATCCTCCGAAAGGAGACGATGAGGAAGAAGAGGAAGAAGTAAACAAGGTCGCTATCACCATCGACGGCGAATTCGCTGACTGGGCTCTTCTTGAGAGGGGCTCATACGCGGTTGCTCAGAACGATCCGGATTCTCCCTGGCCGGCAGTCGAGCAAATTCGTGTCTATCCTACCTCTGAATTTGTTTTCTACTACATCAAGTTCAAGGAGGATACGCTCAATGAGCTTCTTGAGAATGAAGCAGAGGAACTTCCCATCCGTCTTTGCATCAATACCGACAACGAGTTTACCACCGGCTACAAGAACTACTTCCTGGATCCCTACGACTTCATCGTCGAAGGAGCGCTTGCAGCCGAAGGCGCTTTCACCGATTATGTCGGCAATATCCACCAGAGGATAGGCGACTGGGTAGCATTCGAGGGCAATCCCGTGATGGGAAAGGGCGCCGGCAGTGAGTATGAAATTATGCTGGTCCGCGAACTCTTCAACGCCGCTATCGCCACCAGCGAGGTCCCTATGCCTCTCCGTGACACCCTCCAGACCGGTATCCGCTTCTATTCCACCGGCGGCGGCTCTTGGGCCGAACTCTCCAATATGCCGAACACTGCCAAGGGTGACGGCGGCAACGGTTGGGGCCACCTCCTCGAGGTTGTCCTTCCTGCTGAATAATCCGTTTGTTCAACTTGACACACAAAAAGCACCGCCCTCAGCGGTGCTTTTTCTGATGTGAAGAAAGGGTGGGAGGAGTTAGGATAATTTTATTTCCAAAAATCACTATATTTGCAGAGTTTTAGAAACAAATTAGCACGATGGATTATCTGACATTCAGGGAACTGATGTATCCGATGGGGTGTTTCCACGTCAACCAGGTGTTGTTATGGGAGAAGGACTTCGACCGTAACAACCTCACGCGTTGGTGTCGGAAGGGTCGGCTGCTGAAGCTGCGCAACCAGTACTACGCCTTCCCCGAATGTGCCTCAAAGCCGGACTTTGCCCGTTATGTGGCTAACCGCATCTATGCGCCTTCCTACATCAGCTTGCACAGCGCGCTGTCGTTCTATGGGATGATTCCGGAGGAGGTGGTGCAGATCACCAGCGTCACCACGCTCAAGACGGCCCGGTTCCAGAACGATTTCGGCACTTTCCATTACCAGAACGTGAAGACGCCACTCTATTTCGGCTATGAGATAAAGATTACCTCAAACGGGCGGGGCATCCTGTTCGCCACCCCGGAAAAAGCGCTGCTTGACCTGCTCTACCTGAATCCGTACTACAAGACGGAGCAGGATATGGAGGAACTCCGCCTGGATGAAGACTTTATGCAGAATGAGTTCAACCGGGAACGCTTTGCCGATTACCTCACCCGTATTGGGAGCAAGGCGCTGGAGCAGAGGACGCGCCGATTATTAAAGGTTTACGGCTTATGATTGACATTGAATACATACGTAGTTTCTTCCCTACCGCCATTGCCCGCGAGAGCCGGTTCGACCGCTATATGCTGAAGGAGTATCTGCAGCTGCTGATCCTGGATCATCTGGCTACTACGCCTTACTTTGGCAAGCTGACGTTCATAGGCGGTACCAACCTCCGGCTGGTTCAGGGCATCGACCGCTTCTCCGAAGACTTGGACTTCGACTGCAATGATTTGAGCGAGGCCGATTTTATGGCGATGACGGATAGCGTGGTGCAATACCTCCGGCAGAACAACGTGGAGGTGGAGACGCGTGACAATCCCAATCCTCATCTGACTGCATTCCGCCGTAATCTTTATTTCCCGCAAATGCTATTCAATCTGGGGTTGACTGGCCATCGTGACGAACGGCTGTTGGTGAAGATTGAGGCGCAGGACCAGGGCGTGACGTATCGGCCCGTTGTGGCCAACATCAACAAAATGGGCTTCTTCTTCTGCGTCCAGGTGCCTCCTGTCGATGTGCTGTGCGCAATGAAGTTCGCCGCTATCCTTGCCCGCCAGAAGGGACGTGACTTCTACGATGCCATCTTCCTGCTCTCCAAGACAAAGCCCAATATGGATTTCCTCCGTGCAAGAGCCGGCATCTCTTCCGTGGAAGAGTTGAAGCTTGCCCTCACGAAGCTGTTGGGAGATGTTGATTTGAATCAGAAGAAACGCGACTTTGTGCATCTGCTTTTCAATGAATCGAACGCAGACCGAATCCTGCAATTCGAGGAAATCGTTGCAACACTATAAAGTAGTAAAAAGGAGCATTATGATTAATCTATCTGAAACCTACACATACGAGGACCGCAAGAAAATAAAGACTTGGTAAAGGCTTGAAAACGACAACATACAAATGCCTAGTACAACCACAAGAATAAGTGACCAATAGCGACCGAGAAAAAGTAGTATATTTGTATTTGATAAATCGGATTATATCGAAGGATGACCTTTCTTATTGAATCACTGATTGCCTGCGCGATCTTTACGCTGTTCGTGTTCCTGATGTCCAGGAACCCGATTAAGAGTATCTTCAACTATCCTCCTGCGATTATCCGGCGATGTGATGAGTTGGGACTGGTGGATGCTAGCAATAAGCCGGGTGGAGTGGCGTTTTATGTTAAGAAGTTGACGGCTATGGCGATCTTCGGAGTCCTGTTGGGGTTACTGGTCAAGTATGTGAACGGCTGCACGACATTCGGGTGCGGCACCCTGACCGCCTACGCCCTGTGGGTCGTGGTCAACTGGTTCGATGCACTGATCCTGGATTGCATCTGGTTCTGTCACGACAAGCATTTCGTCATTCCCGGAACGGAGGATATGACGGACGCCTATCACGACTACTGGTTCCACATCAAGGGCGCTCTGATCGGAATGGTCCTTGGGATACCTGCGGCCCTTGTGGCGGGTATTGTGGTGATAGTGTTATAAATCTGTCCTTTAGTGACGTCCTTTCCATTTTAGGGCGAACCAGTAAGAAATTGCGGCAATCGCAAGCGCCGGGAGGTAAGCCACCCAAGGATTGAGAGGCTTCAGTTCCAGGCCCATAAAAAGAGGAAGCCCTATCCAGCAGATAATTACCCAACTGATACAGTAGACTGCGGTGATTTTTTTGCTGAGTCCCTCAAGCGGCCTCATGATCCATTGCGGAAGAATCTTGCATAGTTGCCAGGCAATTGAGATTAACATTAGGTCAAGACAGATAAAGAAGAACCCGTCCGCAAGATTATGCCAATAATAGAGGCCTCCGGACAGGGGAGTGAAGCCCTTCTTCGCGATGAGCCAGCAATAGAAAAGGGTAATCGGTAGAGTCACGACCAGCACGCGCCTGTAGAGACGCTCCTTATCGGCGCACTTGGTGAGATAGCGGCCGGCGAGCAACCCCAACACCGGGTAGATAATCCAATGCGCGAACGGGAAGCACGAATAACAACTCTCTATGTCGCCGGGGCCTGCTCCGATGAAAAGCCCGAGCAGCGCGTTCAGCGCATCGCTTCCGCAGTCGAAACCCTGGCAAAGCGTTCCGCCGATGGAGCAGATCACGGCTATGGCGAGCATCAGCCAACCCTTCATCTTCAGCCTCAGGCATAGGCCTATGAATAACAGCGCCAGTCCGGCGAACTGAAGGATATCCACGATCAAGAAGGCCATCACCAGATTATCGGCGACCGTATCTCCCAAGCCCAGCGCGAAACCTATCCCGATAGGCAGTCCGGCTCTGAGGACGTTCAACAGATATGCCAGCACGAATAGCCGGACTCCGCGCCTCACCAGCGCTTGCGGGGTGCTCCTTCGGGAAAAGTTGATGGCAATCCCCATACAGATCATAAACATCGGGGCAGCCATCGGCCCGCCGAGTATCTCCTCTGCGACCACATATCCCGTATGGCCCGGAACCGCGCCCATATAGCTGACCGTATGGCAAATGATCATCGCGATTATCGCGACCCCTTTCACGAGGTCCAGTTCCGCCAGCCTAGTCTTTGTTTCAGCTATCATATAGGCAAAGATATCTCTATTCCTCCACAAAACAAAAGCGCCGCATAGACGCGGGATGGTCTAAGAAAAGTTTGTAGATTTGTGTGGATATTTACACTTTCTATGGATAAATTAAGTTACGCATTAGGAATGAGTCTGGGCCACAGTCTGGCCAGGTCTGGAGTTGATAAGATAGATTTCGACAGTCTTATGGCGGGATTGAAGGCGGTTCTCACTAACAGGACGCCTGAGATTAGCGCGGAAGAGGCAAATAGGATCATTAACGAGTACTTTGACAAGTTGAGCCGCGAAAAGAATGGCGAGGCGAAGAAAGCCGCCGATAACTATCTGAAGGAGAATGCGGCCAGGGAAGGTGTTCAGGTGACGGCTTCCGGTCTTCAGTATAGGGTTATCAGTGAAGGAACAGGCGCAAATCCCACGGGGCGCAGCAGAGTTAAATGTCACTACGAAGGGAAACTCTGCAACGGACAAATTTTCGACTCTTCCTACCAAAGGGGCGAGCCCGCCGTCTTTGGCCTCGACCAGGTCATCCCCGGTTGGACTGAAGGCCTGCAATTAATGAAAGTCGGAGCCAAGTACGAGTTCACTATCCCTCCTGCACTCGGTTATGGCGAGTCCGGAATCGAGGGCGTGATTCCGGGAAACAGCGTCCTGATTTTCTTGGTTGAACTGCTGGATATAGTCTAAATATTAATTGCTTGTATTTCAGGAGGAAGTGCTTATCTTAGCAAAAAATAGAACTCATGAAAAGAATATTTATTGCTTTGACAATTGTGGCGGCGCTGTTGCCTTCCTGTAAGAAGGGAGGAGATGATTCCGGCACAAGTGAATCATCAGCTTTGGTCGGTTCTCCCGCCACGGTAATCTCCATTACTGATACGGGTTCTCACAACGAGGGCTCTGCCTTTATGTATAAGAGCGCTCAAACTCTCTATTTCCTCCTGTGTGAGGGCAAGGCGACTTCCTGGAACGACGGTCTGCGACTTCCGCATCTGGAGATTCACATCTGGGAAGCCCTGGTCAAGGACGACGCGATGGCCTTTGCCAACCCGGACAATGCCATCGATATCAACGGTTCAGACCCTAAGGTCTATGTCTGCTGGAAAGCGGGTAATGGCCACAACTTCTTCGACAAGAACAACTATGCGGTCGCTCCCGGGGTGAACTATCAGTTCGAAAGCGGATCATTGTCTGTCGCCAAGGTGATGGGTATGTATATGATAGCGTTCCAAGGACTTTGCGCCGATGATAAGGGGGCTTACAGTCCCGGATGGAGTTATTCCGGATCGTTCACCTATAGTTCAAGGAAGTAATATGAAACGGTTTTTATTTGTTTTGGCGGCGCTGCTTGCCGCGGCTCCCGCGTTTGCCCAACTTGATTTCGGAGCGTTGAAATACGGCGTTCGAGCGGGTGTGGGAATAGGATCGGTGGATACTTCCTACGATGACGAGGCGAATAAGAATCTGGAATCCACTATGACGGGAGGTCAGTTCACGGTCGGAGCGTTTGCCGAACTCCCTGTTATGCAGCATCTCCTCCTGAGCGCTGAGGTGAATTACGAAAGGACCGGCATCAACGACCGCGTCAAGCGTGTGGAAATCGTGGATACCGGTGTGATGCCCGTCCACGTCTTTACCGACACAAAAACGAAGTTCCCTATTTCGTATATTCATATCCCTGTTCTCGCAAAATATACTTTCGTGCGCGACGCATTGTATGTCGAGGCGGGACCCCAGTTGGGATTTCTGGTCGGCAGGGTGAATACTCACACCGAAACGATAACTACCGTAAACAGTGTGGATACAAAGACTGTCGCTGATTCAGACGATACCGATCACATCAAAAAGAGCCATTTCGCGCTTGACATAGGCTGGGGCTTCACCTTGAAGAAGGTCTCGGCGGGTATCCGAGTCGGGTTTGGCCTTGACGACATTCAGGCAGATGCATATAAAGTAGACGGCTGCCACGTCTCACACACAGACGTCCAGTTCGCCATCCGTTATAGTTTCCGTTAATATTATGAAAAAACTACTGGTATTAGTGATTGCCCTTGCCACGGGCATTTCAGTTTTTGCACAAACCGAGTCGCAAAGCGACTCTAACGTAGGCTTCAGCGTGGGAGCCGGTATTATTACGGCTCAGCAGAAAGGCTCCACAACCATGATGGGCACAACCACCAACTCCACTTCGTCAGGCCCCGGCTTCTACATCAATCTTGGTTTTAACAGCGACCTTGGACTTGGTGGGCTCGGATATACGATGGACATCTTCTTTGATCATTGGGCCCTGTCTGACGACGCAGGTTCTTCCGATGCCGTCGCGAGAGAGAATTATATAGGCTTTGCGACGGCCATCAACGTCCCCCTCAAAGCCTCGGAAACCCTCTGGCTGCAGCCGTTCTTCGGCCCCGGCTATGCCTGGGGTTTGAGTTCGAAGACCACTTGGACCAATCCTATCACCAATCAGGAAGAGGTCTTGGATAACTACGATGAAGACACTCACTATCAGCGCCAGTATGCCTACCTTACAGTCGGAGCGGACATCCTTCTCAAGTCCCTGCACCTCCGCCTGAGGGGCTCGGTAGACTTTGGTATGTGGGACCGCTACGGCAGCGTCAAGGAAATCAACGCCAAGGACGGCCCTAACTTCCGTCTTGGCATGGCGTATCTGTTCTAGTCCAGGGACTCTTTGGAGCGTAATAATAGCGCTCAAGGCGCAAATAAGAGCAGCGGGTCACGCTGCTCTTTTTGTGCCTCGGGCGGGAGCTAGAAACTGGTGGCTATTGAAGGTTTTGTCTATCAATTGGTTGATAGAATCACCAGTATGTTCAAATAATGAGCGAAGAATGCGACCAAAAATCTATCAATGCGAGTTGGTCCACATTTTTGTGGTCCACAATATTGTGGAGTGAATATATAGTTACACCATATAAGAATATTTCTTATATTTGTGACAAATATTGATAGAAATGAAAACAACTACTGTTGCATTAGGAACTCATTTTGACGAGTTTGTCCAGGCGAGTGTTCTTGGTGGTCGCTATACAAATGCCAGTGAGGTGATTCGTGCCGGGCTCAGGAGGCTGGAGGAGGATGAGCAAAAGATAGCAGCTCTCCGTGCTGCCATAGAGGAAGGTGAAGC
>JAGAAF010000048.1 GCA_017615435.1 Bacteroidales bacterium
CAAGCTTGGCCTCTGCTCTTGCTTCGTTCGTCGGTTGGCAGATGCGTCTGCCAGATTTGTTTCTATTTCTATTTGTGGCGCAACTTCTTGCGTCTCTTCGGTAGCAAGCGGCAGAGCCGAGCGGTGCCACAATTAATCACTCATTATTTTGGCAGTCGTGACTGCCAGATTTATGTCTCGGATTGAGGGATTATGGCAACTGAGCTTGCCGAAGTTTATTCACTCGGTTATTGACTTATTGTCTTCCTCCTTCGCACCTCGGCCATCCTCAAGCGGCCGTTGTTTTGGAAGGTTGTCATATGATGTTTGATTTATTTTAGTTTCTTTCTTACCTTGCACTCAAATATGAACGACTATGAAAACTTCAGTTCTCAACAGACCGGTCGCGTTTTTGACCGGCACTGAGTTCCTTCCGGTGGAAGGGCTCACTTTCGCACAGCAAGTGCTTAATTTCTTCGTTTCTCAAGGCGGCGTTGCTCAGTCTCCTTTCGGTCCCGTTCTTCTTGATAAGAAAGGCATTCAGTCCGACAAGTCACACGGTGTAGGCCGAATCAAGGCCGCTTCTTTCGCCGCTATTAAGGATGTCCTTGAAAAAGGCTTTGTTATTCTTCCTCTCGATTACTACGAAACCGGTGGTAAAAAGCAAATGACCGGGATGATTGCTGCTCCTATCATGATCGGAGACGACTCATTTATTTGCGTAGTAGTCGTTATTTACAACCTGAAGGAAAAGAGGTTGTATCTTCACGAGACCTTCTTAACAGAAAAAATCCCAGAGATTGTTGCGTCTAGCTTGGTTCGTGGCAGCAGTGCTGCGTCACCGCAATCTCGGGGAAGTATCGCAAAGATACTGTCGAGATTCCTTATTTCCAAATAATCCTTAATAAATCTCTATCCAGTACGTGAATTCAAACTTCTCACCGGGCTTCAGGCTATGGTCTAAGTATCGCTCGGAGAGCTCCCCGTTGAAGCCCACCAGGTCCGTGATGCCGCACCAAGGCTCCAGGCAGACGAAGGGACAGCCGGGCTTGTGCGGGGCCCAGATGCCGTAGGCCTCAGTCTGGTCGCTGCCGACGGAGAGATAGGGCTCCTTGTTCTTGTCCAGCAGCGTCACGCTCTTGACCGAGCCGTGCTCAAGCATAAAGGTGTCGATGGCGAAAGTTTCGCTGGTGATGGGCAGCAGGCCGTCTTCGTCCACCGGCATCGGCACAGGGGCATCAAGCTCCGTAAGGTAGCCACCATCAAGGCCGTGGCTGAGCATCGGTTGCTTTACCACCTTGCCGGCAGCGTCAAAGCACTGCAGGTAGCCGTGCACCGGATCCTCCTCGTGATAGTCCGGCAGCATCAGTGCCGGATGTGCACCCAGCTGGAAGTGGATGTCGCGGGAATCCGTGTTCAGTACCTCCCACTCGGCAAAGAAGCGCTTGCCTTCCGCCCGGTACCTCACCGACAGCTCAAACTTGTACGGATACTTCTCCAGCGGGCACCACGCCAGCACGTACCTCTCGCCATCGAAGACAAACTCCGAATCCCTCGCAAACCCATGCTGCCCCATCAGGTACTCCTTCCCGTCCACGCGGAACGCGCCCCCATACACCTTCCCCACCATCGGGAAAAGGATGGGAGAACGTCGGCCCCAATACTTGGGATCTCCGTGCCAAAGATATTCGCGTCCGTTGCACTGCAGGGATTGCAGCTCGGCCCCGTGATTCGCTATCTTGAATTCTATCATAATCCGTAATACTCTTTGTACCATTCGGCGAACTGGCGGAGGCCTTCGCGGAGCGGGACCTGGGGCGTAAAGCCGAAGTCGCGCTCGAGGGCGCTCGCGTCCGCGTAGGTGACCGGCACGTCGCCCGGCTGCATAGGGACGAGCTCCTTGTGGGCATCGAAGTCGTAGTCCTGCGGCAGCACGCCGGCGCGGACGAGCTCTTCCTGGAGCGTCTGCACGAAGTCCAGCAGCTTGACGGGCTGCCCGCCTCCGATGTTGTAGAGGGCGTGACCGGCAGGCGCGCGCCCCATCACCCGCACAATCCCTTCGATGATATCATCGATGTAAGTGAAGTCGCGCTCGCAAGCCCCGTAGTTGAAGATCTGGATCTTCTGGCCACGGACCAGTCTGTCGGTAAAGCCGAAGTAGGCCATGTCGGGCCGGCCGGCGGGGCCGTACACTGTGAAGAACCGAAGGCCGGTGCACGGGATGCCGTAGAGCCTGCTATAGCACGATGCGAACAGCTCGTTACTCTTCTTCGTGGCCGCGTAGAGCGACACCGGATCGTCCACCTTGTCCTCCACGCTGAACGGCACCTTCTTGTTGCTGCCATAGACAGAGCTGCTGCTGGCGTAGATGAGGTGCTGGACACCGCGGTATGTAGATCCTTCACTGCGTTCAGGATGACAGCTATCATCATGGCCCTTCCTGTCATCCTGAGGAGCGGCAGCGACGAAGGATCTCCTGCACGCCTCGAGGATGTTGTAGAACCCAAGCACGTTGCTCTCAACGTACACATCAGGGTTCTCTATCGAATACCTCACTCCCGCCTGGGCGGCCAGGTTCACCACGATATCGAACTTGTGCTCAGCGAAGAGCGCCTCTATAAACTCACGGTCGGCAATGTCGCCCTTGATGAACTGGTACTCGACAGATTCTTCGCTTCGCTCAGAATGACAAGCGGCATATTTCTCTTCTATCTTCCTCAGCCGATACTCCTTCAGCGCCGGATCGTAATAATCGTTCAGATTGTCGACCCCCACGATGCTTAACGGCTCAGATCCTTCGTCGCTATCGCGCCTCAGGATGACAGGGTCGTCCAGCAATCTCTCAACGAGTGCGGCACCGATAAACCCGGCACTTCCGGTCACAAGTATCTTCATTTTCTATAAAAATCAGCAAAAACAGAAAAAATCGTAAAAATCTGCTATACGATTTTTAAAGTTCCATTGAAATCCAAAATCTTCCGTTTAGCTTTGCAACAAACCGATTGCTATGAAACGCTTTCAAATTATTCCTATTCTCGCAGCTCTGGGGCTGGTTGCCGCAAGCTGCAGCGTCAAAGAGAAACGAAATCTCTGTCTGGCTCCCGTCACCGTACGTATAAATGACCTTGAGGTCTCGCAGGAAAACTTCCCCGGCACCAAGGCCGTACAGGACGTATCCGATTATTCAGGCATCAAAGCCATCACTCTCGCCTTTTACGGGGTCGACGGCTACGAGCAGTACAAAGCCACACAATTGCGTGAAGACACATCCACTTACACCACCTTCGGCGAATTCACCTGCTCCATCCCCATCGGCTCCTATACTATGGTAGCTGTCGGCTACGGCAGCACATCTGAAATCAATCTTTCAAGCGCCACATCGGCATCGTACTCAGACCAGATCCGCGACACGTTCACTGCGGTCCAGGAGGTCTCCGTGAGCAGCACCGCTCCTTTGGATCTTACCGAAACCCTCGGTCGCATCACCTCCAAACTTGCCATCAGGTCCACCGACGGAAGGTCGTCCGGTATAACCAGAATCCGCGCGAGCTTCTCTGCGGGAGGTCAGGGCTTCAACCCTTCGACCGGACTCGCCACGTCCAACAGCGGCTTCTCCAACATTATGACGCCAAGCAGCGCCGTGGGTGCCCCGATCGACATTGGAAGCTTCCTCTTTCTCTCTGCGGACGAGCAGGAAATCGACGTAACCATCGAAGCTCTCGATGAGGACGACAACGTCCTGTTTACCAAATCCGTCAGCAACGTGCCCTTCAAGCGCAACCGCATCACCCTGCTCAGCGGGCCAGTCTTCAGCGCTGCGGCCTCGTCTGCCGGCTTTCGCGTGGAGAAAGACTGGATCCCCTACATCACCGTAGACCTCTAGCGTCCTGCGTACATGTCGTCGTAGTACTTCTGGTAGTCGCCCGAGGTGACGTTGTCCATCCACTCCTGGTTGTCCAGGTACCAGCGGACGGTCTTCTCGATGCCCTCCTCGAACTGCAGCGACGGCTCCCAACCGAGCTCACGCTGCAGCTTTGAGGAGTCTATCGCATAGCGGAGGTCGTGCCCCGCACGGTCGGTCACATAGGTGATGAGATCCATGTCCTCACCGGGCTTGCGGCCCAGCAGACGGTCCACCGTGTTGATGAGCACCTTGATGATGTCGATGTTCTTCCACTCGTTGAACCCGCCGATGTTGTAGGTGTCCCCCACCTTGCCTTCGTGGAATATCAGATCTATCGCCCTGGCGTGATCCTCCACATACAGCCAGTCGCGGACGTTCTCACCCTTTCCGTACACCGGCAGCGGCTTGCGATGCCTGATGTTGTTGATAAAGAGCGGGATAAGCTTCTCCGGGAACTGATAAGGGCCATAATTGTTGCTGCAGTTGGTGACCACCGTCGGCATGCCGTAGGTGTCGTGGAACGCACGGACGAAATGGTCCGACGAAGCCTTTGCCGCCGAATACGGTGAATGCGGCTGGTACTTAAGGTCCTCGGTGAAGAACTTCTCGCCGTAGGCCAGATGGTGCTCTCCGCTCGAAGCCTTAGTCGTAAACGGCGGCTCGATACCCTCGGGGTGAGTCATCTGCAGGGCTCCGTACACCTCATCCGTAGAGATGTGGTAGAACCTGCAAGGGATAGATTCTTCGCTTCGCTCAGAATGACAGACCCAACCATTGGGTTCCCAGCAAGCTTTGGCGGCCTGCAGGAGACTCAGCGTACCCATCACGTTGGTCTGGGCAAAAGTGAACGGATCCTTGATGCTGCGGTCCACGTGGGACTCGGCGGCCAGGTGGATGATGCCGTCCACCTTCTCCTCCTGCATCAGCTTCAGCACACCGTCGAAGTCGCAAATGTCCATCTTCACGAAGCGGTAGTTGGGCTTGTCTTCGATGTCCTTGAGGTTGGCCAGGTTGCCGGCGTACGTCAGCTTGTCCAGGTTAATGATCTTGTACTCAGGGTACTTGTTCACAAAGAGCCGCACCACGTGCGAGCCAATGAATCCGGCACCGCCGGTTATGATGATTGTACGTTTCATGCGTTAAGGTTCTGTATGCATTTTTTGAGGGACTCGGTCCAGTATGGGATCTGCAGTCCGAAGGTATTCTTTATCTTGGTCTTGTCCAGCACGGAGTATGACGGGCGGTGCACCTTGGAAGGAAATTCATCAGAATGGCAAGGACGTATATCGCACCCGGAATGCCCAGCGTACTCAGCAATCATCTTCGCAAAGTCGTACCAGCTGCAGACGCCCTCGTTGCTGAAGTTGAAGATTCCCTCGACGGGTGTCTCCAGAACGCGAACGATCGCAGATGCCAGGTCTCCGGCATACGTAGGCGTCCCCACCTGGTCGAACACCACACTCACCTGCGGCCGCTCTGCGGTCAAGCGAAGCATGGTCTTCACGAAGTTCTTGCCGTACTCGCTGTAGAGCCAGCCGGTGCGGATAATCACGTACCGCACGCCGGAAGCGAGAATCGCCTGCTCGCCGTGGAGCTTGCTCAGCCCGTACGCGCCCGTAGGCGTGCCTTTGCGCTCCTCCGTGCACGGGGTGTTGTACGGGTCGCCACCGAACACGTAGTCGGTGGAGATGTGCACCAGCAAGCCGCCGGCATCCTTCATCGCCTCCGCCAGTATGCCCACCGCCGTAGCGTTCAGCAGTTCCGCCAGCCCGGGGTTGTCCTCCGCCGCGTCCACGTTGGTATAGGCGGCACAGTTCACTATAACGTCCACCCCTTCCGCGGCCACCATAGTCCGCACTGCGGCGGCATCGGTGATGTCCAGGTGCGCGGTCTGCACGCCGGGAACGTCCACCACGTCGGTGAACACCGCTCCGGGGAGCAGCGGTCGCAGGCTCATTCCGAGCTGCCCGTTGGCACCTGTTACAAGTATCTTCATTCGGCGTAATAGTCAATCGAAAAGTCAAAAAGCTCCGGAGCGTCCGCCAGCAACGGGTGGTGCTTGTCCTTCTCCGACAGCAGCACGTCGGCCTCCGGCAGGCCCCAGTCGATGCCGAGCGCAGGGTCGTTCCAGGCAATCGCGCCCTCGGCCTCAGGAGCGTAAAGGCTGTCGCACTTGTACTGGAAGACCGCCTCCGGGCTAAGCACCGCGAAGCCGTGGGCGAACCCGCGGGGGATGAAGAACTGCCGCCGGTTCTCGCCGCTCAGCTCGCACGCCACGTGCTGCCCGAACCAGGGAGACCCTCTGCGGATGTCCACCGCCACGTCAAGCACGCGCCCGCTAACCACACGCACGAGTTTGCTCTGCGAGTGGCGCCCCGTCTGGAAATGCAGGCCGCGGAGCACGCCGTAGGAGCTCTTGCTCTCGTTGTCCTGCACCCAACGCACCGGTCGCACGGCGGCGTCGAAGTCGCGCTCGCTCCAGCTTTCGAAAAAGTAGCCGCGGGCGTCTCCGAACACGCGCGGTTCGATTATGACTGCGCCGGGGATGGCAGTCTGGATAACGTTAATCATTCTATGTCGAACGGACCGTTCTTCTCTATTTCGTCGGCCATCTTGAGGAGGTACTGGCCGTACTGGTTCTTGGCCATGGGGGCGGCAATCTCACGCACGCGGGCGGGTGTGATCCAGCCCTTCGCGAGCGCTATGCCCTCCAGGCACGCCACCTTGAGGCCCTGCCGCTTCTCGATGGTCTCGATGTATATGGACGCCTCCGCGAGGGAGTCGTGGGTGCCGGTGTCCAGCCACGCGAAGCCGCGACCGAGCGTCTGCACCTTCAGTTCGCCGGCACGCAGGAACTCCTGGTTCACGGTGGTGATTTCCAGCTCGCCGCGGGCACTCGGCTTGATGTGCTTGGCCACGTCCACCACCTTGTTGGGGTAGAAATAGAGGCCCACGACGGCATAGTTGCTCTTGGGCTTTGCGGGCTTCTCCTCGATGCTGAGGCAGTTGCCGTCGCGGTCGAACTCGGCCACGCCGTAGCGCTCGGGGTCGCTGACCCAGTAGCCGAAGACGGTGGCCTTATGCTCCTCTTCCGCCGTGCGAACCGCCTCCTGCAGGAGCTTGATGAAGCCGGCGCCGTGGAAGATGTTGTCTCCCAGCACCAGGCAGGCGCAATCGTCGCCGATGAACTTCTCGCCGATGATGAAGGCCTGCGCGAGTCCGTCCGGGCTGGGCTGCTCGGCGTACTCGAAGCGCACCCCGTAGTCGGAGCCGTCTCCCAGCAGCCTGCGGAAGCCCGGCAGGTCCTGCGGCGTGCTGATGATGAGGATGTCCCTGATGCCGGCGAGCATGAGCACGCTGACGGGATAATACACCATCGGCTTGTCGTAGATGGGCAGCAGCTGCTTGCTGACGCCCTTGGTTATGGGGTAGAGACGGGTGCCGGAGCCGCCGGCGAGCACAATTCCTTTCATCTGCTAGTCTCGTTTGAAGATGTCTCTGGTATAAACTTTCTCGGCCACGTCGTCCAGGGAGGCGTCGTAGCGGTTGGCGATTATGGCGTCGCTCTGGGCCTTGAAGGCGGAGAGGTCGTTGACCACACGGCTGCCGAAGAAGGTGCTGCCGTCCTCGAGCGTGGGCTCGTAAACAATGACCGTGGCGCCCTTGGCCTTGATACGCTTCATGATACCCTGGATGGCCGATTGGCGGAAGTTGTCGGAGCCCGCCTTCATCGTAAGACGATAAACGCCCACGACTACCTCCTTCTCGGAGGCCGAGTCATAGGCGCTCGATGCGGTATAATATCCGGCCTTCTGCAGCACTCGGTCCGCTATGTAGTCCTTTCGCGTGCGGTTGCTCTCCACGATGGCGTGGATGAGGTTCTCCGGCACGTCGTTGAAGTTGGCGAGCAGCTGCTTGGTGTCCTTGGGCAGGCAGTAACCGCCGTAGCCGAAGCTCGGGTTGTTGTAGTGCGTGCCGATGCGCGGGTCAAGCCCGACGCCCTCGATTATGTCTCTGGTGTCCAGCCCCTTCATCTCGGCGTACGTGTCCAGCTCGTTGAAGTAGCTCACGCGGAGAGCAAGGTAAGTGTTGGCGAAAAGCTTCACCGCCTCCGCCTCGGTCGTGCCCATGAAGAGCACCGGCGGCTCGTTCATCGCCGCCTCTTTCAGCAGGCCGGCGAACTTTTCGGCCTCCGGCTTCAGCCGTTCCTCGCAGCCGATAATGATTCGCGACGGGTAGAGATTGTCGTACAGCGCCTTCGATTCGCGGAGGAACTCCGGGGCAAAGAGGAACTTGCCGGTAGGGAAATGCTGCTGCAGGCCCTTGGTATAGCCCACCGGAACGGTACTCTTGATAACCATCACCGCCTCCGGATTCACCTCCAGCACCAGTTCCACCACCTCCTCGACATGCGAAGTGTCGAAGAAGTTCTTCTGCGGATCGTAGTTGGTAGGAGCCGCTATAACGACAAAATCCGCCTGAGCATACGCCGAGCGCCCGTCGAGCGTCGCCGTAAGCTTAAGCGGTTTCTCTGCCAGATATTTCTCTATGTATTCGTCCTGGATGGGCGAAACGTGATTATTAATTTTGTCGACCTTCTCCGGAATAACGTCTACAGCCAGCACCTCATGCTTTTGCGCAAGAAGTGTAGCTATGCTCATTCCCACATATCCGGTTCCGGCTACAGCGATTTTCATAGCGTAATAAAGAGTTTTATTAGCTTTAGTGCATATCTTCCCCTCTCCGGCCCCTGGTAAAAACCTGGTTCCGGTCGAGGCCGGGACCTTGACACATTGCTCTGTATCAATCGGTCCTGCTCCCTCCGGGAGCGGTGTCCGCGGTCCCCCGTCTTATCGTGGCGTGATAAAACATACAAATGTACAAATAATATAATAATATTCCTACACCGGATATTAAAAATATATTTGCTATATTTGCGAATAGCGTTTTTGCAAATAATCATTAAAC
The DNA here is from genome assembly GCA_017615435.1 of Bacteroidales bacterium. The sequence goes on from JAGAAF010000048.1 coordinate 8,852, forward strand.
TATTACCGATATGGCCAACAAGTATGCAGGTACCCAGACCGAGAAAAATCTGGAGGCAGCGTTCGCCGGCGAATCACAGGCGAGAAACAAGTACACCTATTTTGCTTCAGTAGCAAAGAAAGAGGGCTTCGAGCAGATCTCAGAGATTTTCCTCAAGACCGCCGACAACGAGAAAGAGCACGCAAAGCTCTGGTTCAAGGAGCTCGAGGGCATCGGCAGCACAGCCGAGAACCTGGCAGCCGCCGCAGCCGGCGAGAACTTCGAGTGGACAGACATGTACGAGGGCTTCGCCAAGACCGCCGAAGAGGAGGGATTCAAGGCTCTGGCCGCCAAGTTCCGCCTGGTCGCAGCCATCGAGAAGAGGCACGAGGAGCGTTATCGCGCACTGTTACACAACATTGAGGCTCAGGAAGTTTTCGCCAAGAGCGAGGTGAAGGTGTGGGAGTGCCGCAACTGCGGTCACATCGTGGTCGGCACCAAAGCTCCGGAGCTCTGCCCGGTCTGTGCTCATCCTCAGTCTTTCTTCGAGATTACGGCGCAGAACTATTAGAGATTCAGACAAAAAAATAGCCCGGCGCTGCCGGGCTATTTTTTTGTCTTTCAACGATTATTCAGAAAGCTCGTCGGCCTTATCGGAGAAGTGCTTGTACATCACACCATCGATCGCAACCATGGCAGCTATCATAATCAAATATACGGCGACGCCCAGAACGGCGAAGAGCCAGCCGACGTACTTGACGGTCGCAAGGCCAAACAAGAGGCCGGAGACGAAGCCGAAGGCCACGCAGGTCAGAAGAGTGATCCAGAAGATTGTCCACTTCTCACCCTCGGTAGCTTTCCAGCTGACTTTCAGACACTTGGTAGGAGAAAGACCCTTGTCCAGGAAGAAGTAAAGAGCGAATCCCCATGCGATTGAAACCACGATGGCCGGGATAAACATAAAGACAGATGCCGCTGTAATACCCAAAGTAATCAGGCCCATAAGGAGGAAATAGTCGCCAAGGTTCTTACGGTGCTCAGCCTTGAAAATGTCGAGGGGATTGATGACCTCGCCACGGCCGATCTTGATAACAGCCTTTTGTACGCCGATAGTGGTACCGACATTGAGATAGGGAATCCAGATCGTAAGGATGTAGAGGATTACCATTCCGAGAAGAGAAGGGATGTTCTTGATGCCATAAAGGATACCTTCCTTAATGGTCGGGATAATTTCAAGCTTAGCAGTTGCCATATCTTTATAAATTTTAAGATTAGAATCTTTAAGTCCTGCTAATTTAAGAATTATAAGCCTGAATACAAAGTTTTTTTACGATATTTGTATAAAAATTGTAAATACATGGCTAACGCAAAATCATGGACCTCAGAGGCTTGGGAAGCCGCTGCAGATATCTACAAGGACATAATCGAACACCCTTTCATCAAGGAACTTGCGGCCGGCACACTGGATACCGCAATCTTCGACCGCTACCTCGCCCAGGACGAGCTTTACATAGGTAACTACGGGCGCCAGATGTTCGAGCTCGCGGAGCTGATCACCGAGCCCGAAGCGCACGAAATGTTCGTGGAATTCGCGAAGGAAGGACTCGAAGGAGAGAAGATGATGCACGCCCTGCTCATCAACCGCTTCGGCATTGATACTCAGGTACTTCCCTCCCCTGTCACTGCCGACTACAACGAGCACACGCAGGCCGCGATAGCCACCGGCAGCAAGGAAATCGGACTCGCTGCCATGCTCCCCTGCATGTGGGTCTACAACGAGGTCGGGCAGCACATCCTGCGCATCGCCTCCGTCGAGGGCAACCCCTATCGCGAATGGATTCAGGAGTACGGCAACGAAGCCTTCACCAAGGGCGTCAAAGCCGTGCTGAAGCTTGCCGACGCCTATGCCGCCGCTACTTCAGACTCCGTTCGCGATCGCATGACGCAGGAGTTCATCGACGCCACGAAGTTCGAATACTGGTTCTGGGACTACGGATATTGCGGCGAAGATCGCAGGTAGCGGGCCGCTTCCTTTGGATCCGGAGCGCTACAGATCGCACTCACGACAGCTATGCCGTCTACGCCTGTGGCGAAGGCGTCCGGAGCCGTGCGCGCGTTCATTCCGCCAATGGCAACTGCCGGGTGAACGGACAGCCGGACCGCCTCCTTCAGCCCGTCGATCCCGAACGGCGGAGCGGTGTCGGTTTTAGTCGCCGTCGCATAAACCGGAGACACTCCTATATAGTCCACATCCAACGAGTTAGCCTCGCGCACCTCATCCATATTTTCAACCGACAATCCAATGATTTTGTCGGGTCCGAGCAGGCGCCTCGCAATCTCGTACGGCATGTCACTTTGGCCTATATGCACCCCGTCAGCATCCACCGCCAGAGCCACGTCCACACGGTCGTTGATAATCAGCGGCACGCCCGCTTCGCGCAGTATCGGCTGCAGCCTCCTGGCCAGTTCGATGAACTCCCGGGTGTCGATATCCTTCTCCCGCAGCTGCACCATCGTCGCGCCGCCTTTCACCGCTTCTTCCACCACCCACGCGATATCGCGCCCGAGCGACAGCGGCCGGTCGGTTACCAGGTATAGTCTAAGTTGCTCCGGTCTCATTACGGCAGGCGGTAAAGTTCGTCGATAAAGTGCATCGCAAGCGAGCCGGTGCCCTCCGAACGGGCGGCGGCGTTCTGGCCTGCGGTCCCCATTGCGTCCATCGCGTGGACGGCCGCTTCGAACGGCGGCATCACAGCGGCGAAAGCGGCGCAAACCGCTGATGCACAGCAGCCCATCGTCGTCACTTTGGCCATCATCGGTGAGCCCTTGGCGCACTCGGCCTCACGCTTGCCGTCGGTGATGTAGTCCACCGCCCCACTCACAGCGACCACCGTTCCGTGCTCCGCGGCGAACTCGCGGGCGCAGCTGCGTGCCTTTTCCACCGGCTCGGCGCTGTCGACCCCGCGCGTCTGGCAGGCCGTTCCGTGCAGCACCATGATTTCCGACGCGTTGCAGCGTACGATTGCCGGATGGTAGCGGGTGATAAG
>JAGAAF010000009.1 GCA_017615435.1 Bacteroidales bacterium
CGGCACCATCGATGCGGACTATCGCGGAGAGGTGAAGGTGATCCTGGTGAATCTGTCGAACGAACCGTTCGTGGTGGAGCCGGGCGAGAGAATAGCCCAGCTCGTGCTGGCAAAGCACGAAGTGATAGAGTGGGAGGAAGTTGAGGAACTCGCCGAGTCCGCTAGGGGCGAGGGCGGTTTCGGAAGCACAGGCGTGAAATAGCGCAGAGGATTTCGGCGAAGATCAGTCCGACCACGAACCCGGTCAGGACATCTCCGAGGAAGTGCTTCCCCACGAAAATGCGGCTCACGCCGACCATTACGGCCCAGACCACTATAAACACGGAATATGCAGAGCAGAGACCTTTCCACGGTCTCTGTTTTGCGTCTCGGCCCATCCTGAGCGCGCTGAGGGTGCAGACGGCAAATGCGAGCGCATTGCCGGCGTGGGCCGAGAAGAAACCGTAGGACTTGGCTCCGCAGGGAATCAGCACGTGAAGTCCGCGCTCCAGCATCTCAGGGTCGCAGCCGGGACGCAGGCGCATAACAGAATTCTTTATGAGATTGGCGAACTGATCCACACAAAGGATGCAAAGCGCCGTGGTGAGTATCATCACCAGGCCTTTCTTCCAGCCGAGTCTCCAAATAAGGAGCGCTATAACCAGAATGTAAAGGGGAATCCACTCTGTCCTGCCGCTGAAAAACACCCACATCCTGTCCGTGAACGGGGTGTGGAGGCTGTTGATGGCAAGAGTCCAGGTCTTGTCCAGCTGTTCGAGGGCGCTTATCATTTGTGAAGGGCCTGCCAGAGTGTGTCCTTGAGTTCTTTCAAACCTTCCTGGGTTAGCGAAGAGATGAAGACGTGCGGAATATCTTCAGGTAGAGATTTCTCTATGTCCTTCTCGATGTCTTTGTCGATGAGGTCGCACTTGGTGACAGCGAGTACCCTGTCTTTGTCCAGAAGCTCCGGATTGTACATCTCAAGCTCGTTCAGAAGAGTCTTGTATGCGCCGTTGATGTCTTCTTCCAAGGCGGAGACCATAAAGAGAAGCACCGAGTTTCGCTCGATATGGCGAAGGAACCTGATGCCGATTCCCCGCCCCTCGTGCGCACCTTCGATAATTCCGGGGATGTCGGCCATCACGAAAGACTGGTCATCGTAGTAACTGACTATTCCCAGATTCGGTTCGAGTGTGGTGAAGGCGTACGACGCGATCTTTGGTTTGGCGGAGGTTATGGTCGAGAGCAGGGTGGACTTGCCGGCATTGGGGAAACCCACGAGGCCCACGTCTGCCAGAAGTTTAAGCTCGAGGATATACCAGCCTTCGACACCTTCTTCGCCGGGCTGGGCGAAACGCGGAGTCTGGAGAGTGGCGGTCTTGAAGTTGTTGTTGCCAAGGCCGCCGCGGCCGCCAGGGCAGAGGATGCGCTCCTCGCCGGGTTCGACCAGTTCAAACAGCACCTCGCCCGTTTCGGCATCTTTGACTACCGTTCCCACGGGCACCTGCAGCGTGATATCCTTGCCGTTCTTTCCGTGGCGAAGCCCGCCGCTTCCGTTCTCGCCGTCATCGGCCTTGATGTGTTTGCGGTACTTCAGGTGAATCAGAGTCCAGAATTGTGGATCCGCTTTAAGTATGATGTGGCCGCCGCGGCCGCCGTCTCCGCCGTCGGGACCGCCCTTCGGCACATACTTGGCGCGGTAGAGATGCATAGACCCCGCCCCTCCGTGTCCGGAGTGGCAAAAGATCTTGACGTAGTCTATGAAGTTACTGTCGGGCATATCCTTGCAAAGGTACGATTATTTTTAGATTCTAAAATTAAGTTGAAACTTGAATTCGTATTTGGGCTCCTTTTCGGGAGTCCACGGATAGCGCGTCGTGGCGGCGCGAAGGGAGAGCCAGCGCCAGCGGGCGTAAAGACTGAGCGCCCAGCCACGGCCGTAGTAGGCCGGAACGTTGAAATTTCCGGGCGAGTCGCGTTCGTAGGAGTAGATTCTGTCGTTCCATTTGTCGATTTTGAACAAAGTGCCTCGAAGGTAAAGTGCGGTCTTGTCGAGTTTATAGCCGGCTTCGAGATAGCTGAGCCAGGCCCACTGCTCGCAATGCAGTGCGTTATAGCGACCGTGCAGCAGCCACGGACCGGTTTGTGCATCGAGTTCGGCGCGAAGATCGTTGCGCCAGCGCAACTTTTCCTCCGGACGGTAGCGCGAATGCACCCTGACGGTCGGTTTCAGGGTAAACGAGCCCACGGAGAAACTGGGATTGCATAGCGCGACCGTGCGCAACTGGCGTTTCTGCTTGTCGCAGTCGTAGGAGTACTCACCAGTAAGTGACGCCCACTGTACTTCTCCGCCGATGGCAGCGGCATACTCTTCAGGCCTGCTGCGAAAGAGAACTGCGCCGCGCTTCCCGTAGGAATGATTGTAGAATGCGCCAGTTCTGAAGGCTTTCGGCGTCGCTTCGCCGAAGGCGGTGAGTTTGCCAAACGTGACCCTCCAGTCGGCGGAGGCGGTCAGCGTTGATGGCGTATGCTGCACGGTCAGCCCATAGCTGCCTCGCTTGGTAAGATACTGGAAATGAGCCAGTTGCTCGCCGTCTTTAGTCGCGTAGAGACTAAGGTCGGCGTTCCCGAAAACAAAGTCGGCGGCGAGGCCGCGCTTCGCGCTTCCGGCCGAGAGTGTGTTAGACCCTGACAGGCCGGAAGGCGAACGCGCGAAGGCGCCGACTGTGTAGAGCGTGGACATAGTGAATCCGGTCCAGGATAGCAGGCCCTGGCCGAATCGGGCGTTGAAATCGCCGGCGATTACCTGCCCGATGAGGCGGTGGCCCTGCCGGGACGCATAGCCTGAGACGAATTCACGGTCTCGGGAGGATAACCCGACGGAGTAGGCGGAACAGCTCGCGGAGAACTTGGCGGCGGTGGACCGGACGCCCGTCTTTTCCGCGGCCCGGATCATCGCGTCCGTTCGCAGACGCTTGCGGGGCCGGGCTCCGACCGGCC
>JAGAAF010000049.1 GCA_017615435.1 Bacteroidales bacterium
CCGGACGTACCGCAACTCTCGGCCCGCGAAAAAGAAATCTTGGATCTTCTCTCGAAGGGTTATACTGCCCCTGACATCGCCCAGGCCCTCGGCCTAAGCCACGAAACCATCCGTTGGTATCGCAAAAAACTCATCGCCAAGCTCGACGTCTCCAACACCGCCGAACTTATCTCCCTCGCCAAAGAATCCGGGTTGATCTAGCGGCCGAGCGTTAAAGGTGTCCCAAAAAACGGGACACCTTACGCAAAATACCCCCTAAAACGCACAAGGTGTCCCGAAATTTGGGACACCTTATACGCTGCATTCGTCCAAAAGCCGGGCGGCATCGGCGTAAGTCAGACCGCAAACCCTGGCGATTTGGTTGGCGTCGGAGTTGAACCTGAAACGCAGTTGCTTGGCAAATTCTGTTTTCTCCTTTGAGTTGAGTTCATCGAAAGAAGATTTCTGGAATAAAGACCAGCACATATCTTGAATACAACTGAGAACAGTCTGGTCTTTGAGAGACATAATATTGTTCCCTGATTCAAATTTGTTTTTTGCCTTAGAAGAAGTACGAATGAAATAATTCATTCGCGACGGGCTTCTAAAAATACTTTCCACGCTTTTCACATCGACATAATTGGAGGGTAGAATGACACCTTCATCATCTATTCCCCAATCTTTGGGTATCTCCGAGCAGGCAGAGTGGAACCGTTTGATGCACCCTCGCCGTGAAAGATTTCCTACCGTTCCGGCACTTTTGACATTCGGATTGAAATAAAGGCTGCCTGTTCCCCATCTGTACTGGCAGGGATGTGAGCAGATATTTGCGGCTACCGAATTATCGATCACGTATGCAAGCGCTCTCTCCAAAGCTTCTGCTACATTCTCCACCTCCCTGACATCCAGAGAGTTGCCGCGCAAAAATTCGCAGGTGCCATATTTCTTACGGTAATAAATGGAGTAGCATCGCTTGAATTCATTCACGAAGGCAATCACATCCTTCCGCGTTCCGCGAAGAACAAAGTGAACGTGGTTGGACATCAGAATGAATGCCAACACAACTACCTCCGGGTGCCTGGCGGCCTGAATGGCGACGTAATTCATCGCCACAATAAAATCCTCGTCGTCAAGGAACCACAGCCTCTTCTCAAGATGGCTCGTGGAAATAAGATAAAACTTTTTCATAGTAGTTTTGGTCGCGGGGGCTTATACCCGCTGTTACAAATATACGACAATACGGGTTAATTGTGCTGGAAACACGTACGTTTTTAAAAAACAATCCATCCGGAGCGTTAAAGATGTCCCGGATTTCGGGACATCTTACGCAAAATACCCCCTAAAACGCACAAGATGTCCCAAAATCTGGGACACCTTTAACGTTTGGGGCTAGTAATCGATCTCGCAGAGGAAGAGGGCGTGGCCGGGGACGGTCTCGCCGGCGAGGCAGCGGTTGCGACCTTCGAGGAGCTCCACCATCGAGTTCGGCGAGCGCTTGCCGCGCCCGACTTCGATCAGGGTCCCGACGATGGCGCGGACCATTCCGCGAAGGAAGCGGTCGGCGGCGATGTGGAAGGTCCAGTGGTCAGGGTCGTCCTTGACCCAGCGCGCTTCGACTATCGTGCAGATTGAAGTCTTGTTGTCGCTTCCGGTTTTTTCGAAGGAAGAGAAATCGTGTGTTCCCAACAACAACACTGCGGCCTGGTTCATCGCGTCGAAATCCAGCCCGGGATAGCTGCAAAGCCAGGAATACTGCGCTGCGAACGGGTCTTTCACGCGGTGGATGTGGTAGACGTATTTGCGGCGCTTGGCGTCGAAGCGGGCGTGGAAATCCGGCGAGACTTCTTCGATAGAAGAAACGCTCACCGAAGGGGGCAGTATGGCATTTAATTTGTAGCACAAATCGCCCGGATCGAAAGCCTTTTCGCAATCGAAATGAGCGACGTATCCGATGGCGTTAACCCCCGTGTCCGTGCGGCCAGCACCGGTCACGGCAGTCGGGCACCCCAGAAGGGTACCGAGCGCGGCCTGCAGGGCTTCCTGCACGCTTGGAGCGTTTGGTTGAAGCTGCCATCCGCAGAAGTCCGCTCCCGAATACGACAAGGTCATTTTGTACCGCATACTTTGCAAATTTAAACTTTTTATATGGAAAGTGTAAACATCAAAGAACTCAATGAGAAGATCCAGAAAGAGAGCGCGTTCGTAGACCTCCTTTCGCTCGAAATGGGCAAGGTGATAGTCGGTCAGAAGCACCTCGTGGAGAATCTCGAAATCGCCCTCCTCGCCAACGGCCACATCCTTCTCGAAGGTGTCCCCGGCCTTGCGAAAACCCTCGCGATCAGTACTTTAGCCAAAGCCGTCAGCGGTCAGTTCTCCCGCATCCAGTTCACCCCGGACCTCCTTCCGGCGGACGTGACGGGAACCCTCATCTACAGTCAGAAGAAAGAATCCTTCGAGGTCCACAAAGGCCCCGTGTTCGCCAACTTCGTGCTTGCGGATGAAATCAACCGTGCTCCGGCGAAGGTACAGTCTGCTCTGTTGGAGGCGATGCAGGAAAGGCAGGTGACTCTCGGAGAGCAGACTTACAAGCTGCCGGAGCCCTTCCTTGTGATGGCAACGCAGAACCCTATCGAGCAGGAAGGAACCTATCCTCTGCCCGAGGCGCAGGTGGACCGTTTTATGCTTAAGGTCCTCGTGGACTATCCGAAGAAGGAAGAGGAACGCCTGATTATCCGTATGAACAACACGGGCGAGTTCCCTCAGCCTAATGCGGTCGTCAAACCGGAAGACATCATCAGGGCGCGCGAAGTCGTCCGCGAAGTGTATATGGACGAAAAGATCGAGCGCTATATAGTGGATATAGTCTATGCGACCCGCAAGCCGGAAGACTATAATCTGCCCAACCTTAAGAATATCATAGGTTACGGCGCCTCTCCTCGTGCGAGCATCAGCCTCGCGGCGGCTGCGAAGGCGTACGCCTTCATCAAGCGCCGCGGCTATGTGATCCCCGAGGACGTCCGCGCCGTCTGCCCGGAAGTGCTCAGGCACAGAATCGGCCTTACCTATGAAGCGGAGGCTGAAAACGTGACTTCAGAAGAGATTATCGACCAGGTTATCAATGCAGTCATCGTCCCGTAGTGCGACCGACCTCCTGAAGAAGGTCCGCAAGATCGAAATCAAGACCCGTGCGCTCTCGCACCAGATCTTCGCCGGCGAGTACCATTCCGCCTTCAAAGGCCGTGGTATGGCGTTCAGCGAAGTGCGCGAGTATCGCTGGGGCGACGATGTGAGGTCTATGGACTGGAATGTGACCGCCCGCCTTCGCCAGCCGTATATCAAGGTGTTCGAAGAGGAGCGCGAGCTCACGGTCGTCCTGCTTGTCGACGTAAGCCGCAGCGGCCTTTTCGGCACGGCAGGGGACACCAAGCGCGAGCGTATAGCCGAAATCGCGGCCGTGCTCAGTTTCAGCGCCATCCTTAACAACGATAAGGTGGGGGCGCTGTTCTTCTCCGACAAAGTGGAGAAGTTCATCCCGCCGAAGAAGGGCCGTTCGCACCTTCTGCACATAATCAGGGAGATGCTCGAACTGCAGCCCACTTCGGACGGAACCGACATCGGCGCCGCGCTGGAGTTCCTGACGAACGCCATCAAGAAAAAATGCACGGCGTTCGTGCTCAGCGATATGATCGATGTGGATGCCGAAGGCAACCCGCGCTACGAAGAAGCGCTGAAGGTGGCGGTGAACCGTCACGATATATCCGTGATCAAGGTCCACGACCCTCGCGAGGAGCGCCTCGTGCCGGTGGGCCTCGTTCATATCAAGGACAGCGAGACGGGTAAGGGTTCGTGGATCAACACTGACAACCCGAAGGTTCGCGCGGCTTACGAAAAATGGTTCGCCGACCTCGGTGCAAAGGAAACTAAACTGCTTAACAGATATAAAGTCGACTCGGTGGATATCAGCACCGACGGCGACTATGTAAAGGGTTTGATGGGATTGTTCAGATGATGCTGATTACTCTCATAGCGGCGATAATGCTGGAAGTCATTCCGGCGGGGCAGGCTTTCTTCAAGCCTCTTCAACAGCGCGATTCGGTGCTGATTGCAGACCAGTTCAAGTACGGTTTCAAGCTCGAAGACACGAAAGACGTCGAAGGCCTGACACTCCAGGATTTCTCCCAAATTTGCAATGACACTCTGGTGCTTGTCAGAGGATGGCAGATCGACACGGTAAGTACGAAGAAGCAACTGAAAGAAGGGAAGGTCGATGTCGAGTGGTGGATAACTGTCGCTCCCTTCGAGGAGGGACGTTACGAACTGCCGGACATCTATGTCGTAAAGCACACCGCCGACGGTTCGGACACGCTCTGCTTCGAAGCGCCGGAGCCGTTTGAGGTCAAGACTATGCCGGTGGACACGACCACCTTCGTGCCTCACGACATCAAGGACCAGATCAACTATCCCGTAACGTTGGAGGAAGTGCTCCCGTACATTGGTGGCGGCATCGCCGGATTGTGGATCATTACGGCCATAGTAGTGCTGATTGTGTACTTCGCAGGCCGTAAGAAGAAAGCCGAAGAACGCAGGGATCCGGCCCACATCGTTGCCCTTCGCAAACTGGATAAATACCGCAGCGACAAATACTGGGCTCCCGACAAGCAGAAGGCATTCTATTCGGGCATCACGGGAGCAGTCAAGGAATATATCGACGAGCGCTTCGCGATAGACGCGCCCGAAATGACCACCGCCGAGCTCTTCGACGCCCTTCAGGGCCGCACGGAGCTCACTCCGGAACTTTACGAAAAGATGAAGGAGCTCTTCGAGAGGGCGGACTTTGTGAAATTTGCCAAATATGTGGCTGACGATGCGCAGAACGCCGAAGCTTTGCCTCTGTGCGTGCGCTTCGTCACGAGCACATACCAGGCTGAAATAGAGGAGGAGGCTCATTCCGAGAAAGATGTTCTTTGAGTATCCCGCACTCCTCTGGCTGCTGGCAATTCCGGCGCTGCTCGTTATCCTATATATTTATAGGGAAGCGTCCGGAAGGACTCCGCACGTAAGGGTCAGTTCGGCTGCCCCCTGGAAGGCCGGTGGAATGAGCGCACTAGCGGTGCTGCGTCATCTCCCGTTCGCCTTTCGAGCGCTTGTGCTCATAATGATAATAATAGCGGTAGCGCGCCCGCGTTCGAGCACTCAGGTGGAGAAAACGGACACCGAAGGAATCGATATCGTGCTGGCGATGGACGTCAGTACGAGTATGCTCGCGCAGGATTTCACCCCGAACAGGCTCAGCGCTGCGAAGGACATTGCAATCGAGTTCATCGCGCAGAGACCGTCGGACCGTATGGGTATAGTCGTTTTCGCGGGCGAGAGTTACACCCAGTGCCCGCTCACGACCGACCGCGCCACGCTGATCAACCTGATGAAGGAGGTGCAGACCGACCTCATCGAAGACGGTACGGCAATAGGAAACGGACTGGCGACCGCGGTGGCGAGGATGGCCGATTCGGACGCGAAAAGCCGGGTGATCATCTTGCTTACGGACGGTGTGAACAACAGGGGAGAGATAGCTCCGCTGACGGCGGCCGAGATAGCGAAGACCTACGGAGTGCGCGTGTACACGATAGGTGTGGGCGCGAACGGTATGGCGCCGTATCCGGTCATCACGCCGTGGGGAGTGGAGACGCGCAAGATCCAGGTGGAGATCGACGAAGACCTTCTGAAGGGCATCGCGAACTCCACGGGCGGTCGTTATTTCCGCGCGACTGACAATACGAAACTCGCCGAGATTTACGGCGAAATCAATAAGATGGAGAAGGCGAAGACCACGGTCGAGTCCTTCCCCGTGTACCAGGAACTGTTCGGGAGGTTCGGTCTGATCGCACTGATCTGTCTGCTTGCCGAACTTGTAATGAGACTGTTGCTCAGGAGGATGCCGTGATAGTTTTTGCAAATCATATGTATTTGTGGCTCCTGCTGCTGGTGCCTGTGATCCCGGTCGCTTACGCGGTCGTGATGGCTCTCAGGCGCAGGCGCATCAGGCGTTTCGGCGACGAGAAGATGGTGCGTGAGCTGATGCCGCACTACAGCCCGGCTAAGGGTTGGGTAAGGATAGTTCTCTTCACGCTGGCGTTTATGTCGTTCGTCATAGGCCTTGCCCGTCCTCAGATAGGCGCGAAGCTCAGCGAACGCAAGACAAAGGGGGCGGAGATTATGATCTGCCTGGACGTGTCGAATTCGATGCTGGCGGAGGACTACTCTCCGAACAGGCTCGAGCGCGCGAAAATGGCCATATCGGCCATAGTGGACAAGCTGCGCGACGACCGCATCGGACTGATCATCTTCGCCGGAAGCTCGTTCGTGCAGCTGCCGGTCACTACCGACTATGTCTCCGCGAAGATGTTCCTCAGCTCTATCGACGCCGGTTCGATACCCGTGCAGGGAACGGCCATAGGTGATGCCATCCACACCGCTATCAAGAGCTTCAGCGCGCAGAGCGAGAAGAGCCGCGTGATCATCCTGATTACGGACGGCGAGAACCACGAAGACGACGCGGTCGCAGCCGCTCGCGAAGCCGGGGATGCGGGCATACGTATCTACACCATCGGCGTGGGTTCGGCCCACGGTCAGCCGATACCCGTGGACGGCCAGCTGCTGACGGATAAGAACGGCAACATAGTGGTCTCCAAGCTGGACGAGGCGGTGCTTCGCAAGATAGCCGCCGCAGGGGGCGGTGCCTATGTGCACGCCGGCAACGACGAATTCGGCCTCAATCCGATAGTCGATGAAATCCGCCGTATGGAAGGGGAGGAATTCTCGTCGGTCGTGTTCGAGGAATACGATGAACAGTATATGTATTTCTTCGCTATGGCTCTGCTGCTTCTCGTGATCGAGATTCTTGTGGGCGAGCGTAAACCGGATAGGAGGATGTTTGAAGATGCGTAGGATAGTCGTTATACTGCTGGCGCTGCTGATGGCCCTGCCGCTGTCAGCCCAGGCGGACAAGCGCGAGGTGCGCCGCGGCAACCGCAAGTTCGGCAAGCAGAACTACAAGGAAGCCGAACTTGACTACCGCCGCGCGCTCGTGAAGGATTCGACTTCGTTCGCGGGCATCTACGACCTTGCTTCCGCATTGTACAAGCAGAAAGACTACGAAGGCGCCGGCTCGGTGCTCGCACGCCGCGAGGAGGCTCCGCCGGAGACGGTGGACGGTGCGAAATACTACTTCAACGCCGGCGACATAGCCCTGCAGAAGAAGGACTACGGCACCGCGGTGAAGGCTTTCAGGCAGGCGCTGATGATTACCCCCGATGATCTTGAGGCAAAAGAGAACTATATTTACGCCAAAAAGATGCTGGATAACCAGCAGAATCAGGATCAGCAGGATCAAGACGACAAGAATAAGAACAAGCAGGACCAGGACGACCAGCAGCAGAACCAGCAGCCTAAAGACCAGCCGCAGGATCAGGATCAGCAGCAGGAGCAGCCTCAGGAGCAGAAGATATCTCCACAGCAGGCGCAGCAGATGCTCCAGGCCATCCAGGCAAAAGAGAAGGAGACTCAGGACAAGGTGGAGAAGGCCAAGGCCCTGCAGGCTAAAACCCGTCAGAAGGAGAAGAATTGGTAATGAAAAGGATATCAGCAGTTATTATGTCGCTGTTCGCGACGGTCGTGGCGCTGGCGCAGATCAGCGTGCAGGTGCCCTCGGCCGTGGCGCTTGACGAGCAGTTCAACCTTACGTTCGTGGTGGAGGGGAACAAGCCTTCATCCTTCGATTGGCAGTGCCCCGCCGACTTCCAGCTTGTGTGGGGACCGCAGACGGGCACCAGCAGCCAGATCTCTATGGTGAACGGGAAAACCACCAGATCAACCCAGACGTCCTATACCTATGTCCTGATGCCCCGCAAAGAGGGCACCTTCCAACTCCCGGCAGCGACCGCAAAGATAGGCGGCAAGACCGTCACTTCTTCTTCGCCTTCAATCAAGGTCGTGAAGAGCGGCGCCGCGTCGGCAACGTCCAACCCCACCCAGCAGAATGCCTATTCCGTCTCGGGCGAGGATCTGTTTATGAGGCTCGAGGTCAGCAGTCGTAACGTCGTGCTCGGAGAGCCTTTCACGGCAGCGATCAAACTCTATCAGAGAGTCAACATAGTCGGCTACGAAGACTTCAGGGTGCCGTCGTTCGACGGTTTCTGGAACCAGGTGACGGCAGCTCCTTCGGAGATACAGTTCCGCAGGGAAACGCTCGGAGAGCAGATTTACAATGTGGCGACCATACGCAGCTATACGCTGATTCCCCAGCAGAGCGGTGACCTTGTGATCGATCCGGCCGAGCTCGTGTGCGTTCTGCGCATACGCAACCGTTCTACCGGCAGCAGCATTTTCGACAGCTTCTTCCAGGACGACTACAGTTCCATCCGAAAGCGCGTCTCCACCAAGGCGACCACTATCCACGTCAGTCCGCTGCCCCAGCCTCAGCCGGCTTCGTTCTGCGGGGGCGTGGGCAAGTTCGGAATACGGTCTATGGTCACCCGCGATTCGCTGGCCACGCACGATGCAGCTTCGCTCGTGGTCACGGTGACGGGCAAGGGCAACCTCGCGCTCGTGCAGGCTCCGAAGGTAAATTTCCCTCCGGATTTCGAGGTCTACGACGTGAAAACTTCGGACAAAGATGGCTCCAAAGTCTTCGAATATCCCTTCATCCCTCGCCACTACGGCGATTTCGTGATTCCGGCGGTCGAGTTCAGTTACTACGACATCGCATCGGGTAAATACGTCACTGTGAGCGGAGGGCCCATCCCCGTCAAGGTGTCGCGCTCTGAAAGCGATCTTCTGCCTTCGGGCGGTCCTTCGCAGGTATTCTCGGGCGTTGCCGGAAGGGATGTGCGCAACCTTGGCACTGACATAAGGTACATTTCCACGGGGAATCCCGGTCTGTATGAGGCTGGTTCGTTCTTCGTGTGCTCTCCTCTGTTCTATGTGCTGGTGGCGCTGCTGGTGCTGATTGCTGCCGGTTTGTGGATAGGTTTGAGGAAGATCGCGGCCCGCAGGGCCGACGTCGCCGGCGAGCGTAAGCGCACCGCATCGAAGATGGCGCGTGGGCGCCTTGCCCGGGCCGGCGCATTCTTGAAGGAAAACTTGTACACGGCCTTCTACGAGGAACTTCACAAAGCCCTGCTAGGTTTCGTTGCCGACAAGTTCGGTATCGAGGCGACGGGCCAGGACAAAGAAACCATATCAGCCCGGCTGGGAGGCGCCGGCGTGCCGCAGGCGGATGTCGACGAGTTCGTCGGCCTCCTGGACGCCTGCGAGTTCGCCCGCTACGCCCCCGACGCCGGCTTCGAAGCAATGGACGCCCACTACAAATCCGCCCTGGAGGTCATCTCCTCCATCGATGAATCCACCAGGAAGAAGCGCCGCGGCCACTCCGCCGCTCTCGTCGCACTGCTGCTGCTCGTGCCGTTTGCGGCGAATGCGCAGGATGCCTGGCAAACAGGCATCGACGCCTATGCCGCCGGCGACTGGGCGGCGGCGAGGGAATCCTGGACCTCGATTCTGGATTCGGGTCAGGAGAGCGCCGCATTGCTGACTAACATAGGCTCGGCCTGCTTCAAGGAGGGTGACCTCGCTTACGCGATCCTGTACTACGAGAAGGCGCTGAAGGCCGATCCTTCTTATTCTGATGCGAAGTACAATCTCGAATTCGCCAAGACTTTCCGCAAGGACCGCATCGAAAGCGTTCCTGAATTCTTCGTGGTCGGATGGATACGGGCGCTCCGCTGCGTCCTCGCCGGCAATGCGTGGGCAGCCCTGTTCCTCGCGCTCTTCGCGCTCGCCCTCGGCCTGCTCCTCCTCTTCCTGCTCGGCCGCAGTCCCGCCGCCCGTAAGACCGGTTTCTTCACCGGCCTGGTGGCTCTTCTGCTGGCCCTTATGTGCCTGGGGTTCTCGCTGAGGCTCCGCGCAGACTATTCCGCAAGGTCTTCTGCGATAGTGGTTTCGCCCGTCGTGGTGGCTCGCAGCGCTCCTGACAACAATTCCGGTACAGACCTGTTTATACTGCACGAGGGCACCAAGGTTAAAGTGCTGGATTCTATGGGCTCGTGGGACAATATCGAGCTCGCTGACGGCCGTCAGGGGTGGATAATATCAAATGAAATCGAAATTATTTGACAATTCAAAAATATTCTCTAACTTTGTGCCTCGATACAGTAGTGTATTTTTGATAGAAATAGTTAACAAAATCTATACAACTTATGAAAATTAAAGCTTTTCTTTTCGCAGCTCTCCTGCTCGCAGGCGTTTCCGCTTTCGCTCAGGAGGCATCCGAGGGTGAAACTGGCAAGGGTCCTACCGATTCCTTCATTTCTCACTCTTTCAAGGATAACTGGTTTATCGGTGGCGGCGTAGGCGTCAATTTCGTTGTTGACGGACCTTTCAGCGGTCCCCGTGTCGGTGGCGGCGTTGATCTCGGCCTGAATTTCGGTAAATGGCTTGACCCTATGTGGGGTATCCGTGCCAGCTTCGACGGTATCTGGAGCAGCCACGCCGATCTTTTCGCTCTTGGTAACAGCACCACTGTAGCAAAGGATCCTTATAACTTCCTCTTCATCCACGGTGATGTGATGTGGAATATTACCAACCAGTTCTGGGGATACAAGGAGAACCGCAAATATCAGTTCATCCCTTACCTCACCGCAGGTCTCTACTGGCCTTTCGACCGTAGCAAGAACTTCACCGCAGGTATGGGTATCCTCAACAAGATCCGCCTCAGCGACAGGCTCGACCTCGACATCGACCTCACTGGCATTTTTGTCAAGCAGGCTTCGATCGAGCAGGTTAATATCTGCAGCGGTGTCGCAGGTGTCGGCTTCGTGAAGGTTGGTGTTTCTTACAAACTTGGTGACAACCCTGGTTGGCAGACCAAGGCTGACGCCCTTATGCCCGCAACTATCGCAGTCGCCGAGGCTACCGCAGCTCTCGCAGCCGCTCAGGCTGAGAAAGAGCAGCTCGCAGCCGAGAAGGAAGAGGCTGAGGCAGCACAGGAAGAGGCAGCAAAGGAGAACGAGGCTCTCAAGAACGAGCTCGCAGAGAATGCAGCCCAGAACGAGGCTATCGTGAAGAACCTTATGGAGACCCCTGCTATCGTCTACTTCGAGATTGGCCAGGCTACCCTCTCCGTCAAGGAACTCGAGCACTTCGACCGCATCGTGAAGACTATGCTCTCGCAGGATAAGGAGATGAAGTTCACGCTCACCGGACTCACCGATCACAACACCGGTTCCGCACGTCGCAACAAGCAGCTCCAGAAGCAGCGCAGCAACTACATCCACAAGCTCCTCGCCGACAAGTACGGTCTCTCACAGGATCAGTTCGAGATCATCATCGACGAAAGCGCGAAGAACCGCTTCACCACCATCGAGCTCAACCGTGCCGTCATCATCGAGTCTGCCAAGGCAGCCGAGGAGGCACCCGCAGAGGAGCCCGCAGAATAAGACATTCTAACCTTATTCGATACGAAAAAGGCTGACCAGAAATGGCCAGCCTTTTTTTATGTCGCTATCAGCAGTTGCCACTGGCGGAACTCAGTCGCTACGCTCCTTCGGCCCCTCCCACTTCGTGGGCCCCTCCCCCTGCCCGTGTCCGGGGGTGGACACGTCCGCCAGTGGCTAACTGCTGATAGCTTCAGCCACTACGAAGGTGCTACCTCCAATGTAGATAATGCTGTCGGGAGTGGACTGTGCTAATGCCATTTGGAGGGCGTCGGCGACGGATGGAGAGGTCTGGAGGTTTAAGTCGGGTCGTAATGCTGACAGCCTGCTATGCAATGTGTCCACTGGCAGGGCGCGGGGAGTGTCGGGGGCGCAGAGGATGTAGCGGGCGGAAGAGGGCATAAGCGGAGCGATGTCGTCCAGCGCCTTGTCCGCCATTATACCATAGACAATGATCAACGGCTTTCCGGATTCTTCGAGTTGGCGGAAATTGTGGGCGAGCGCGGCCGGATTGTGTCCGATGTCGCAGATGACCGTGGGGTTTTCCTGAAGAATCTCCCAGCGCCCGCGAAGACCTGTAATCTTTGCAGTGTTGCGAAGCGCATCGTAATCAGGCTCGATTCCGAGAATCTGAAGTGCCGCGAGAGTCGTACGGACATTCGCGTCCTGATACTCTCCACGCAGATCCATTCCGTCCAGATGAACCGGCTGAACCATCTCGTCTGCGAAATGCAACTGTGCCCCGACTTCTTGCGAGTACTTCTCGAACACCGCATCCGTTTCGGCATCGTGCCCCCAAACCAGCGCGGGCACACCCTTCTTGAATATCCCGGCCTTTTCCAGTGATATTTCGGCCCTTGTATCGCCCAACATCGCGCAATGGTCCAGGCCAATGCTCGTAACCACCGACAATATCGGGCTTATAACGTTAGTGCTATCAAGTCTTCCTCCAAGTCCCACCTCGATCACCGCCACATCCACATTTTCCCTCTCGAACCACCACAACGCCATCCCCGTCGTAATCTCGAAAAACGACAACTCCTTTATCTCCTCCTCATACCTTTCCAAAAACTCCATCACCTCTTCTTTGCTTATGAGCAGCGAATGTTCCCCCTGTCCCGGGAGATGATGTGCGTAGGGTATAAAGGCGTCATCAGACGCCCGGCCGGCCCGGGTATTTGGCGAAGACAAATACGGAAAGGGAGAAAGGCCGCTGGGGGCTTCGGGGGTGTCCCCCGTATAATAGCGAGGGCGGCAGGGTTTCGGAGGGCAGAGGTCTTCTCCGAACGTTGAAGAAATTATTTTGATCCGTTCGCGAAAATCGATAAGGTGCGGAGAGGTGAAGAGCCCGACGCGGAGTCCTGTGGAGGCGAGGGAAGCGGCGAGCATTGAACTGACGGAACCTTTTCCGTTAGTTCCGGCGACGTGTATGCAGCGAAAAGACTTCCACGGATGCCCGAGAGCGGCGTCGAAAGCGAGCATAGAATCGATTCCGGCTTTGTAGGTGCGCCCGTTGAATCCGGACACCTGCACGCTCGGGTGGCGCGCGAAAATCTCTTCTATCTTCTTTTCGTATTGCATACAACTCAAAAATAACTAATTTTACACGATTTTGGTATATGAAAGATCTATTCGATTCCCGTTTCATTATCGACGGCGTGCCCGAAGAACTCACCCCGGCCCAGATGCTGGGAAGAAACAGGGCCCCGCTGGACGGCGAACCCATAATCGATGAGACCGTCGATCCCGCGATTCTGTCTTTCGAATTCGACGAAAGCAAGATCTCGAGCTACCTCCGCGCAGTGAAGAAGACCAGGCGGGAGCTGCAGTTCCCGTTCGCGGCCCAGTATGCCCGCGCCTGTCTGGCAAACGTGCTGACCGAGGCGATATGGTCCCACGGACATTTCACCCTCCCCGAACTGTCGGTCGATGCCGTATGGCACTGGCGGGAGATGGGCATAGGCAGTATGTCCGCCCTCTACGAAAGCGTCCGCGCCGTGAGCGAGTATGCCGACGTCCTGGACATAGGCTTCAGCAGTGCCGAATGCGCAGAAGGGGAGCCGGAGATACTGATGAAGGTGCCGCAAGCTGCCGGCCGCGCGATTCCCGCGACCCTCAACCCGGACCCGGAAAGCTGGATCGTGTACGTGCCTTTCGACACCGAAGAATACCGACTCGGCGGGTCGCTCCTCGCGCAAGCTCTCGGCCTCAAAGGCGGCACCTGCCCGCAGGTGGACAACCCCGATTATCTGATGGACTGCTACGAAGTCGTCCGCGAACTGGTGGAGGACCGCATCGCGATAAGCGGCATCACCGTGGGCGCAGGCGGGCTTATGGCGGCGCTGGATAAGATGGCCTACAAGGGCGTGGGGGCGGATCTCGACCTCTCGGACCTGACTCGCGCTTATCCCGGCTCGGACGTGGTGCGTCTGCTCTTCGGTGAGATTCCGGGAGTCATTTTCCAGATCAGGGACGACGATTTCGATTACCTGGATGCTGAGTTCATCCTTCAGGATGTGATGTATTTCCCGCTGGGTCATCCGATCAAGGGACGCGACATCAAACTGCGCTGGTCGTCGAAACCGGCGATAGGCAGCATCCTGGAATCGCTTGTCCGTTGAGTATTTGGTTAAAAACCAAATAATTTGTAAATTCGCGTGCTTTTTAGACGAAACTAAAACAACATACTAAACACATTATGGCAGAAACAAAAAAGAGAGTCTATCGTTTCGGTGGTAAGACCGCCGAGGGCGATGGCGCTATGAGAGAGCTCCTTGGTGGTAAGGGAGCCAACCTTGCTGAGATGAGCAGGCTCGGAATGCCTGTCCCTGCAGGTTTCACCATCACGACAGAGTGCTGTGCAGAGTATTACGCCCTTGGCGGCGGTTACTCCGAGGAGCTTAAGGCAGAGGTTGCCGACGCTCTCGCAGCCACCGAGAAACTTATGGGTATGAAGTTCGGCGATCCGAAGAACCCGCTTCTCGTCAGCTGCCGCTCGGGCGCACGCAGCTCGATGCCCGGTATGATGGATACCATCCTGAACATCGGTCTTTGCTCGGCCACTATCCCCGGCCTCATCGAGAAGACCGGCAACCCGCGCTTCGTGTATGACGCTTACCGTCGTCTCATTATGATGTACTCAGACGTCGTGATGGAGAAGGCTGAGGGCATCGAACCCGAAGACGGCCAGGGCATCCGTCAGCAGCTCGACCGTATGATGGCCGACCTCAAGGAAGCTAAAGGCTACAAACTCGATACTGATATCACTGCAGATGAGCTCAAGGAACTTGCCGAGGCCTTCAAGGTAAGGATCAAGGAAGTTCTCGGAGTTGAATTCCCGGACGATGCGACGGCCCAGCTTTGGGGCTCGATCGGCGGCGTCTTCAAGAGCTGGAACGGAAAGCGCGCTATCGCTTACCGCCGCATCGAGAAGATTCCTGATGATTGGGGAACCGCAGTTAACGTGCAGTCGATGGTGTTCGGTAATATGGGCGCCACTTCCGCTACCGGTGTGGCGTTCAGCCGTAACCCTGCCAACGGAGACAACAAGTTCTACGGCGAGTGGCTCATCAACGCCCAGGGCGAGGACGTGGTTGCCGGTATCCGCACCCCGAACCCCCTGAACGAGGCCACCAAGACCGATCATAACAAACACCTCGAGAGCCTCGAGAAGGCTATGCCCGAGGTTTACGCTGAGCTCGACGGTATCCGCAAGCGTCTGGAGGATCACTTCCACGATATGCAGGACATCGAGTTCACCATCCAGGACAAGCACCTCTATATGCTCCAGTGCCGTATCGGCAAGCGCACGGGTATCGCCGCTCTGCAGATGGCAATGGATATGCTCGACGAGGGTATGATCGATGAGAAGACCGCCGTTATGCGCGTCTCTCCCGTCCAGCTCGACGAAATCCTTCACCCTATCCTTGACCCCGCTTCCGAGAAGAAGGCGGCCGTCATCGCCAAGGGTCTTCCCGCATCTCCCGGTGGAGCAGTGGGAACCATCGTCTTCACTTCCGAGGCCGCTATGGCAGCCGCAGCGCAGAAGAAGCCCGTCATCCTCATCCGTGAGGAGACCTCTCCCGAGGACATCGAGGGTATGCGCGCTTCCGCAGGTATCCTTACCACTCGCGGCGGTATGACCTCTCACGCTGCGCTCGTCGCACGTGGATGGGGCAAGTGCTGCATCGTGGGTTGCGAGGCTATGAAGATCGACTTCGAGCACAAGACCGTCAGCTTCGAGGGCAACGACGGCGTGTACAAAGAGGGCGACTGGCTCTCTCTGAACGGTGCCAAGGGTGCTGTCTACGCAGCTAAGATCGACACTATGGATGCTTCGGAGAACCCTCTGTTCATCCGCTTTATGAGCATCGTGGACAAATATCGCCGTCTCGGCATCCGCACCAACGCGGATACTCCGGAAGACGCACAGCGCGCTGTCAGCTTCGGTGCCGAGGGTATCGGCCTCTTCCGTATCGAGCATATGTTCTACGGAAAGAACAGCGAGACCCCTCTCGCAAAGCTCCGCAAGATGATTATGTGCGAGACCGAGGAAGAGCGCGTCGCCGCTCTGGCCGAACTCGAGCCGTTCATCAAGGCTTCCGTGAAGGCTACCCTCAGGATAATGGATGGCAAGCCGGTCGTGTTCCGTCTGCTTGACCCGCCGCTCCACGAGTTCGTTCCGAAGTCCGAGGACAAGAGGGCTGAGCTCGCAAAGGATCTCGGCATCAGCGTGGACGAAGTCGACAAGCGCGGCGAGAGCCTGCACGAAGTGAACCCGATGATGGGTCACCGTGGAGTCCGTCTGCACGTCACATATCCTCTTATCGCCGAGACCCAGTACAGGGCTATCTTCACTGCAACCGCAGAGCTGAAGGCCGAAGGACTCAACCCGAAGCCCGAGATTATGATCCCTGTCACCGTGTCCGCACGTGAGCTCGAGTTCCAGAAGAGCCATTGCGAGAAGATCCGTCTCGAGGTGGAAGCCCAGACCCGTCAGGCTATCGACTACCACTTCGGTACTATGATCGAGATCCCTCGTGCAGCTCTTACCGCAGACCGTATGGCCCGCACCGCTGAGTTCTTCAGCTTCGGTACCAACGACCTCACCCAGATGACTTTCGGCTTCAGCCGTGACGATGTGGGAACCTTTATGGGCGACTATCTTGGCAACAAGATCCTCGATGCCGATCCGTTCCAGACTATCGACGTCAAGGGTGTCGGCAAGCTCGTTGAGTACGGTATCACAGCCGGACGCAGCAAGCGCCAGGGCCTGATGTGCGGCGTCTGCGGCGAGCACGGCGGAGATCCGGATTCGATCAACTTCTTCAACAGGATCGGTCTGGACTACGTCAGCTGCTCACCTTTCCGCGTGCCTATCGCCCGCCTTGCCGCGGCTCAGGCAGCCATCAAGCAGAACGACTAATTATCAACCCGGGAGTCGCGTCGCCCCGTGGCGGACAACTTCCTGATAGTCAATAAATTACAGAAATTAGGCTCCGAGTTTTTCGGAGCCTAATTTGCGTAATATGCTATGTATCAACGGTTTAGCCGCCACGCTTCCGCCGGCTGTCAGCGGCGATGTGGTGCGAAACTAGTATGCGAACAGCGGACGGCCGTCGGTGAGTTTCAGGACCTCGGCGCGGACCTCGGCGAGAAGCGAAAGGTGCTTCGGCGCGAGGATGGGGTCGCTGCTCTTGGCCTGGGGATCAAGCCAGGTGCTGCAGGAGGTCAGCACTTCGTCGATCAGCGCGACTATCTTCGGCATATCCTCCTCCTTGAAACCGCGGGTAGTGATGGCGGGAGTGCCGACTCGCAGACCGGAGGTAAGGAACGGGCTGCGGGTGTCGTCCGGGACCATATTCTTGTTCACGGTGATGTCGGCCGCGACCAGTTCGTGCTCGGCTACCTTACCGCTGAGGTTTGGGAACTTCGAGCGGAGATCGATGAGCATAAGGTGGTTGTCCGTTCCGCCGCTTACGATCTTGTATCCACGGTCGAGGAAAGCCTGTGCCATAGCGGCAGCATTTGCCTTCACCTGCATCTGATATTCTGCGAATTCGGGCTGCAGCGCTTCATAGAACGCGACGGCCTTCGCGGCGATGACGTGCTCGAGCGGACCGCCCTGCACGCCGGGGAACACCATACCGTTCAACACCTGGCTCATCATCTTCACTTCACCCTTCGGCGTCCTGCGTCCCTGCGGGTCCGGGAAGTCTTCGCCCATCAGGATGATACCGCCGCGAGGGCCACGGAGTGTCTTATGAGTCGTGCTGGTGACGATATGCGCATAGCGAACCGGATTCTTGAGCAGACCGGCTGCAATCAGACCGGCTGTGTGGGCCATATCGATCCAGAGGATTGCTCCGACTTTGTCCGCTATCGCGCGCATACGTTCATAATCCCACTCGCGCGAGTACGCGGAGGCGCCTCCGATTATGAGCTTCGGCTTGTTTTCGAGGGCAAGCTGCTCCATACGGTCGTAGTCGATAAGACCAGTCTTCGGATCAAGGCCGTACGGTACCGCGTGATACAGAAGGCCGGATGCGTTCACTGGCGAGCCGTGGGTCAGATGTCCGCCGCAGCTGAGGTCCAGGCCCATAAAGGTGTCGCCCGGGTTGAGCACTGACATAATCACGGCCATATTCGCCTGCGCGCCTGAGTGCGGCTGGACGTTCGCCCACGCAGCGCCATATAGAGCCTTCAGGCGGTCGATAGCGAGCTGCTCGATCTTGTCCACGACCTCGCATCCACCATAGTAACGGTGTCCGGGATAGCCCTCGGCATACTTGTTCGTGCAGATGGAGCCCATTGCCTGAAGCACCTGGTCGCTGACATAATTCTCCGAGGCGATAAGTTCGAGGCCGCCGGACTGCCTTTCTCGCTCATTCTCAATGAGGTCGAATATCTGTTTGTCTTGTTTCATAGTCAATTATATTCACACAAATATAATTATTAAATTTGCCATAGTCAATTATGGATCGTAAACTTCTGAACAGCGAATTGGGACGCGTGAGTCCCGAGGAATATAAGGACCTTCCCGAATCGGGAATGGTGGTGGTTTTGGACAATATCAGGAGCGCGCACAACGTGGGCAGCGCCCTGCGCACAGCCGACGCCTTCAAGGCGGACAAGGTCTGGCTGTGCGGCATCTGCGCCTGCCCGCCTTCGGCGGAAATCCACAAATCAGCGCTTGGGGCTGAAGACAGCGTGCCGTGGGAGCACGCCGACGACACGCTCGCGCTTGTAGGCCGGTTGCGCTTGGACGGTTTCACGGTCGTGTCAGTAGAGCAGACCGAACGTTCAGTCTCGTTAGAGACTTTCACCCCCGAACCCGGTAGGAAGTACGCCTTCATCTTCGGCAACGAAGTGGACGGTGTTCAGCAGTCCGTCGTGGATGCATCCGATTTCTCCCTCGAAATTCCGCAATTCGGCACAAAACACTCCCTGAACGTCAGTGTCAGCATAGGCGTCGTCCTCTGGCAGTGGCGCAGCGCCCGATAACGGTTTAGCCGCGTGGCGGCTAAGCCACTGACACACAGCTCATTATTAAAAGTCGACTCCGACAATCGCGGAGCCGATTTTTAGTAATACGTTGATTACTAGGGAGTTGTGCGCCACGGGCAAATGCGGACGACAGTATTATTGACAAATTGTCACTGGAACGGAAATTGTCATACTAAAAGGCAGAAAATAATTAATACCTATTATATATTATGATTAAACCACTTGCAGATAGAGTCGTGATCGAGCCTAAGGAGGCCGAGACCAAGACAGCGTCCGGAATCTACATTCCTGACACAGCGAAAGAGAAACCCCAGCAGGGCCTGGTTGTCGCAGCCGGCCCCGGAAAGAAAGACGAACCGATGGAAGT
Organism: Bacteroidales bacterium; assembly: GCA_017615435.1. Next base: position 19,342 of record JAGAAF010000049.1, read on the forward strand.
CAAAGTCGGCGACGTGGTTCTTTACGGCAAGTATTCGGGAACAGAGGTAACCGTGGACGACAAGAAATACCTCATCGTGAAACAGTCTGACATTTTAGCAACTCTGTAATTATGGCAAAGGAAATCAAATTCGATGTGGACGTACGTTCCGCAATGAAGGAAGGAGCGGACGCACTTGCAAATGCAGTGAAGGTGACGCTCGGACCGAAAGGCCGTAATGTGGTTATCGACAAGAAATTCGGCGCTCCTCAGGTTACCAAGGACGGCGTGACAGTCGCCAAGGAAATCGAGCTTGAGGACAAATTCCAGAATATGGGCGCTCAGATGGTCAAGGAAGTCGCTTCCAAGACTAACGAGCAGGCGGGCGACGGTACCACCACCGCAACCGTGCTCGCGCAGGCCATCATCAACGTCGGCATCAAGAACGTGACCGCCGGCGCCAACCCTATGGACCTGAAGAAGGGTATCGACAAGGCTGTGGACGCAGTCGTGGCCGACCTCAAGAAGCATAGCCAGCCTGTGGGTGACGACTATTCGAAGATCGAGCAGGTCGCGACCGTGTCTGCAAACAACGACGCTTACATCGGCAAACTGATTGCCGACGCTATGAGCAAGGTGGGCACAGACGGTGTGATTACGGTTGAAGAGGCCAAGGGCACGGAGACCGAGGTGAAGGTGGTCGAAGGTATGCAGTTCGACCGTGGATACATCTCCCCGTACTTTATGACTGACCCCGACAAGATGGAGGCGGTGCTCGATCACCCCGCCATTCTTCTGACCGACAAGAAGATCTCGAACATCCAGGACATTATGCCGGTGCTCGAACCGGTAGCACGCGAGGGCAGGGAACTGCTCATCATAGCCGAGGATGTGGACGGCACAGCGCTGACCACCCTCGTTATGAACAGGCTCCGCGGCTCGCTCAAGGTGGCGGCAGTCAAGGCCCCGGGCTTCGGCGACCGTCGCAAGGAGATGCTCCAGGATATCGCCATCCTCACCGGCGCTGCCGTTATCAGCGAGGAGAAAGGCTTCACCTTCGAGAATATGACCCCCGATATGCTCGGCCACGCCGAGAAGGTGACCATCACCAAGGAGAACACGACCGTCGTGGGCGGAGCCGGCTCCAAGGAGGATATCGCCGCCAGGGCTGAGATGATACGCAAGCAGATCGACCTCACCACCTCCGAATACGACAAGGAGAAACTCAAAGAGCGTCTCGGCAAGCTCGCCGGCGGAGTGGCGGTGCTCTATGTGGGCGCAACCACCGAGGTGGAGATGAAGGAAAAGAAGGACCGCGTGGAGGATGCACTCAATGCAACCCGCGCTGCGGTTGAGGAAGGTTATCTTCCCGGCGGCGGAGTGGCGTACATCCGTTCGATCGCAGCTCTCGCCGGCCTGACCGGAGAGAACGAGGATGAAACCACCGGTATCCACATTATCGCCAAGGCAATAGAGGAGCCTGTGCGCCAGATCGCCCAGAATGCGGGTGTGGACGGCAGCGTCATCGTTCAGAAGATCAAGGAAGGGAAGGACGATTTCGGCTACAACGCCAGGACTGCCGAGTTCGGCAGCCTCTACGAAGCCGGAGTCATCGATCCGACCAAGGTAGCTCGTGTGGCTCTCGAGAATGCAGCCTCGGTAGCGGGTATGTTCCTTACCACAGAGTGCGGTATTGTGGATATTCCTGAGCCCGCGGCAGCCGCTCCGGCTATGCCAGCAGGGGGAATGATGTAATTTTTCAAATTTTTTAAAAAATAATTTGGAAATTCAATTTTAGTTACTACCTTTGCAATCCCGCTTGAAAGACAGTGGGATTTTTTACACTCTGATCGGGGCGCAAGCCCCGAAAAAAATGTAAAAAAG
>JAGAAF010000050.1 GCA_017615435.1 Bacteroidales bacterium
ACTGCGTAAGGAGTATTTCCTTACCTTGTCTGTAGAAAATTCTGATCATTTGCCTTCCTGCTTGTTCCCGGCATTTTGTCGGAAGGGGTTATACTTACGGGTTAGCCGGACAGCACGGAGAAGTCCAGCGCGGCAAAGGTAGATAATTTTCGTAAAAAGACAATACCCGCAGCAAAAAAAACCTACGGTTTAAACGGCTGCCTTGCGGCGATCGAGCGGCCGAGGGTGAGGGCGTCCGCGTATTCGAGGTCGTCGCCGAAGCCGAGGCCGCGGGCGAGGGTGGTGATCTTCACCCCGAGCGGAGCGATCTGACGGTACAGATAGAAGGATGTCGTCTCTCCCTCCACATCGCCGCTGAGTGCCAGAATCACCTCCTGAATGCCGCCCGAGCTGATGCGGTCCACCAGCTCGCGTATCTTCAAATCCGACGGGCCTACCCCGTCGATGGGGGAGATAATGCCGCCAAGGACGTGGTACACGCCGTGATACTGGCCGGTGGCCTCAATGCTCATCACGTCGCGCACGCTCGCGACCACGCACACGATAGACTGGTCGCGCCTGGAGTCCGCGCAGATGGGGCAGAGATCGCCGTCGGCTATCATCATACACCTCTTGCAGTAGTGTACGTCAGTTGCGAGCCTGCCGATCGCGCCGGCGAACTGGCTGATCTCTTCCGCCGGCCTGCCGAGCAGGCTCAGAGCCAGCCTGAGAGCGCTGCGCGATCCCACTCCGGGGAGTGAGCTGATCGCTTCCACGGCATCCTGAAGCACCTGCGAGGGGTAATTTTCGATTCTGGCCATAACTGAGATGTAAAGATAACTTATTTCGGTTAAATTTGCAGTATGTTTCTTAAAGTCCTGGAAATCTTCACCCTGGTCACGGGGCTCATCTACGTCTGGCTGCAGGTCAGGCAGAGCAACTGGATGTGGCCGGTGGATATCCTCAGTTGCATAGCCGCCGCGATAACCTTCTTCGCGGGGCATCTCTGGGCGAATTTCGGACTCAACGTCTACTACATCCTGATGGCATTCTGGGGTATGTACGCCTGGCTGAGGGACTCCAGAAAAGTCGAAGAAGGCGAACTGCACCTTAACAAACCATCCAAAAAGATCTGCATCATCAGTATCGCGATAACACTCGTAGCGGGCACGGCCTTGATCCAAGTACTTCGCCTGCTCGGCGACCCCGCGCCCGTAATGGACGGGATAGTCGGCATCCTCGGAGTGGTCGGCTGCTGGTGGCTCGCCAATTCTTACCTGGAAAACTGGCTTATCTGGATAGTCGCGGATAGCCTCACCATAATCCTTTGTCTGACTCAGGGCCTCTACTGGCTGGCCGGACTCTCGGCGGTGTATGTCGCCGCCGCGGTCTGGGGCTACCGCCATTGGTCAAGGCTCGGAAAATACGTATAACAGATGCTCTCATTTATCACCGTCCTCATCCTTATCACGATGTCGCCCGACCGCAACGCACGGCTGGACCTCAAAGGCGACAACTGGACCCTGCAGCAGGCCTCGGAAATCGAGGCGACCGGCCAGCAGATAAGCTCCCGCCGCTTCGACGACAACGAATGGATGCGCGCGACCGTGCCGGGCACCGTCCTGACGAGTTTCGTCAAAGCCGGCGAGATTCCCGAGCCCACCTACGATGAGAACATCAACCTCATCCCTGACGCCTATTTCAACTCCGAGTTCTGGTACAGGGACGTGTTCAGCGTGCCACCGGGATTCGTAGGCGACAAGGTGTGGCTGAACTTCGACGGTATCAACTGGAAAGCGGAAGTCTGGCTGAACGGTAAACGCCTCGGCCTGATCGAGGGGGCCTTCACACGTGCGAAATTCGATATCACCGACCTTGTCCGCGCCAATAATTGCGTGGCTGTCAGGATAATCCCCAACGCCAACCCCGGCGAAGTGCATCCCGTGGACCTGGAGCATCACGTCGGCAACGGCGGCATCCTCGGCCTTGACAACCCTACCTTCCACCCTACCGTGGGCTGGGACTGGATTCCTACCGTCCCCGGTCGCGACATCGGCATCTGGGGCGACGTCTACATCACCTCCACGGGCTGCCTTTCCGTCAGCGATCCCATCTTCCGCAGCGAGCTCAACCTGCCCGACACCACCTGGGCGAAGGTGACCGTGGGCGCGACCGTGACCAACTCATCCGGCAAGAAGAAAACGGCCGTGCTGACCGGAAAGTTCGGCGGCTATTCGTTCACGATCAAGGAGAACCTCGCCTCGGGTGAAGCGCGCGATCTGACCACAACCGTGGATGTCCACGATCCGGATCTGTGGTGGCCTAACCGCTATGGCCGGCAGTATCTGCAGAACGTGTCGCTCGTCGCTTATGACGGACGGCGGGTGAGCGACCGCACCACCTTCCGCGCCGGCATACGCCAGATGACGTGGACCGACGAAGACGGGCGCCTGACCCTCTATGTCAACGGCCGTCGCTTTATGGGCAAGGGCGGCAACTGGGGCTTCCCCGAGCTGCTGCTTCGCTATGGCGACAGCGAGTACGACACTGCCGTGCGCTACCACGCCGAACAGAACTTCACGATGATACGCAACTGGGTAGGCCAGACGGGCGCTGAAGCTTTCTTCGACGCCTGCGACCGCTACGGCATAATGATATGGCAGGACTTCTGGCTCGCGAACCCGGCGGACGGTCCGGACCCGGCTGACGAGGGGATGTTTATGGCGAACGCCGACGATTTCGTACGCCGCATCCGCCGTCACCCTTCGATCGGACTCTACTGCGGACGCAACGAAGGTATGCCGCCGGCAACCCTCGATTCGGCGCTTAACGCCACCGTGAACAAGCTGCATCCGGGGATGTGCTACATCCCGCATTCCGCGACAGGGCTGGTCAGCGGTTACGGTCCCTACAACTTCAAGTACCCGACCGAGACCTTCGGCCTCTGGGGCCAGGACCGCATCCACAGCGAGCGCGGAATGCCCAATATCCTCAATTACGAAAGCCTCACCCGTATGCTCTCTGCTGAACATCTATGGCCGCAGAACGATGCGTGGGGCCTGCACGACTTCGTGCTCGCGTCCGCGCAGACCTGCCGCACCGTGAACGAGGCGGTGGAGCGGGCGTTCGGATGGCCGGACAGCGCCGAACGTTTCTGCAAGCTCGCGCAGTGGGTGAACTACGACGGTTACCGCGCCATCTTCGAGGGCCGCAGCCGCGACCGCCGTGGACTCTTGCTGTGGATGAGCCATCCGGCGTGGCCGTCGATGGTCTGGAGCACCTACGATTACTGGTTCGACCCGACCGCGTCGTACTTCGGCTGCAAGAAGGGTTGCGAACCGCTGCACGTGCAGTACAATCCCCTGACGAAGATGGTCGAGGTGGTGAACGTCAGCGCGGGCAAACATCCGGTGATGAAGGTGGCGGCGCAGTGGCTGGATATGTGGGGAAAGGAGATCAGCCTGCAGACGGCGGTTATCTCGTCGGTTGAGGATTCGACAGTGGAGGTTATGGAACTCGACTATCCGGACGCGTTCGGCGATGTGTGCTACCTGCGGCTCGAGCTTGCGGAGAACGACCGCACCGTCGGCACTAACTTCTATGTCCAAGGCAGGGAAGAGTACAACTTCCGTGCGCTGAACGAACTGCCGCTCGCGACCGTCAGCACCGGCGGAGACATCACGGACGACGGTGGAGAGTGGGTGGTGAACTACTTCGTGTCCAACATCGGCGGTGTGCCTGCGCTTATGCTGCACGCGGTCGTGCGCGACGCGAAGGGCGAGAGGGTGCTGCCGGCGTACTGGTCGGACAACTATGTGCATCTGATGCCCGGCGAGAGCAGGACGCTCACCGTGGAAATAAAAAAAGCTGACTGCAAGGGTCAGCCTCAGGTGAGTCTCGAAGGATTTAATCTTTGAACCTGTAGATTCTCCGGGCTCTGGAGCGGATAACGAATCTGTTCACCAGCGGGTCGGTCAGCCTCATCATAAGGCCCACGGCCACCGCCGAGACCAGTGTGCCCACTCCCAGGATAGGTTGCGCTCCGGGGCCAAGGATATTTCCCCAGAACACCAGGCAGAGAATGCACGAAATCACGAGCAGAGTGCAGTCCATTATCACTTTGTTGTTTCCGAACTTGCCTCCGAATGCACGCGTGAAAGCGTTGACAGTCATTTCCGCGGGGAGCATCCACGCTCTCGCCGCCACCTCCACCGACACGCCGAACGCTGTCACAATGCAGCTGACAAGGATAAAGAAGAAGCGAAGTTCGAGAGTGCCTGGCACCAGCCCCAGATGGTTCAGGATCCACACGAAATTGTCCACCATGTAGCCCAGAAGGGCGTTCGCCACTAGCTGGAGCAGATCGATCAGCTTGAAGTCCTTACGGAGCACAGCAAGCTGCACCAGAATCAGCATGGAGAAAAGGGCCATATTGAAATCGCCGAAAGAGAAGCGGGGATACTTGACCGCGAATGCGTACTGAACGCCATTCAGGGCGCTGACTCCAAGGTTGGACTGCACGGCGAAGGCGATGCCGAGGGCTATGAACAGGAGCCCCACTGTCGCAGTGGAATATCTTCCAAGTATCTCTTTGAACGACATATAGTTGCAAAGGTAAAAAACTTTTGCTACATTTGCCCGCTTTTCGCCTCTAGCGCGAGCGCGCGAAAGCCGGAAAGCCTGTGTTTAAGTTTAACCCTTTAATTATCATTGCCACACATTATGGCAGAAACAACAAAGAAACCCGCAACCCGTAAGAAGGCTGTCAAGAAGGAAGAGACCCCCGCAGTGGAGACTCCCGTAGCAGTCGAAGAAGTAACCGTAGAGGCTCCCGTGGAGGAGGCAGCTCCCGTAGTGGAAGAGGCTCCCGCAGAGGCTCCTGCAGAGGAGAAGAAAGCCCCTAAGGCAAAGAAGGTTGCAAAGGCAGAAGAAGTGAAACCCGCACGCCTCAATGCGTCGATCGATCCGAAAGATTTCGATTGGGAAGCTTTCGAGCAGGGCGGAGTCTATGCGACAGAGGATAAGACAGCTGTCGAGGACGCTTACAATGCCACACTCAACAAGGTCGTTGAGAATGAAGTAGTCGAAGGTGAAGTCACCGAGATCAACAAGCGCGAAGTTATCGTCAGCATCGGCGGTAAGAGCGAGGGTGTCATTTCTGCAGCGGATTTCCGCTACAACCCTGATCTCAAGGTCGGTGACAAGGTAGAAGTATTCGTAGAGTCGGCCGAGGACAAGAAGGGCCAGCTCGTGCTTTCTCACAAGAAGGCCCGCGCTCTCAAGTCCTGGGACCGCGTCAGCGAGGCTTTCGAGAAGGACGAGATCGTCAAGGGCTATGTGAAGACCCGCACGAAGGGCGGTATGATCGTAGACGTTTTCGGTATCGAAGCTTTCCTCCCCGGCAGCCACATCGATATCAAGCCTATCCACGATTACGACCAGTATGTCGGTCAGACGATAGACTTCAAGATCGTCAAGATCAACCAGGAGTTCCACAATGTGGTCGTCTCTCACAAGGCTCTGCTCGAGGCTGAGCAGGAGGCCAAGAGGGCTGAACTCATCGGTAAGCTTGAGAAGGGACAGGTCCTCGAGGGCGAGGTCAAGAACATCACCAATTACGGTGTGTTCGTGGACCTTGGCGGAGTGGACGGTCTCATCCACATCACCGATCTCTCCTGGGGTCGTATCAACCACCCCGAGAAGGTCGTCTCGCTCGGCGAGAAGATCAAGGTGGTCGTTCTCGACTTCAACGATCAGCAGAAGAGGATTGCTCTTGGACTCAAGCAGCTCACCCCTCATCCTTGGGACAACCTCGATCCCAACCTCAAGGTTGGTGACAAGGTCACCGGTAAGGTCATTCTCATCGCCGACTACGGCGCATTCATCGAGATTGAACCCGGTGTCGAAGGTCTTGTCCACGTCTCTGAGATGTCCTGGAGCACCCGTCTCCACTCAGCTCAGGACTTCCTCAAGGTCGGTGACGAAGTCGAGGCGCAGATCCTCACCCTCGACCGTGAGGCTCGCAAGATGTCTCTCGGTATGAAGCAGCTTACTTCGAACCCTTGGGACAACATCAAGGAGAAGTATCCTGTCGGAAGCCAGCACAAGGCAGTTGTCCGCAACATCACGAGCTTCGGCGTGTTCGCCCAGCTCGAGGACAGCGTAGAAGGCCTCATCCACATCAGCGATCTCAGCTGGAACAAGATCAAGCATCCTTCAGAGCTGGTCAACCCCGGCGACGAAATCGATGTCGTGATCCTCGAGTGCGACGAGACCAACCACAAACTCAGCCTTGGCCACAAGCAGCTCACTCCCAACCCTTGGGACGCCATCGAGGCGAAGTACCCTGTGGGTAAGGTGGTTGAGGGCACCGTTGCCAGCACCACTGACAAGGGCGCTACCATCACCCTCGATTCCGAGACCGAAGGCTTCGCGTTCAACCGCGACCTCGTCAAGGAAGACGGCAAGACTGCAGTCGTGGGCGAGACCCTTCCTTTCAAGGTGATCGAACTCCGTCGCAGCACCAAGAGCGTGCTCGTTTCTCATCTCCGCACCTATCAGGAGGCGAAGGAGAAGGCAGTTGCTTCTGAGGCAGCAGCGACCAAGAAGGCCGTTAAGAACGTCAACGCAAACGTTGAGAAGACAACTCTCGGCGACATCGACGCTCTCGCAGCCCTCAAGTCCAAACTCGAAAAGGGCGAGTAATGAACTTCTCGCTCCAGATACTGGGCGCGGCTTCGGCCATGCCCATTTCTGAAATGAATCCAAGCGCCCAGGCACTAACCGTGCAAGGGCGCTTGTTTTTGATTGACTGCGGGGAAGGCACGCAGCAAAGGATGCGTCAGATGCATCTTTCCTTCCTCAAAGTGGAGGCCGTCTTCATCTCCCACATCCACGGAGACCACATCTTCGGATTGTTCGGAGTCCTGTCGACTATGGCTATGTACAACCGTACGGAAGTGCTGCATATTTTCGGCCCCGAAGGCCTCGGACCCATCCTGAAGTTCTATCAGTCGTTCTGGGGCGAGGGGACAAACTATGAAATAGTCTTTCATAAAGTCTCAGTGGGCGCTCTCGAGGAAGTCTATGCCTCGAAGCATTGCCGCGTTTCCGCGTTCCCGCTTAAGCACAAGATAGAGTGCTACGGCTACCGTTTCGATGAAATCATCACTCCGCGCATGGCGGAGAAGCATCCGGCGCGCAGTTATGCGTATTGCTCGGACACGATGCCTTTCCCGGAATTGCCGGAATATGTCAGGGGAGTTGATGTGCTTTACCACGAAACGACCTATCTGATGGATTTCGCCGAGAAGGCGGCGGCGCGCTTCCACAGTACCACTGAGGATGCGGCGCGCTGCGCGACGGCGGCGGGTGCGGGGCGACTGCTGATCGGTCACTACACGTCCCGTGTGCGTGACCGCTCCCTTTTCGCCCGCGAGGCCGCTGCTCTCTTCCCGAACGTCACCGCCGTTAACGATGGCGACGTCTTCGAACTATAGGCGTTTACAAAACACGCCCTTAATCGGTCCAGACGGAAAGGTATTTTTGCAGGGCCCACATCTCATCCCTGTATCTGGCGGCGTTGGTAAAATCGAGTTCCGCGGCTGCTTTGTGCATGAGCTCGCGGTCGGTCTCGATGAGTTTTTCTATCTGCTCGCGCGACATGGAGCGTATGACCGGGTCCTGAAGTACGGCGGCGAGGTCGGCGCGGACACGACCGTCTTTGAACGCTTCGCCTTCGGCTCGCAGGGAGTCGTGTCCCAGGCCGACCGAGATCTTGCCTTTGCCCAGATCCGAGGGATTTGGGATGTAACGCGGATCGTCGTAGGAGTTCGCCGCGCTTACCCGGCCCGTCAGTTCGCTGGCCAGCACGTTATGCTTGGTCTCGATCTGCTCCGGAGTGATATGGTGGAGTTTGTTGTATTCAATCTGCTTGGTGCGCCTGCGGTTGGTCTCGCGTATGGTGTCTTCCATCGAAGGCGTCACCTTGTCCGCATACATAATCACCAGACCGTTGACATTACGCGCCGCGCGACCGGCCGTCTGGGTAAGTGAACGGGCAGTCCTCAAAAATCCCTCCTTGTCCGCGTCCAAAATAGCGACTAGCGACACGGCGGGAATATCCAGTCCTTCGCGCAGCAGGTTCACGCCTATCAGGGCGTCGAACAGTCCGTTCTTGAAATCTTCGATGATGGTCACACGTTCGGCGGTGTCCACGTCGGAATGGATATAGCGGCAGCGTATGCCTATACGGCGCATATAGTCGTCCAGTTCCTCCGCCATACGCTTTGTGAGGGTGGTCACCAGCGTTCGTTCGTCGCGCTCGGCCCGCTTCCGCACTTCTTCCACCAGGTCGTCCACCTGGTTTTCCGTGGGCCGGACTTCCACGGGCGGGTCCAGCAGACCGGTAGGACGCACGACCTGCTCCACCACCAACCCTTCGCTCTTCTCGAGCTCGTACTCGGCCGGGGTGGCGCTGACATAGACCTTCTGCCCCGTGATCTCCTCGAACTCGGGGAAAGTCAGCGGGCGGTTGTCGGCGGCGGCGGGGAGACGGAAGCCGTATTCGATAAGCACCGACTTCCGGCTATGGTCGCCGCCGTACATTGCGTGGACCTGCGGAAGGGTGACGTGCGATTCATCCACGAAGGTTATGAAATCCTTCGGGAAGTAGTCCAGGAGGCAGAACGGTCTCTGTCCGGCTTTACGGCCGTCGAAGTAGCGGCTGTAGTTTTCGATTCCGGGGCAGTAGCCGAGCTCTTTGAGCATCTCTATGTCGTTCTCCACCCTCTGCTGGATGCGTTTAGCCTCTAGCATACGGTCGTTGCGCTCGAACCACAAGATCTGTTCATACAAATCATCCCTGATATGCCCGATTGCAGCCTCCGCACGCTCCTTGGTGGTGACGAAGTTGTTCGCAGGGTAGATGTTGACCTCGCTGACATCCTCCAGCTTCGCTCCCGTTAGCGGATCGATCACCGACAGGCTATCCACCTCGTCGCCGAAGAACTCTATGCGGACGGCGTTGTCAGCTCCGCTGAGGAACACGTCCACGGTGTCGCCTTTAGTGCGGAAAGAACCGCGGGTGAATTCGCCTTCCGTGCGCACATAGAGCGCGTCCACCAGTTTGTAGAGCAAGCCCGTCAGCGAACGCTGCTCGCCCCTGCGCACGGTCACCGTCTGCTCGTGGAAATCGTCCGGATTGCCTATGCCGTAGAGACAGCTCACCGAACTGATCACAATCACGTCGCGTCTGCCGCTGAGCAGCGCCGAGGCTGCGGATAGCCTGAGCTTTTCGATCTGGTCGTTGATGGACAGATCCTTCTCGATGTAGGTGTCCGTGTTGGGCAGGTAAGCTTCGGGCTGGTAGTAATCGTAGTATGAAACGAAATACTCGACGGCGTTGGTGGGGAAGAACGACTTGAATTCGCCGTAGAGCTGGGCGGCGAGGGTTTTGTTATGGCTTAGGATCAGGGCGGGCCGCTGGAGCTGCTCGATAACGTTCGCCATAGTGAAGGTCTTGCCCGATCCGGTGACACCCAGAAGGGTGACATCGCTCACACCGCTGCGGAGGGCATCCACGAGCTGGGCGATGGCCTCAGGCTGATCGCCCGAGGGTTTGTATTCCGACTCAAGTTTGAACTTCATACTTCAAAGATAATTATTATCTTTGTTATATGACTACAGAAGAATTGCTCGCGAATGTCCGCGTAATCGAGGACTTCCCAATCAAAGGCATCCATTTTCAGGACGTTACAACCCTTTTCGCCAACCCTGAGTGTCTCAAGGAAATCACTGACCGTTTTGTCAAGATTTACAAAGACAAAGGTATCACGAAGGTGGTAGGACTCGAGGCGCGCGGCTTCGTGCTTGGCGCCATACTCGCAGAAAAGCTGGGCGCCGGCTTCGTCCCCGCCCGCAAGAAGGGCAAACTACCCGGCGACACAATCAGCGAAGCTTACAATCTCGAGTACGGTTTCGACACAATAGAGATCCACGTCGGAGCTATCACCCCTGACGATGTGGTCCTGGTCCACGACGACCTCCTCGCTACGGGCGGTACCCTCGCAGCGGCAGTGCATCTGGTAGAGAAATTCAATCCGAAGAAGATTTACACAAGCACCATCATCGACCTCACGGCCTGCCCCAGAAGGGCATCCTTCCCCAAGGACCTCGAGATCGAGTCCCTTCTTAAGATAGACGTAGCTTAAGAGCGGCGCACTCGCAGAACGTGCTTCACGCGCCCGATAAGGGAGATAACCTTGTCGAGCTCCGAGTTCGACGGAACAAGCAGCTTGATGACGATTTCATCGTCGCCGGTGCGGGCGTTGGAATTCACCACGAACGAACGCATCGACACCCTGAACTGCGCGATTATGTCCATAATCGAGCTCATCACTGTGCGGTCGGGCTCAGCGGTCACGGACAGCGTGGCGAGGAACTCGCCCGTGCTCTGGGTCTCCTGCCAGACCACCCTCTGAATCCTGTAAGGATAGCGTTCGAGCAGACGAGCCGCGTTGGGGCAGGAAATGCGGTGGATCTTGATGCCTTCACCCCTTGTTACGAATCCGAAAACGTCGTCTCCGAACACCGGGTTGCAGCAACGGGCCATCTTGTACTGCAGGCCCTTCACATCCTTTGCGTTCAGAACGAGGATGTCGTCGCCCGAGCCTGTGAAGACGGATTTCTTGGCGGTGGTCTGATCTTCCGAGACGGTTTCGGTCTTCTGTCCCTGGCTCAGGATATACTCCTTGACTTCGTTGACATCGATATGACCCTCAGCAATGGCGGCATACATCGCGATGAGTCCGTCGTAGTCGTGCTTCTTGCAGAACTCGTTCTGCTGCTCCACGGTAAACTCCAGTTTCCAGTTCTTCAGGCGCCTCTCCGTGAGTTCGCGCCCGTCCGCCGCCAGTTTCCGCTGGGCTTCGTCCAGCTGCTGGCGTATCTTCGTGCGCGCCTTGGAAGTAACCACCCAGTTCAGCCAGTCTGACGACGGCTTCTGGTTCTTGGAGGTCAGCACTTCCACCACATCGCCGGTCTTCAACTTTTCCCTGATGCTGACGGCCTTCCCGCCTATGCGCGCGCCGGTGCAGCGGCAGCCTATGTTGGTGTGGATGTTGAAGGCGAAATCGAGCACGGTGCTGCCGGCCTTGAGGATGCGCAGCTCGCCGGTGGGAGTGAAGACGAATATCTCGTCCGTCGGCGCCATAGGCTGGTCTTCAGGCTTCGCTTCGGTGGGATGCTCGAGCGCGTAGCGCACGGAAGTCAGCCATTTGTCGAGCGTCTGCTCGCCCTTGATTCCTTTGTAGGACCAGTGCGAAGCGAGCCCGCTCTCGGCAGTTTCGTCCATACGGGTGGTGCGGATCTGCACTTCGATATAGTGGCCCTTAGAATTCTTGACGGTGATGTGGAGCGATTCGTAGCCGTTCGGCTTCGGATTGGTAAGCCAGTCGCGCAGACGTTTGGTGTCCGGCTCGTACTCTTCGGTAACGTAGGAATAGACCTTCCAGCAGAGATCCTGCTCGAGTTTGCGGTCAGGTTCGCAATCGATTATGAAACGGATTGCGAACACGTCGAAAACGCCCTCGAAAGGCACCTTCTGCACCTGCATCTTGCGGAAAATGCTATAGGCGGTCTTGGTGCGTATCTTCAGCTTGTACTTGATGCCGGCTTTGTCGATTTTCTCCTTCAGCGGCTCGATGAACTCTTTCATCAGGCGTTCACGCTGAGGTGCGGTGGCGGCAAGTTTGTTCTTGATGGCCCTATACTGCTCAGGTTCGGAGAACTTGAAGTAGATGTCCTCCAGCTCGCTCTTGATGTTGTACAGGCCCAGCTGGTGAGCCAGCGGGATGTAGAGCATCAAGGTCTCGAGCTGCTTCTGCTCGCGCGAACTCTTGGGGAATATGCTGAGGTTGCGCATAACCTCGAGGCGGTCGGCTATCTTGATGACCGTCACGCGGGGATCGGCGCTGTACTGGACTATGAGTTTTTTGTAGTTCTCAGCCTCCAGGCGGGTGTCCTTGGGCTTGATGGTGCTGATCTTGTTCAGACCGTCCACGAGAGTGAGCACGTCCTTCGGAAATGCCGACAGATCCACCTCGGGATGCATACGAGTCGCTTCGTGGAGATACACGGCCGCGATGCATTCCTCGGGCAGACCGATCTCATCGCGGACTATCGCCGCGACTCCGTCGGGATGTGCGATGAACGGCTCGCCGTTGTGGCGTACTTCACCGCTGAGGGTTTGCAACGCGACTTCGCGCGCTCTGATGACAAGATCTTCCATTATTTTTGGTTAAGGGCGTCCAACGCTTTCTGATAAGCGTGGGCCTTCTTCTGGTGTTCCGAGTAAGTCTTCGAGAAGACATTGGTGCCGTCGAACGCTGTCGACGCGCAAAAGTAGAGATAACCGGACTCCGTGTCTGCGTTGAGAACTGCTTCAAGTGCAGCCTTGCTCGGGAAGCAGATGGGTCCCGGAGGCAGGCCGGAGTGCGTATAAGTGTTGTAAGGTGAATTCACCTTCAGGTGCTTCTGGAGTATCCTCTTGGGCTTGAAATCGAAGCAATACGCCACAGTCGGGCAGGCCTGGAGCCTCATACCCTTGCGATAGCGGTTGATGTACACGCCCGCGAGCTTGGTGTACTCGGGGATGTGGTTCGATTCGCACGCCACTATGGAGGCGAGTATGCTAACCTGAGCGGGCGTGAGTTTCAGCGCTTTTGCTTTCGCCTTACGGTCGTCGTTCCAGAACTTGTCGTGCTCTTTCTTGAACAGGGTGAAGATATCCGTGAGGGTGGCGTCCCAGTAAATCTCGTAGGTATCCGGAAGGATCATCGAGTAGACGCTGGTGGGGGTAAAGCCGAACTTGCGGAGGAAAACATCGTCGTTCAGCGCTTTCGCCACATCCGCCGAATCGACTCTCATCTGGCGGCCTATGGATGCGGCCAGCTCTCCCTTCAAGCGCAGACCCGCGCCTATGGTCAGCCTGATGGGGGTCTGCCAACTGTTGTTCAGCATACGCGCCACATACACGCAGGAGTAGCCGGACTTGATGCGATAATGGCCCGGGGTGATGTAGCGCGCTACCTCCTTCTGGCGGAACACCTCGCGCAGCGCCTGCTCCCAGCGTATGCCGGTCTGCGACTTGATCTGCTCGATCACGTCATCGGGGGTAGTGCCGGCACCCACGAAGACCTCCGCATCGCCGTAGAAGGCGGGCAGACGGTTATTGCGCAGCCATCCCCACGCCTGCAGTGCACCGAAAAAGGCGACGGCAAGCAGGGCAATGCCGACAATACGCCATAGGCCGGAAGGTTTCTTCTTTTTCATCGCGGGGGGTTATCTGAGCCTGAGTTCCTGCTCCATCACGAGGGGAACGCCCTTCTTGAGTTTGTTGCGTTTCTCGATGCTGCGCATCCGGACGGCGAAGCGCTGGCTGATTTCACGCAGCGACTCTCCGTCTTCGCTTACGATGTACTTGTCCAGGCCCTTTGCGGCCTTGGATTTCTTCGCCTGGATGTAGACGATAGTGCCCGGCAGAAGTTCTTCCGCTTCCTTCAGGTCGTTGAAACGCAGTATCTCGCGGGGAAAGAGATCGTAAATGAGTGCGATGGAGTCGTAGGTGTCTCCGGCCACGGAGTAAATACACGCCACACCGTTCTTCTGGTAAATGGTGCGCTCGAGCGAGAAGCGGAACTGCTCATCGTAGGACGCAGGCATAATGACCGCTTTCTCGAGCTGTTCGGGCGACTCCACCTTAACCACTGCGCCCTTGTCGAACCTCGTCAGGTCGTATTCCTCGATGAGGGTGATGAGCTTGGTGGCATAGTTCGGATCGGTGGCGTAGCCGGCCTTCTTGAGACCGTAGCACCAGCCTTTGTAGTCAGTAAGTTCCAGGTCGAAGAGGAACTTGTAACGGTCGTAGTAACGCAGGAAGTCGGAGTGATCGCGGAACGAGTCTTCGTCTTTCGCATACGAGCGGAAGCACTCCTGAGGCGCGTCGTCGTCGTGATAGACTTTGTCTCCTCTCCAGGCCTTGTGGCACTTTATTCCGAAGTGATTGTGGGCCTTGGTGGCGAGGGTCGAGCGGCCTGCACCGGACTCGAGCAGACCCTGCGCGAGGGTGATGGAGGCCGGCACGCCGGTGCGCTCCATTTCGGAGATGGCAAGGGCGGAATACTTATCTATGTAGGCCTTGCGCACGGCGACCATATCCACCGCGGCCACAGCTAAACCTGCGACTGACGCCGCAGTAATGAGAAGTATGAGGAGACGTTTCATTTCGTCCGCTAAGATACTACTTTTTCAGCAGTTCCGCGCTGCGGGCGATGAATTCAGCGAGAGCTTTGCCTGTGAGGAGACCGTTGGCTAGGAGGGCGAGATCAACTACCTGATGCAGAAGATCGCCGGTTCCTTCGCGGTCAGCCCAGATCTTCGCAATGACCGGGTTCTCCATATTCACCTTCACATCGTACATCTGAGGCATTGAGCCGTAGAAGTTCATACCTCCGCCGATAGATGACATCTCGCGGTAACGGCGCATAAACTCGTTCTGGGTGATGAGCACAGGCTCGCCATCCTCTCCGAGATTCGCCGCCTCGATAGTCCACTCCGGTCCCTCGGGAAGCGCGGCCTTGAAGAGCTCGGACAGAGCTTTGCTGTCGTCCTCGCTCATAGTCGGCTTCACCTCGTCTTCCTTGGGGATAAGGCGTGAGGCGGAGTCGGAGTCCACACGTGCGCAGCGGACGTCCTTAACCTTCTGCTCGAGGAGGTTCACGAAGTGGGAGTCAAGCTCGCAGTCCATCAGAAGGACGTTGTAGCCCAGCCCCTTCGCCGCCTCAATCGCGGAGTACTGCTTTTCGGGATCCGTCGCATAGAGGAACACGACCTTCTTGTCCTTGTCGGTCTGCTGCTCCTCCACCGCCTTGCGGTATTCGTCGAAGCTGTAGTATTTGCCGTCCACGTCTTTCAGTAGCGCAAATTCGACGGCTCTCTCGCAGAACTTTTCGTCGGAGAGCATTCCGTACTCGATGAAGAGTTTGATGTTGTCCCACTTTTCTTCGAGAGTTTCACGCTGCTCCTTGAATATCTGCTCGAGCCTGTCGGCAACTTTCTTGGTGATGTAGGTGCTGATTTTCTTTACGTTTGCGTCTGACTGGAGATAGCTGCGGCTGACGTTCAGGGGGATGTCCGGAGAGTCGATCACGCCGTGAAGCAGGGTAAGGAAATCAGGCACTATGTTGTCCACGTGGTCCGTGACGAACATCTGGTTGCAGTAGAGCTGGATCTTGTTCTTGTCGATAGCCATCCTTTCCTTGATCTTCGGGAAATAGAGCACTCCCGTGAGGGTGAAGGGATAGTCCACGTTGAGGTGGATATAGAACATAGGATTTTCCTCCATCGGATACAACGCGTGGTAGAAGTTGAGGTAGTCCTCGTCCTTCAGGTCGGCCGGCGCCTTGGTCCAGATGGGCTCGACGCTGTTGATGACGTTGTCCTCGTCAGTCTCCACACTCTTTCCGTCTTTCCACTCGGTCTTCTTGCCGAATACGACGGGAACGGGCATAAACTTGCAGTATTTGTGCAGCAGACCTTCGATGCGGCCTTTCGCTGCGAACTCCTCGCTGTCTCCGTCGAGATAGAGAGTGACGGTGGTTCCGCGCTCCGCGCGAACGCACTCGTGCATCTCGAACTCCGGCGAGCCGTCGCAGCTCCAGAACACCGGCTTCGCGCCTTCCTGCCAGCTGAGGCTCTCGATGGTCACCTTCGATGACACCATAAAAGCGGAGTAGAATCCAAGGCCGAAGTGGCCAATGATTCCGCCTGCCTGATCCTTGTATTTCTCGAGGAATTCTCCTGCGGATGAGAATGCTATTTGATTGATATATTTGTCCACCTCTTCGGCGGTCATACCGATACCGCGGTCGGTAATCTTGAGCGTCTTGCCTTTTTCGTCGAGTTCGACCTTCACTTTCAACTCCCCAAGTTCGCCGCTGAAAGTGCCGGTGCTGGCGAGAGTCTGCATCTTGCGTGTCGCATCCACTGCGTTCGCCACAAGTTCGCGCAGGAAGATTTCGTGGTCGCTGTAAAGAAACTGCTTGATAACCGGGAAGATGTTCTCGGTAGTCACTCCGATATGTCCTTTTGTCTTTTCCATAACAAAAAAATTGCGTCTTTCTGCGGAAGAAAAACGCAATCTTTATACCAGTGACAATTTGTCACTATTTATACAGGAATCTCTTGATGCTGAGTTTCGGAGTCTTCTGGAAAGGCTCGAGAACTATCTCGATCTTGGCGATCTGGCTATAGTTCGGGAGGTGCCTGTTGACTGCCAGCCTGATGTTCTCGGGGATATCCGAAATGGCCTCTTCGTCCAGGCCTGCATTCTTGATGGCATCCTGGTCGAGATACACGAGACCGACGATCTTGCCGGCACGGTCCACGACCACCGACTCAGACACATAGGGCTGAGAGTTGATGAAGGACTCGAGCTCCTCGGGGTAGACGTTCTGGCCGTTGGCTGTGAGGATGAGAGCCTTCGAGCGGCCCTTGATGAAGATGGTGCCGTCCTTGGCCATAATGCCGAGGTCGCCGGTGCGGAGGTAACCGTCGTCGGTGAAGGCGTTGGCGGTGGCTTCGGGGTTCTTATAGTAGCCGATGCAGATGTTGTCTCCCTTGACCTGAATCTCGCCGGCGATGTGCTGAGGGTCTTCGGAATCGATCCTGATATCGTTGATGTCCACGGGGCGGCCGCAGGAACCGGGGATGTAGTTGCGCCAGCCGGAATAGGCGAGCAGCGGGCATCCTTCGGTCATACCGTAACCGACCACATAGGGAAGCTTGATCTTCTTGAACAGGCGGTCCACCTCGGGGTTGAGGGCCGCGCCGCCCATAATGAACTCTGTGACGTTGCCGCCGAAGGCCTGGCACAGACCGTCCTTGACCTTCTTGTAGATTATGGTGTTGATGCCCGGAATCTTGGTGAGCACCTTCATAAGCGGCTTGTCAAGGGTGGGCTTGACCTTGCTCTTGTAGATCTTCTCCATCACCAGAGGAACGGTCACGAGGAGGTAGGGCTTTACTTCCTGGAATGCCTTGAGAAGGGTGGCGGGAGTCGGAGCCTTGCCGAGCCAGTAGATACCGGTGCCGTTGGCGAGAGGGTAGATGAACTCGATCACGAGACCGTACATATGGGCCATAGGGAGCATAGACACTATCTTGTCGCCGGCGGGCATAAAGCGCTGGTCATAGTCCACGTTGGCGCTGAAGTTACGGTAGGTGAGCATCACGCCCTTCGGGTCGCCCGTGCTGCCGGAGGTGTAGTTGATGGTGCTGAGGTCGTCCATATTGTCCGTGGGGTAGACCACGTTCTCAGGGCCGAAGCCGTCCTTCCATTTTTCTTCGAACAGGCTCTCCATCTTGGCGTAGGCCTTTTCGGTCTTGGCGTCCTTCGCCCAGAGGCACTCCCAGGTGTCCACGTCGATGGCGAGGCGAAGCTGCGGCATCTTGTCGAGCGGCATCTTCTCCCACTTCGCCTTGTTGGTGAAGAGGACGAGAGCTTCGGAGTGGTCGATGAGGAATGCTGCGTTAGCGGGGGTGAAGTCTGCGAGGAGCGGCACTATGACCGTTTCGTAGGTGTTGACTGCCATATAGGCCATACCCCAGCGGGCGCCGTTTGCTGCATAGAGAGCTATTTTGTCGCCCTTCTTAAGACCGAGGGCTTCGAATGCGAGGTGGAATTTCTCAACCTGGATGGCCATCTGGCCGTAGGTGAAAGAATCGCCGCCCATAGTGTGAAGGGCAGTCTTGTTCCAATACTTGCGGGTTGCGTTCTGGAGACTCTCCAGATAATGCGGATAATTCGACATTGTGTAAAGGTTTGGTTTTTTCCGGACACAAAAATACTCCCGGCCGGTTTTTTTGCCAAACGCACGTGTGTGTATGTGGCGAATTATTACGATATTTGTGGCGAAAGACAATAATTAGGGGTGAAATGAAAAAGCCTATAGTAGCGCTTATCTACGATTTCGACGGGACTCTCGCTCCCGGAAATATGCAGGAATTCGGCTTCATCCAGGCGATGGGCACGACGAAAGAGGAGTTCTGGGAGAAGAGCAACAGCCTGGCTGTGAACCAGGACGCATCGGATGTCCTCTCCTATATGAAGATGATGTACGACGAGGCCCACGCGAAGGGCATCAGCCTTCGCAGGGAAGACTTTATGCGCTTCGGCAGCGACATCGATTTCTTCGAGGGCGTGCGCGGCTGGTTCAAACTGGTCAATGACTACGGCGCCGAGCACGGCGTGCGCGTGGAGCACTACATCAACTCGAGCGGCCTTAAGGAGATGGTCGAGGGCACTGCGATAGCGAAGGAGTTCAAGCATATCTTCGCCGGTACCTATATCTATAATGAAGCGGGGGAGGCCGTCTGGCCCGGTATCGCAGTGGACTACACCAACAAGACTCAGTTCCTCTTCAAGATCAACAAGGGTATCTTCAGCGCCCGCGACAGCAAGATGGTTAATGCTTCGACAGCCGAGAACAAGAAGCGCGTGCCTTTCGCGCATATGATTTATTTTGGCGACGGAGAAACGGATGTGCCCAGTATGAAGATAGTCGGTATGTTCGGCGGCAACCCCATCGCAGTGTTCGATCCGCAGAATGAGAAGAAGCGCGCAGTGGCCGCGAAACTCAAACGCCAGGGGCGAGTTCGTTTCACTGCTCCCGCAGTGTACACGCCGGACAGCAAGGCGTTCAAAATCGTCTGCGCAATCATTGATAAGATCCACGCAGACTGTGTGTTACAAGACTTCGAAAAATAAAATTTTATATGGCTCTCATTGAAAAAATCATTGCACGCGCCTGCTCGAACAAGCAGCGCATCGTGCTCCCCGAATCGCTTGAAGACCGCACTATCACTGCGGCTGACCGAGCCCTCGCCGACGGCTTGGCAGATATCATTTTGATCGGCAGTCCTGTAGAAATTGGTGCAAAAGCCGAGGAATTGGGATTGAAGAATATCGGTAAGGCCACCATCATCGATCCGGCCACTTCTCCGAAGACTGAAGAATATGCGCAGTTGCTCTACGAACTTCGCAAGGCGAAGGGTATGACTCCCGAGGAGGCGCACAAACTAGTGATGAATCCTCTGTATTTCGGCTGCCTCATCATCAAGAGCGGCGATGCCGACGGTCAGATCAGTGGCGCTCTTTCGACGACCGGCGAGACTCTCCGTCCTGCCCTTCAGATCATCAAGTGCGCTCCCGGAATCACCTGCGTCAGCGGCGCTATGCTGCTTGTCACCAAGACTCCCCAGTATGGCGAAGAGGGTGTGCTGGTGGTAGGTGACGTGGCTGTGACGCCGGCGCCGGACGCCGGTCAGCTGGCGCAGATCGCAGTCTGCACGGCGCAGACCGCGCGCAGCGTCGCCGGCTTCGCCGAGCCCCGCGTGGCGATGCTTTCGTTCAGCACGAAGGGCTCCGCCAAGCACGAGGTGGTGGATAAGGTGGTCGAGGCCACGCGGCTGGCGCGTGAGCTCGACCCGTCGCTCAAGATAGACGGAGAACTGCAGGCTGATGCCGCTCTTGTTCCGTCAGTCGGCGCCAAGAAGGCTCCCGGCTCCGATATCGCCGGCAAGGCCAACGTCCTTGTCTTCCCGAACCTCGAAGTCGGTAACATCGGTTACAAACTGGTTCAGCGCCTCGGCAACGCCGACGCCATCGGCCCCATCCTCCAGGGCATCGCCCGCCCGGTCAACGACCTCTCCCGCGGCTGCTCCGTCGAGGACATCTACAACCTGATTGCAATCACCGCCTGTCAGGCGATGGACGCCAAATAAACAAACAGCCGCGACCTTGAGGGGTCGCGGCTGTCGTTATTATCCGTCTCAAAGACTAGTACTCTTCCTCGTTCCACATATGGGTTAGTCTATATAAGTAGCCCATTATCAATTAGTTAGTCTTGTATTCAAAAACTCTGGTTAGCCATTAGGGTAGCCTGAGGCTGGCTAAAACCCACTAACTGACAATATACTATCCAATACTACTATCCCAAAGAATCAATTGTATGTGCCATAGGCAGGCTCCATTTCAACATCCTTCATTCCTTCATTGGGAGGGAAGGAAATCTTTTTATAAGTCTTGCCATCCTCCGCAATTAATTTCAACCGGTTACATTTTGTAACCACTTCACTTCCTTCCTTTACCAGCCTGTTTTTCAATACCTTCCAATAATTTCTCGCCCTATCATGGGTTGGTTGGTAAGGATTCCACATACATCAACTATGGAGAAGAACCATTCCTGTTTCTCCTCATCCCAAGCCGTACGGACTTTTTTGTTCTCAAACAACTGTATTTTTTCAATATCGGACATGGTCTCAACGTTTTCTACAAATATAATCCAGACGGAAACCTAATGCAAATCTATTGCAAGGTTAAAAGATTCTCATTTCGCAAGATGCGAAACGCAAAATGTGAAATAGTGTAGGGAGTTTGAGGAAGACGACTAGCCCCTAACTGACATAACAACTCATTTTTTTTACTATCCCAAAATCAGTTGTATGTGCCATAGGCGGGCTCCATTTCAACATCCTTCATGCCTTCATTTGGGGGGAAGGAAATCTTTTTATAGGTTTTTCCGTCTTTTTCGATAACATCCTCCTTCCTTAACCAATACTTTTGAATGACATAATCCGACATTTTCCCGACGCCCCAATTATCGTCTAATCTCTTTGCGTCAAATATGGCTACCAGCAATACATCTGTCTCCCAGAACACATCATCGACAACCCATTGGGGATCTGCTTCAAAATTGGTTATAACATCTGCAAAAGATCCCATTTGCCCCGGCTCTACGTAGTTTAAGTACCATTTGCTATTTATTTCATCAATACTTTGAGGATCATTCCCTGTTTCTAAGCCTGTTTTCTGAGACCAGATGTATATGCCCTCACTATATTGATTCTCCAGATCAAGCGAAAAACCGTAATCACATGATGTTATAGTCGCTAGTGCTACCAGCATTATAACTATGAGTTTCAATGATTTCATAATCTACAAATAATAATGGTTAAAACCTCATTGCTATTGCTATTCCATTCCCGGTTGAAGCATATCCAATTGCAGCTACGGTTTGCCCGGAAGCATTTTTAATTTTCTTAATTCTACTATTGCCGAACCAAGCAACACCTGCTCCTGCAAGCATAGTCAGAAATCCACCTATCTCAAATGCTTCTCCTGTTTTATATGCCGGTTGCTTTTTGGCTTCCTGATTCAAATTGTAGATTTCTTCTATTGTACCTGTAGTGGAATGACTGTTAGTATATTTGTTTTGTTCAATCATACAAACAACATTGCCACCAAGCCAGGCAATAGCACCTACTCCGGCAGTTATAACACCACCATAAAATGCCGTATGGGCCATCTTGTATTCCATTGTTGTGGTTACATCTGTGGTGGGGTTATTAGCATATTGACCTAAGGCCATAACAGAGGACAACAATAATAGAACAAGTGTAAGGACTATCTTATGCATCACCTAAGATATTAATGGTTTTTACAAAGATAAGTTTTTTAAATCATCCCTCATTTACTATTCCTCTTCCTTCTTCAGGAGGACTTCTTCTTTCATAGGGAAATAATTGGATAGTAAAGGCCTCAAAACGGCCATTTTGGGCCCATTTTCAGGTTGTTTTTGGATAGAAAAAAGCAGTGGAACTATCCACTGCTCAAATCTTATTCTATTGATTATCAATAGATTATGTCTTAACTCCCTGTTAGTACTCCTCCTCGTTAAAGAAGAAGTCTTCTTTGGTGGGGTAATCGGGCCAGATGTCTTCGATGGATTCGTAGATTTCTCCGTCGTCCTCGAGCTCCTCAAGGTTCTCGATTACTTCCTCAGGGGCCCCTGAGCGGTTAGCATAGTCGATGAGCTCATCTTTAGTTGCCGGGAATGGTGCATCGTCAAGGCTTCCGGCTAGTTCCAGTGTCCAAAACATAGTTTCGATATTTATTTTTTACAATTTCCGATTTGGCGGCAAAGATATACAAAAAATCAAAGAATCATAACTATTTTTGTATGACAATAAGACTATGGCATACACAAAAGAAGAAAAATACGACCTGAGGGTCACCGAGGAAATCTCGAAACACGTTAAATCCATCCTTGACCTGCTGGGTGAAGATGCCGGCAGAGAAGGCCTGCAGAAGACTCCGGAACGTGTCGCGAAGGCGATGCAGTTTATGACGAAGGGCTACGAAGAGGACGGCATCCAGATCATCCGTAGCGCGATGTTCGAGGAGGACTACAGCCAGATGGTGCTGGTAAAGGACATCGAGCTCTACAGCATCTGCGAGCATCATCTGCTGCCTTTCATAGGCAAGTGCCACGTCGCTTACATCCCCAACGGCCGAATCACCGGCCTCAGCAAGATCGCCCGCGTTGTGGAAACCTACGCCCGGAGGCTGCAGGTACAGGAGCGCCTGACCGTGCAGATTCGCGATTGCATACAGGAGGCGCTGCAACCGCTCGGCGTGGCCGTGGTCATAGAGGCGAACCACACTTGTATGCAGATCCGCGGGGTGGAGAAATCCAACGCCATCACCACCACCTCGGCCTTCAGCGGAGCCTTCTTAAACTCCGAAAAGACCCGCAACGAATTCCTTAACCTGATAAAATGAGAAATTACCTGAAGTTATTCCTGGCTCTTGCCATTCTTTTCGCAGGAGCGGATTTAAAAGCACAACAGACTAATATGCAAAGAGTACGTGATTTTCTGCACGAGGCAGGATGCTATTTCCTGGCGACTGTGGACGGCGACCAGCCTCAGGTCCGTCCTTTCGGCACGGCCGAAATAATCGACGGCAAACTCTATATCCAGACCGGCCACAAGAAGGCCGTCGCGCAGCAGATTGCCGCGAATCCGAAGGTGGCGATCTGCGCCTTCAACGGCAAGGAATGGCTGCGTATCACCGCCACTTTGGTGGAGGATTCGAGGGTTGAAATCAAGAAGGCTATGCTTGACGCCAATCCCAGTCTTCGAGCGATGTACGACGAGAATGATTCGAACACCGCCGTTTATTATCTGAAGAACGCAAAGGCCTCCATCAATTCCTTCACCGCAGCGCCCGTAGAAATCGATTTCTAGAATGAAACAAGTCCTGGGGTACTTTCTGGGCTTCGCCATATTCATCGCCGGCATTCCGGCATTGATGTGGTGGACGGCAGGGATGCCTTCGCTATGCGCGATACCGGTAGCGCGGCTGATCGCGGCGCTGGTTGTGGCCCTGGCGGGGCTGGCGCTGGCAGTGTGGAGCATCGTGTTTATGAAGCGTGTGGGCAAGGGCAACCCCTTCGACGCTATGGGCCACGAAGTCGCGCCGCGCACCAGGCACCTGATGACCGACGGCCCTTATCGCCTCAACCGTAACCCTATGCTCTCCGGGACCTACATCTACTACGCCGGGATCGTGATCGCGCTCTGGCACTGGTGGCCGCTCGCCATCTTTGCGGCCGTCGCCATCCTTATGACGCTTCAGGTTCTTTCCGAAGAGAAGCGCCTCGAAGCCGATTTCGGGGAGGAGTATCTTGACTATAAGAAGCACACAAGAAGGTTTTGACAGATATTGTATGGAAAAGCTGGTAAAAAGAAATAAGAAAACCAGGAAGATGACTTGGCCCGACGTGTATGTCCTTATGAGGATTTATTGTCCGGATCTTAATGACAGGGTCGCGTTTGTCAGCAGGTTGAACAAGACACTTGAATCAGTTAAGAAGGAAAAGGAGAGATATTCAGGTAAAGTCTTCTTTTTATTCAACGATGATACTGTCCGGGGTAATTCAGACTCTGATTATAAGGATTATGAAAAACTACGAAATCAGGCTCTTGACGACAATAAACTGGTATGGACAGAGACAAAAGATGATAATCCCGGAGGCAAAGGTTCATCTTATTCGACATATCTGGTAAGGAAACTCTTCCTGGATGTTGCGCAGAATGACACTGATATTGCTATTTCTTTGGATCAGGATGATCTCCTGAAGCGCGGGGCTATTGAAAATATTGCCCGCAGTATGTGCCGCGGCGGCATAGTCGTTTCCCCATTCAATATTAAAGATTCGTCAAATCTGGACATTACGGATGATGGGGGGAAGATTCATAACAGGTTGGCAAGAAAAATGTCCTGCGCCAGGGCCGCAGCCAGAATTACGATGGGTAAGATTACCCTTCCTGAAGATAAGTATGGCAAACTGTTCTTCCCTCGGGGAAAAAATGAATGGATAGAGCTTTTCGGTGTGATCAAAGCGAATATTGCCCTGTTCAAAGAAAGAAAAGCTTGTCGCAAAAGGAATAGAAAGGCCGGCGATCATTGCCTATCGGAACTGAGTAGTTTAGGTTGGACCAAGTCCTACACAAAGAAGGTACTTAAGGATTACATTGATGATTTAACGAATTATATCGACGTACAGGCTTTCTGTGCGGAGCATCGCGCCTACGAAGATTTCATCGACTTTTATCCTTTGCTCTACAAAGACGTAGTTATTACAGGAGTTAAAGAGGCTACTTATGATTATGTGAAGAATCCCGACTCAATAACCTCTTCTCCGAAGGTTGACGATTTTCGGGATCTCAGGACGGCCTCATTGATTGCCTTGATCGATTTGTGTTATGCGAAAGAGGACAAACTGTGCGATAATTACAAGATTAAACTGCACCGGTTCGTCGCATCAAAAGTATCTCAAATCGAGTCTATCATCAATAGGTATAATACCGATTTTATCAAGAACGGCGATGAGCGGTTCGCCGATTTCGCCGCGAGAACGCACAGGGGCTTCTTTATGAGCAAACTGGCGAGATTGGCGCTGTGGGAAAAACGGGATGGCTTGAAGCAGGATGACGAACTGTTCCAGCATTCTACGAGCCGCAGGGAGAAAAGCGCCGATAACTTTTCCGACCTTTTCAGCGGGAAGGTGTTCAACAGCGTTCCATATTATCGGGAAACAGTAAGCAATTCCTCGCCGAGGTATGTATTAAGGCGTTCGGTCGCGATCGAGGGCAGTTTAAGAAATAACGGGAATAAAGAATCGAGAGATATGGAAAGGAAAATCCTTTCCGCCGGGGCTAAAACTCCAAATCAAAGACGCCTACGCCGCCTTTGGGGGACTGTAATTGTCTGTAGTGTTCTATTGGTTTTCGGTGTCTTGGTCTTGATTTGGAAACTACCGGCAGCCGCAGTGGCCCTGAAACTCGAAGGTGATAATCAGTATCTTGCGTCTATTAAAGGCTTTCAGCAGATTCTTGCTGCATTCGTGGCTCTGGTAGGCGTGATAGCAACGATATTGGCTAAACTGATTGGTGAGGTAAAGATTCTCGCTACGGATGAGGAAGCTAAAGTGAAACTATATTATTCTGAATTCCAGGATTTTATCCGGCATCTGGAAGCTAACCTGAAGGTTATGATTCAGGTGCGTAAGGAACTTTTGGAAGGAAAAAATCGTGTTGAGTCCATTCATTTTGATAACCTTAAATGGCCCACGTCGTCAATACTCTTCTCGGATGAAATGGCTAAACTGATAGCCAGGGAACGAGTCGATGATTTCGCACGACTGAAGGTCAATATTCGCAATATTAATAACAGCGCATCCTGGCTGCAGCAGTTGGCTGGCGATGAAAAGGAACTGTTGAAGGCACTTGAATGGGAAATTACCCGGTACTTTGGGTATCTGGTCAATATGTATTACCTGTCCAACAATGATTTTTGCTTCCCATCTCCGGATGAAATCGACCGGTATATCCACGAAAACTCGATAAAGAACAAGCTTACCAGTTTATTTATGGACTATGATTCCGGTGAGCGGTCAGAACAAGTGGATTATTTCATTGACAGATACAACGACGATAGGAGAATGAAACGCGCTGTCCTCGTGGATAAAGAGGAATCCGAAGACCAGACACCAACATCGAAGTAATTATGACTGAATCGAAAAAGAAATACAAACTTGGCGTAGCCTTCAGTGGCGGCGGCGCGAGGGGCGCGGCGCACTGCGGGGCATTGCAGGCCTTCCGTGAATATGGGATACGTCCGGATGCGGTCTCGGGAACGAGCGTGGGGTCGCTGGTAGCGGCGCTGTATTCATCGGGCTTCACGCCGAAGCAGATGATTGAGATGTTCCAGGGACTGAACTTCTTCAAGGACATCGTAACCCCGACCGTGCCGAAAGGAGGATTGTTCGATTCACAGCCGCTGGTGGAGATCATAAGGAAGAACCTGCCCTATATGCGACTTGAGTCGCTCCCCATCCCGACATATCTTGTGGCATCCGACCTCGAACACGGCGTCCCGAAGGTCTTCTCCAAAGGCGATATAGCTCCAAGGGTGGTGGCGTCCTGTTCCATCCCCGTAGTCTTCCGCCCGATATGCATCAACGGCGTTCACTATGTGGACGGCGGCGCTTTCCAGAACCTTCCCGTATCGGCCATAAGGGACAAATGCGAGAAGGTCATTGCCCTCAACCTCATCAACGTGGAGGAAGACAAGTACAAAGACAATCTGATGTTCGTGGCCAACCGTTCGTTCCAGATGATGATGGTGGCGAACAACGCCTACGATGCCGGACAGGCTGATTTGCTCGTTGAACTGGATACATATGGCTGCTCCGCCTACGATATGTCGAAGATTGAAGAGTTGTTCTTCAGGGGTTATGAGAGCACGGTGAAGGCGCTCGAAGAAAATGGATATCAACGAGTACTGCCGAAAGAAAACATCGAGTTCCCGAAGAGAAAGAGCCTTGTGGACGAGATGGAAAACTATGAAGCGATGGTCAAGAGCACCGTGGAAAAAGGCCTGACCGCCCTCAAATCCATCAAGAAATCCGCGAAATTAAGGTAATGCAGCTTACGCACACCCTTCGCAATTGGATGCTGCCCGTGTCTATGACGCTGGGCGTGGGCATCTATCTGGCGCTGCATCTGAGCGGCTCGCCGGGGGAGGAGGGGTATCTGCGGGTCTGTGTGGCCGTGCAGCCGGTGATGGTGGCGGTGATGCTGTTCCTGCAGCTGAATCTCGTGGCCCCGCGCGACCTTCGTTTCCACCGCTGGCATCTGTGGGTGCTGCTGATCCAGACGCTGCTTTTCGTGGCTATGGCGACACTCACTCTTGTCACTACCGGCGGCGCGAGGGTGCTGTTCGAGTGCGCGATGCTCTGTTTCGTCTGTCCTACCGCTGCTGCGGCGGGGGTGATTACATCCAAGCTCGGAGGCGACCTGCCGGGGATAATGACCTACACCGTTCTGGCCAACGCCCTTGCGTCCGTGCTCATTCCGCTGATGGTGCCGCTTGTGCACCCGGCCGTGGATATGGGCTTTCTGCCGCTGTTCTGGGCGGTCGTGCGGCGCGTGTTTTCGATCCTGATACTGCCGCTGCTGGCGGCGTGGCTCATACGCTGGCTTCTTCCCGGGCTGCAACGCTGGCTCGAGCGCTACGCGGGTTGGGCGTTCTACATCTGGGGCATCTGCCTGATGCTGTCCATATCGCTGGCCACGGACTCCCTGGCGGGCAGCGGGATCGGCCTCGGGGTGGCGCTGGGAATCGGGGGAGTGTCGCTGGCGTGCTGCCTGCTGCAGTTCGCCCTCGGCCGTCGGGCTGCCCGCCGCTACGGTCACGCCGAATCCGTCACCGCCGGCCAGGCCCTTGGGCAGAAGAACACCGGGTTCATCATCTGGCTGGGAATTAACTACCTTACCCCCGTCACCTCAGTCGCCGGCGGCCTCTACGCCATCTGGCACAATCTCTTCAACTCCTGGCAACTCCTCCGCTCCTCCCGTAAGTAGCCCCTTCTCCCGTCGCCCTTCCCGTAAGCAGTCCCTTCCCCCGTCGCCCTTCCCGTGGCGCGTAAGTCCCTTATTATCAACTAATTACTGAAACTCGACTCCGGAATTCGCGGAGTCGAATAATAGTATCTCAGTGATTAACAGTCTCTTACCCGCCACGCGTCAAAAACCGTCGGAGGCAGGGGGGGGGTGGATTTACCAATGGAATTCGTTATATTTGTGTGAATGACAAAGGAGGAAAAATACATCCTGTTAGTGAAACAGTGCAAGGCGTTGCTGGAAGGGGAGAGTGACGAGGTGGCGAGGATGGCGAATGTGGCGGCGCTGATTCACTCTGAAATGGGCTTTTGGTGGACTGGATTCTACCGGGTTTGCGGTGAAGAGTTGGTGCTTGGTCCCTTCCAGGGCCCTGTAGCCTGCACACGCATCGCCTTCGGCCGCGGCGTGTGCGGCACCGCCTGGAAGGACGGGCGCACCATCATCGTCCCGGACGTGGACGCTTTCCCCGGGCACATCGCCTGCTCCTCCGCCTCCCGCAGCGAAATCGTCGTCCCCATCCGCCGCTCTTTCACCCCCGGCACTGCAACTATTCCTTCCGAACGCCCTTCCACCCCCGGCACCTCTCCCGGCATCGCCCTCTCCGACCCTGTTGTCGCCGTTTTGGACATCGACTCCCGCGAGTTGAACACCTTCGACGACATTGACCGCGTGTATCTGGAACAGATCGCGGCTTTTTTGCTGCCTTCAACTGAATTTGGTACATAAAAGGCCTCTCTGGTGTACGAAACGGCCTGAATATCGCATTTGGTACACGAAACGGCCTTCTGGTGTACCAAACAACACGAAAACCACAAAACTATATGACCTTTAAAGACGAAATATTGCGAGGCATTCCGGAGGACCTTCCGGAACCCCGGCTCTCTGATAGAAGCGGGGTAGTTGCCGGTCTGATAACTGAGGAACCGGAAGACGGTGTAAATCACGCTCCTCGCCGCAAGGATATTCTTACTCCGGATGAGAAGGTGCTGGCGATCAAGAACGCTTTAAGGTACTTCCCGGCGAAGCATCATAAGGTGCTGGCGAAGGAGTTTGCGGAGGAGCTGAAACGCTATGGCCGCATCTATATGTATCGCTTCCGCCCGAGCTACGAGATGTACGCCCGTCCGGTCGACGAGTACCCCGCCCGAAGCAGACAGGCGGCCGGCATTATGGCGATGATCCAGAACAACCTGGACCCGCGCGTGGCGCAGCATCCACACGAACTTATCATCTATGGCGGCAACGGCGCGATCTTCCAGAACTGGGCGCAGTACCGGCTGGTGATGCAGTACCTGGCGACTATGACGGACGAGCAGACCCTCGTGATGTATTCCGGTCACCCGCTCGGTCTTTTCCCTTCGCATAAGGACGCGCCGCGCGTGATAGTCACCAACGGTATGGTCATCCCCAACTACTCCAAGCCCGACGACTGGGAGCGTTTCAACGCCCTCGGAGTCAGCCAGTACGGCCAGATGACCGCCGGAAGCTATATGTACATAGGCCCGCAGGGCATCGTTCACGGAACGACGATCACCGTAATGAATGCCGCGAGGAAGCAAGGTGGCAGCCCCGCTGGCAAATTATTCGTCACCGCTGGATTAGGTGGAATGTCGGGTGCGCAGCCGAAGGCGGGCAACATCGCGGGGGTGGTCAGCGTTACCGCCGAAATCAACCCCCTGGCGGCGCAGAAGCGCTACGACCAGGGCTGGGTGGACGAACTGCACACCGACCTGGACGAACTTATCCCCCGCATCAGAGAGGCAGTGGCCGCAAAGAAGCCGGTTTCTCTGGCATATGTCGGCAATGTCGTGGACCTGTGGGAACGTCTGGCCGACGAAGGTATGAAAGTCGATCTGGGCTCTGACCAGA
Source organism: Bacteroidales bacterium (assembly GCA_017615435.1). Next base: position 29,719 of record JAGAAF010000050.1, read on the forward strand.
CATCTTTGCATAATCCGTGGGCGGGCGGTTATTACCCCGTCGGATACTCGTTCGAAGAAAGCAAGCGTATGATGGCCGAGGAACCCGCGCGCTTCAAGGAGGCTGTGCAGGCTTCGCTCAGAAGGCACGTTGCTGCAATCAACAAACTCGCTGCGAATGGAATGTATTTCTTCGACTACGGCAACGCGTTCCTTCTCGAAAGCAGCCGCGCGGGCGCCGATGTCCTTAAACCGGACGGCAGCTTCCGCTACCCGTCCTACGTCCAGGACATTATGGGCCCGCTCTACTTCGACTACGGCTTCGGTCCTTTCCGCTGGGTGTGTCTCAGCGAGGATCCGGCCGATCTGGAGATGACTGACAAACTCGCGGTGGAGGTCTTGGACCGCATCGCAAAAGAGGCTCCGACGGAGATCGCCGGCCAGATGCGCGACAACATTCACTGGATAGAGGAGGCCGGCCGGAATCGCCTGGTTGTGGGCTCGCAGGCGCGCATCCTCTACGCCGACTGCCAGGGCCGCACCGAAATCGCACTCGCGTTCAACCAGGCGATCAGGGACGGCCGCCTCAAAGGACCCGTGGTCCTCGGCCGTGACCACCACGACGTCTCCGGCACCGACAGCCCGTTCCGCGAGACATCGAACATCTACGACGGTTCGCGCTTCACTGCCGATATGGCCATCCAGAACGTGATCGGCGACGGATTCCGCGGCGCCACGTGGGTCAGCATCCACAACGGCGGCGGAGTCGGCTGGGGAGAGGTGATAAACGGAGGTTTCGGTATGGTCATAGACGGTTCTGACGACAGCGCAAGACATATCAAAGAGATGCTGTTCTGGGACGTCAACAACGGTATAGCCCGGCGAAGCTGGGCCAGGAACGCAGGCGCGCGCTTCGCCGCCGAGCGTGAGATGGCCCGGACGCCGGAGCTGCGCATAACCCTCCCGAACGAAGCAGATGAAGAACTGATAAAGTCCGTATTATGATTCATTATATTTCAAAGGAACGCCTCTCGCTGGAGAAGCTGAAAGAGATTATCGATTCACACGCACAGTTGGCACTGTCGCAGGAGTCCGTGGAGGCGGTGGAGAAATGCCGTCGTTACCTGGATGCGAAGATGGAGGATCCTCAGAAACCCGTCTATGGTATCACGACCGGTTTCGGTTCCCTCTACAACGTCACCATCCCCTCGGATGAACTCTCGCAGCTGCAGTACAACCTCGTGGTCTCGCACGCTTGCGGCGCAGGCCCGACCGTCCGTCCGGAGATCGTGAAGCTGATGCTTTTCCTGAAGGCGCAGAGCCTTTCGTATGGCCATTCGGGCGTGCAGCTCGCGACCGTTCAGCGGCTGATCGATATGTTCAACGAAGACGTGCTGCCGGTCGTGTACCAGCAGGGTTCGCTCGGCGCTTCGGGCGATCTTGCTCCGCTCGCGCATATGAGCCTGCCGCTGATTGGGCTGGGCGAGGTGCTGTACAAGGGCCGCATCCGTCCGTCCGCGGAGGTGTGGGCAGAAAAGGGTTGGGAGCCGATCACACTCCAGTCCAAGGAGGGTCTCGCGCTGCTCAACGGCACACAGTTTATGAGCGCCCACGCTGTATGGGCCATCCTCAAGAGTATGCGTCTGTCGCAGTGGGCCGACCTTATCGGAGCTATGTCGCTGGACGCCTACGACGGCCGCATAGAGCCGTTCCTGCCGCTGACCCACCAGCTTCGTCCGCACGTGGGACAGATCCTCACGGGCGAGCGTTTCGTCTCCGTCCTCGAAGGTAGCGAGCTCATCCGCCGACCGAAGGAGCACGTTCAGGACCCGTACAGTTTCCGCTGCATCCCGCAGGTCCACGGCGCCGTGAAGGACAACATCCTCTACGTCAAGTCCGTGATAGAGAACGAGATAAACTCCGCTACCGATAACCCCAACATCTTCCCGGACGAAGATATGATCATCTCCGCGGGCAATTTCCACGGCGAGCCGATCGCAATCCCTATGGACGCGCTGGCTATCGCTATGTCCGAGCTCGCTTCCATCTCCGAGCGGCGTACCTACCAGCTGATCCACGGTCTGCGCGGCTTGCCCAAATACCTTGTCGCAAGCCCAGGCCTGAACAGCGGCTTTATGATTCCGCAGTACACCGCGGCTTCGATCGTTTCGCAGAACAAGGGCCTGTGCTGGCCGGCCTCGTGCGACTCGATTCCTTCGTCTCAGGGTCAGGAAGACCACGTGTCGATGGGCTCCAATTCCGCCACTAAACTGGTCCGGGTAGTGGACAATGTGGAGACCGTTCTGGGTATCGAACTGTTCAATGCCGCACAGGCGCTGGAGTTCAGAAGACCTCTCAGGTCGTCGGCATTGATAGAGAGTATTTTTGAAGATTATCGCAAGGTTGTCCCGTTCATCGACAACGACACCTATATGCATCCTCTGATTGAAAAGTCAGTTGAATTCCTTCGCTCGAAGAACTATCTATGATCACCATTGTCAATATAGGCGAACTCGTCGGTATCGTTCCTAACGGCGTTAACATTTTGAAAGGCGCCGAAATGGCATCGATGGGCGTTTTGCACGACGCATGGCTACAGATCGAGGACGGTAAGATCGTGGATTTCGGCTCCGGTGCGGCGTCGCGCCAGGGCGATGTTATCGATGCTCGGGGCGGTATGTTGATGCCCGCATTCTGCGACTCGCACACGCATCTGGTTTACGCGGGGAGCCGCGAGGGCGAGTTCCTCGACAAGCTCGCAGGGCTGTCGTACGAGGAAATCGCGGCACGCGGCGGCGGTATCCTGAACTCCGCGGATCTGCTTCACGAGACATCCGAAGACTCGTTGTTTGAGCAAAGTATGGTGCGTGTGCGCGAAGTGCTCGCTAAGGGCACGGCCGCCTTGGAGATAAAGAGCGGTTACGGTCTGCGGCCCGAGGATGAGCTGAAGATGCTTCGCGTGATAAGGCGCATCAAGGCGGCCGTGCCGGCGCTTGTCAGAGCGACCTTCCTCGGAGCGCACGCCGTCGGCAGGGGTTACACACACTCCGTATATGTTCAGGAAGTTTTGAATATGATACCTGCCGCCTCTGAACTTGCCGATTTCATCGACGTGTTCTGCGACGAGGGATTCTTCACGGTTGAAGACACCGCGAGGATACTGGAAGAGGGTTCACGCTACGGCCTTCGACCGAAAATCCACGCCAACGAGCTCGCAGTGAGCGGCGGAGTCCAGGTCGGAGTCAAGTTCGGCGCCATCTCCGTGGACCATCTGGAGAGAACTACCGAGGCGGAAATCGCGGCGCTGAAAGATTCCTGGACCTCAGGTTCAAGTTGCTGTGGAACGATTCCCGTTATGCTTCCCGGTTCGTCATTCTTCCTAGGACTTCCATACGGCCGGGCCCGTTCGTTCGTGGATGCCGGGCTGCCTTTGGCGTTGGCCTCGGACTACAATCCCGGCTCGTCGCCTTCCGGAGATATGCGTTTCGTGATGGCATTGGGATGCATCAAGATGAGGCTTACACCGAACGAGGCGCTGGCCGCGGTCACGCTGGGCGGCGCCGCCGCCCTCGGCGTCAGCTCCGAGACCGGCTCCGTGACCCGCGGAAAACGCGCCGACCTCATCCTCACCCAACCCGGCTGGTCCCTCACCCGCCTCGCCTACAACTACACCACCCCGTTTATCCGCCAGGTCTTCGCCGGCGGGGAGACTGTCACACTTGCGGCCTAATCCTGCCAGTCCCATTTTCCTTAATTGGTCTCGTTCACCAAACGGTCCTCTGGTGTACGAAAGGGGGAGAAATTGAGATTTGGTACACCAGAAGGGCGTCTGGTGTACGAAATAACAAGGAGGGGAAGTTAGCCTATGTGTGCGTTTACCTCGGCGAGGACCTGGTCCTGGAGGGCGAGGGCCTCGGACTCGATGGTGGCGGCGCGTTTCAGCAAAGGCTCGGCGGCGGAGCGGTCCTTGAGGCCGGCGGCGTTGATGCGGACGTTGAGGGCGGCACCGCGGATGCCGGCAACTGCG
>JAGAAF010000001.1 GCA_017615435.1 Bacteroidales bacterium
CCGCGCCCTCATCCTCGTGCACAACCACCCCGCCGGCAACCCGGAGCCCTCCGCCGCCGACGTCTCCCGCACCCAGGCCCTCGTCCGTGCCGCCTCCGCCGTGGACCTCCCCCTCCTCGACCACCTCATCCTCTCCGACGACTCCTATTATAGTTTCTCCGACGAGAAACTGTACTCCGCACTATAGACGTACACCAGAGGGCCTTCTTGTGTACCAAATGCATTGAAACAGCAGTTTCGTACACCAAATGCCGTTCTGGTGTACCGTTTTCGATTCGGGTGCGATGTCGGGCGGAAAAATTATTTGCTCTTGCGGGTGAAATCGGGAACTTCGACGGGACAGGAGCCGCCTTCGAGGGATTTGCGCGAGAGTTCGGTGATGCAGCACCACTCGGCGAGGTCGTAGACGTCCATATCCAGAGGAAGGCCGTTGTTCAGGCAGTAGATGATGCGGTAGTCCATCAGGAAGTCCATACCGTCGTGGCCACCGATGCGTCCGGCCATTTCTTCGACCGAAGGAGTTAGGAACGGTGCGCGGTACTGCGCCATCAGCGCATCAAGTTCGGCCCCTTCATAGACCTTTTCTCCGGAGCCGTCGGCGCAGCGCAGGCAGATCTGCGGAACGGGATACTTGCGCGCGAAGCCGTCCGTGCCCACGAGCTGGTAGCCGCGGTCGTACGGACGCGGGGTCATCACGTCGTGCTGCAGGAGGATGGTCCTTCCGCGCGAAGTGCGTATCATAGTCATAGTGTGGTCGCCGCAACGGAAGTCAGCCGCTTCCTCGCCGGTCTGCTCCTTGAGCTGGCGGGGTCCGTTGAAGGGGGCCGTGTCCATAGAGACGAGGGTCTCAAGCCTGTCGCCGCGATGGATGCCGAGCGCCTGGCAGACCGGGCCGAAGCCGTGAGTGGGATAGAGGTCTCCACGGCAGTCGCGGTTAAGCTTTAAGCGCCAGTTGTCCGGGCCCCAGCGGCCTTCGAGGTTGTGGTGGTAGGAGCCCTCGGCGTGGATGATCTCGCCGAAAAGGCCGCGCCTGGCCATCTCCAAAGCGGTGAGCTCGAAGCGGTCGTAGCAGCAGTTTTCGAGGATGGTGCAATGACGGCGGGTGCGCTCTGCCGTGTTCACCAGCGCCCAACATTCATCGAGGGTGCGGGCGGACGGCACTTCGAGCGCGACGTGCTTGCCGTGTTCCATCGCATAGACGGCGATCTCCACGTGCGAGCTCCAGTCAGTGCAGACGTAGACCAAGTCCACGGCCGGGTCCTCGCAGAGCGCGCGGTAGTCCGTGTATGCGGAAATGGGCTGCCCGGTATCGGGAGCCTCTGCCAAGCGGGAGCTCAGCAGTTCGCGGTTCACGTCGCAGACGGCCGGGACGTGGCAACCGGGCACGTGGGGCAAGCGGTCGAGGGCTTCTTTCCCCCGACCGCCTAAACCCACGATGCCTATGCCGACATCGGCAATGGGCTCCGCGTGGAACCGCAGCATTGTCATAGCTGAGCTATAAACTTCTTCATATAATCCATATTCGCGAGCGCGCTGCGCCACAGCGCCATCTGGTTGCGCGTGCGGACGAGGTTGTGCTCCGGATAACGGATCTTGTAATAGGTGTCGCCGTTGATATAGTCAGCGAAGAAGCGGACCGCCTGCATAAACGGGAAAAGAAGTGCTCCAAACGGGAGGTTATCCCTTTCGATCGGGGTGAGGAAGGTCGCGCCCTTGATGTAACCTTTCGTGAAGGCCTCGAAAATGTCCAGCCTGAATGCAACCTTGTCGATGGCGGGGTCTTCCTCGGCCACGGTGTTCGCTGCGGTGCGCAGGAAGTCGCCGTAGTCGGAGAAGACGTAGCTCGGCATCACGGTGTCAAGGTCGATGACGCATAGGACGTGGCCTTCGGCATCGAAGAGCATATTGCTGATTTTCGTGTCGCAGTGGCAGATGCGCTTGGGGAGTTTGCCCTCGCGGTGCAGACGCTCGGCCATACACATTTCGTCCACGTGTTCCCTGATTTCAGCGAGAATCGCCTGGACCTCGGGGTCCTTGAGCCTGCCGGCCTTGTCAGCGGCCACAGCCTCCTCGAGTTGGCGAGCGCGCAGTTCCATATTGTGGAAATCAGGAATGACCTCTCCGATGGGCTCCTTGATGTCAGCGAGCATAGCCTCGAAGTTACCGAAGTTCTCGCCGGCGAACTCCGAATACTTGGGAGTCACGGAGTCGTAGGTGAAGGAATCCTTGATGAATACGGAGATTCTCCAATAGGTCTGTCCGTCCGTCCAATAGGTCTTTTCGGAGTCCTTCAGGGGGATGAAACGAAGGACCTTGCGGTCGATGTCCTTCTCTCCTTTCGCTTCGAGCTTGCGGCGGATATGGGCCGTGACGGCTTCTAGGTTGTGCTGAAGAAGGTCAACATCCTGGAAGATGGCGTTGTTGATGCGCTGGAGGACGTAATTGGGGGCGTCGCCCTCGGTCTTCACGACATAAGTGTCGTTGATAAGGCCGTTGCCGAGGGGCTTGATCTCGATGACCTTCCCTTCGAGGCGGAATTGTCCGACTATCTCGTTTGTATTCATATTATCCTAGAACTGATAGTTGATACCGATACCAAGCCAGAGACCCGCGTCCATACCTTCGGTGAAGCACTTCGCGAAGTCTACTGAAACGATGAAGTTCTGGTTCATAGCGATCTTCAGACCGGCACCGCCGCTGTAGATAAGCCTGTGGATCTTAGCCGGGTCGTAGATAGGGGTGAGGTTGGTAGGATCCGTTTCTCCAAGAAGGGCGTTGAAAACGGGATCGTAGACCTTTCCGTCAGGAGCGGCTATGCTTTCCATTGCCGCGGCTTTGTAGGGTTTGGTGATGATACCTGCATCGAAGAACGGATTCACTGCGATGTAGAAGTACTGATTTGCAAGGGTGAACTTCACGAGCTTGATACGGAGTTCGGTGTTCGCCCAAGCCATACCGTCGGCCAGGACGCGGTTCTCACGGAGACCGCGGATGGTGTTGCTGGAGCCGAAGCCCTCGGAGATCATATTACGCTGGACGAGCAGAGGGTTGTTCTGAACCATAAACAGAGGGGTCTCTCCTGCGATGGTGTGCTGCAATGCGAGACGGTATGCGAAGACCGGGCGTCCTGCAGGGGTGAAGTCGATAGGAATCGAAATGTACTGGCGGAAATAGGCGCACAGCTTGAGGTAAGGGCTGCCGATGAAGTTTCCGTTCAGGTAAGCCTCTGCCCAGATTCCCTTGTTAGGAGCAGCCTCCATATCGCGGGTGTCGTAGACGAGTCCGGCATTGAACTCCAGGGAGACACCGCCGTCCTTTTCAGCATCGGTGAGAACTCCCTGTTCGCTGAGGAAGTGGTAGAGAGTGGAGGTGGTGTTGTAATACCTCTTGTTGCCGTCCACATCCACACCGTTATCCTTCATATCGCCGAGATTCCACTTCCAGAAGTTCATACCGGCTGCCCAGTTGAGATTATCGGTGAGTTTACCCTGGAAGTTTGCGAGGATACGGAGCATCTCGCGGCTCATTCCATAGTAGTTGATGTTAGAAAGGGTAGGATCAGTGATGGATGTAGGAATAGTCCTGTCCCTGTTACCCCATACGTGGTTATCACCAAAATAATTCTGGGTGCCTTGAGTTGCGGCTGCGCCGTTGAAGCCCCAGAGGCTGTACAGCGGGTCGTTCATATACGTGACCGACGCATTCACACGCATATTCGGGATGAGATACTTGGAGTCGTAGGCCAGATAAAGGCGCATACGGTGACTGTGCGTGAAGTAGGAACCTTCCCAGCTGATTTTGTGCAGGGGATCCGGATAGGTGCCGCCGTCGCCGTAGTAATAGACATCGCCGAAAGCGCCGGCCTGGAAGCCGTTGTCAACTGAAAAAGTAGCGGTAGGAAGTACACCGAAAGACCAACCGGTCTTCATTTCTTTCTCCTCTTCCTGCGCGAAAGCGCTGAGGCAAAGAGCTGCTGCTGCAAGAACAGCAAGTAATTTTTTCATACAGTTATTGTTTTAGAATTAAAAATTTCAAGTTTACAAATATAATCATTTTGCCGACCACCGCCAAATCCCCCTTGCCGTCCCACCCGTGGCGCGTAACTCCCTGCAACACAGCAATTTACTCAAACTCGACTCCGCGATTTTTTGAGTCGTGTTTTAGCAATTCACTGATTATTAATTAATTACGTGCCACGGGCAACAATATTTAGTATATTTGCATCATAATATTACTATGAAGAAGATAGCTATCAGTTTTGCGGCTGGTCTTGCAGCGCTGTTCGCCTGCACTCCGGCAAATAATGAATCGGTGAAGAATCCTATCGCCGTCGCTTCCCCCACCCCCACCGAGCAGATCACTAAAGTGACTCTGACAGATGCCCAGTTGGGCTATTCAGATGGCGCGAATGTGATGGCGTTCCGCCTGCTGAAGCAGCTCTACGAGGGCTCGGATATGGTCTGCTCCCCGCTCAGCCTTCAGTATGCACTTGCTATGACGGCCAACGGCGCAACAGGCGAGACTCTGCAGGAAATAATCGACTTCCTGGGCTATGGAGCCGACGGGATAGACGCCCTCAACGAGTACTGCAAGATTCTGATGGAGCAGCTGCCCGCTGTCTCACTTCAGGCAAAGCTAAAGGTGACTAACGCGTTGCTGGTGAACGACGAGTTCCCGCTTCTCCCTTCTTTCCAGAAGAAGGTGGAAGAGAACTACTACGCCGCTGTCGAGAACACGGACTTTTCCGACCCCTCGCTGATTGCCGCCCGCATCAACGACTGGGCGAAACGCAACACGGACGGATTTCTCGACAAAGTCCTTAACCCCGAAGATATACACGAAGATGCCGTTGCCTTCCTGATGAACGCTCTCTACTTCAAGGCGAAATGGGCCGGCAGCGAGTATGATCCGATGTTCACGGAAGAAGGCACCTACGAAGACGACTTCAAATGTACGGGCACGGCCTCGAAGAAAGTGAAATATATGCAGACCTCGGGCGACTACCACTACGCTGAATTTGAGGATTTCAAAGTGCTGGCTCTTCCTTTTGCCCGCTACAAGTACTATATGTATTTCCTTCTCCCCAAGAATAACAATCTGGATGAAGTGATCGGAAAGATCACCGATATCACCTGGAAAGATATCACATCCGCTCTTAAGACTGGCTACGAAGTCCACGTCAAGCTTCCGAAGTTCGATATCGAGAACAAATACGACTTGAGTGGTGCTTTGAAGGCGTTGGGAGTGCAGCGAGCATTCCAGATGCGCTCTGCAGAATTCGACAATATGTTCGCCCCCAAGGAAGAAGAATACAACTACGCTATCGCCAACGTGATCCAGAAGGCAAAGATCTCAGTCGCCGAATGGGGCACCGAAGCCGCTGCGGTAACGGTCGTGCAGATGTACGCAGAAGGCGCCTGCCCTCCCGAAGAAGAGCCCAAGACCGTCTGGTTCGTCGCTGATCACCCCTTCGCTTTCTTCATCGCCGAATCCTCCTCCAACACCATCCTCTTCGAAGGGACCTTCACGGGGAAATAATAAATTGATGCGTGGGGGCTAAGCCCTTGTTAACTAGCGAGTTAACGCAATTAGGTCCGCCATTTTTGGCGGACCTAATTTGTTTAATTGCCTGGTAATAAGCAACTTATCCTCCACGGCACTCTCGAAACAATCAGCCCGAATAGAGCTTAGAGACCCGTGGCGACTAAGTGCCTAATATACAGTAAGTTGCTAAAACTCGACTCCGTGATTCTCGGAGTCGTGTTTCAGGAATTAGCTGATAATCAGCGAGTTACGCGCCACGCCGGCCGGACAAATGAGGGCGGTGAGTCTGTAAGTGCGATGGGAGGCCGGGGGGGGGTGAGGGGGTACGCCCCCTCATTCGATGTCGGGGCTGCCCCGCATCGCACACGAAATGAAAACGGTACACCAGAACGGCATTTGGTGTACGAAACGGTTGTTTCAATGCATTTGGTACATGAAATGGCCCCCTGGTGTACGAAAACAACGGATGGAGGCGAGAATCGCCGACAGCGCCATCAGGCGCGTGCCGTGAGGGAGGAGCGATGCGACGACCGGAAGGCACCCGGCGAAGCATAGCGGAGACGGCATGCCCCGGCGGGGCAGCTGCGAAGCAGCGGGGGTAATAGTGCGAGCTTCGCGCAGCGAAGCACATCGCACACGAAAAAAGCCGCTCGGATGAGCGGCCGGTTTTTCGGGTGCGATGTGGGGCTCGAACCCACGACAACCAGAACCACAATCTGGTGCTCTACCAACTGAACTAATCGCACCGTGTTAGAGAGGACTGCAAAGGTAGAGATATTTTTGGAAATTCCAAATATCTGCTACCCCGCTATTTCTTGTAGGGATTGGGAACGGGCCTGGGCCTGTCGTGCCTGGGCTTTTCTCCCTTTTGCTCGATTACCAAACCTTGCGACTCCACGGTCTCGGCGGCCTGTTCCACTGCATCCGCGGCCTTTTCGACCTTTTCGCAAGCTTCTTCGATCTGCTGAGAAGCGTGATTGCAAGCCTTCTCCAATTTCTCCGACGGGCAGCCTTCTTCTCCGTGGTGACCGCAGCAATGATGCTCGACAGCTTCCATCGTGTCTTTCTGGCAGGCAGCCTTCTCAGACTCCTGCGATTTCGCCGCGCGGCGCTGGCCGCATCCGGCCACAAGCATCACGGCAACAGCAATAAACAATACTTTCTTCATAATGCCGCAAAGTTACTAAAAAAATCAATCCCGCACCGTGGCGCGCAAATACCTGATAGTCAGCCAATTCCTGAAAGTCGGCTCCGGAAAACGCGGAGTCGAGTTTGGGGAAGAGATTGTGTGTCAGGGGGTTGGGCGCCACGGGGAACGAAGGCGAAGCGGAGGGAGGGGGAACAGAAGGGCGAAGTCGAATGGCGGGAGAGCGAAGGGAAAGGGGCGGAGGAGCGAAGGGAGAGGGGCGGGAGAGCGAAGGCGAGGGGCGGGCGGTAAAAAAATGTAAAAAGTGGGAACAAAATGGAAAAGTTTTGCTAACTTTGTCCCACTTGCGTATAAGAATTATTTTATGATCACATTCATCGGCGAATACATCTCGAGAGTGGACGACAGGGGCAGATTGGTGCTCCCGGCGCCCCTCAAGGGCTGTCTGCCGGCGGGTGGAGATATGAGGTTCGTGGTGAAAAAGAGCATCTACGACGACTGTCTGGAGATGTACACTTTCGAAGAGTGGGCACGGCAGTCGGAGAAGGTGAAGGACGGACTCAACTTCTTCAACCCCCAGCACGTACAGTTCTGGAGAGAGTATATGCGCGACCGCGATGTGGTCGAACCGGATTCGAAATTGGGACGAATCTCAATCTCCCGGAATCTTCTTGACGCAATCGGTGTGAACAAAGAGGTCGTATTCTTTGGCATTGATTTCAAGATCGAGATTTGGGCGAAGGAGAAGTTCGATAAGTCCCGCCTTTCTCACGAGAATTACACTGCCATAGCGGAAAGCCTTTCAAAATAAAGGCAACGCGCTATGTCCGAGTACCACAAACCCGTTCTGCTTAAGGAGAGCGTAGACGCCCTTGTTACGGACGCCCGCGGCTCCTATGCCGACGCCACCTTCGGGGGCGGAGGGCACAGCCGCGAGATAATGGGCCGCCTGGCCAAAGAGGGCCGCCTGATCGCTTTCGACCGCGACGAAGATGCGCTCGCCAACGCCATCGACGATCCCCGGTTCACGCTTATACACAACGACTTCAGATTCATATACAACTATTCCCTCACGGAAACGGAGGGAGGGTTCGACGGCATCCTGGCCGATCTGGGAGTGTCGTCGCATCAGTTCGATACGGCGGAAAGAGGTTTCTCGTTCCGCTATAGCGCGCCGCTCGATATGCGAATGAATGTGCAGGGGAAAACGACTGCAGCGGACATTGTCAATTCTTATACGCAAGAAGAATTGGAAAAGATCCTACGGATTTACGGGGAAGTGGAGGACGCCCGGAAGGTCGCGAGGCTTATCGAAAAAGCCCGCGCCGCGAAGGCGATCGAAACTACCGATGACCTGGACAATGCCATTGCAGCCGCCCTGCCTTCTTTCGCAGAGCACAAGTACCTCGCGAAGGTCTACCAGGCGCTGAGAATCGAAGTGAACCAGGAGATGCGCTCGCTGGAGAAGTTTCTCGAAGGCGCGTCGCTGGCGCTCAAACCCGGCGGAAGGCTGGTGGTCATCACCTACCATTCCCTCGAGGACCGTATGGTGAAGAATTTCATCAAAGCGGGAAACATCGACGGCGAAGTGGTCAAAGACGTCTTCGGACGGAGCCAATGCCCCTTCGAGGCGGTAAACCGCAAACCCATCCTCCCCGAAGAGGATGAAATCGCGGGCAATACCAGGGCAAGAAGCGCGAAACTACGTATTGCTATAAAAAATGGAGCAGGAAAGGAGATTTAGGTTATCGGATATCGGGCAGCTGCTGAAGAACAGCGTCAAGGCCATCTTCGAGGGAGAGTTTCTCCTCCGACTGAAGATCGGGCGCTACTTCATCAACATTGTGGCCGTGTTCATCGTGATCACCCTGACTATTTACATCAGCCTGCTCATTGACAACACCCTGACCACGGTTGAACGAGGCAAAACCGTGATCGCGGAGCAGGAAGCCGTCATCGCTATGCGTACGTACGAGCTCTCTTCGCTCACGAGAAGAAGCGGCGCAGTGAAACATCTCAGGGAACTGGGGTCGACACTGACCGAAGCGGAAAAACCGCCGATAGTATTAAAATAATGGCAGAAGAGACGAAACAGGAAACCAGAAAGAGGGACAGGATCAGCTACGCGCTGTACCTGTACTACCTTCTGATGCTGCTCGTGGGGATATTCCTCGCGGGGCGCTTCCTGTATCTAAAAATCTTCTGGAGGCCGGACGTTGAGATAGAGCGCAGGCTCACGCAGCCCATCCGAAGGGTGAACCTTGAGCCCACGCGCGGCTGCATCCTTGCCGCGGACGGCCGACCCATCGCAATGTCGTATCCCCGCTACCAGCTCTACATCGACCCGTGGGTCCGCAAGGGCGAATTCGACCTTATGAAAAAGGACGTGCGCGACTCGTGCCTCAGGCAGTGGAAGAACGACGCGGCGCTGTTCGCCCAGGGCCTGTCCATAGTCTTCCCCGAAAGGAGCGCAGAGCAGTTCCGCAAACGTCTGGTCGCCGCCTTCGACCAGGGCAGCCGCTACCTGAAACTCGGCCGCCCGATAGAGAAGGAGCAGCTCGAATTTCTGCAGAACTACCCTCTTATCAAGGATGGCCGCTACAAAGGCGGCGTGTGGTGGGAGACCGTGCCCACGAGGCGCTATCCCTACGGCTCGCTCGCGAAGCGCACGATAGGCAGCGTCACCGAGAACTCGGACGGCTCGTACTACTCCGGCATCGACGGCAAGTACAACTACGTCCTGCACGGCGAGCCCGGCCGCTACTATATGAAGAAGACGGACAACGGCTACGTCCGCGACTACGACAGCACCTATGTGAAAGCCGTGGACGGCCTGGACATCCGCACCACGCTGAACATAGATTACCAGGACATCGCCGACAAGCTGCTCCGCAAATATGTGGAGCCCGAAGAGGACCTCGAAGCGGCGTGCTTCGTGCTGATGGACGTGAAGACGGGCGCCATCAAGTCTATGGTCAATCTGGCGCGCGGCAACGGCGGCACGGGTATGTTCGGCGAGAACGAGAACGTGGCGGTGATGAGGCGCGGCGAGCCCGGTTCGGTGTTCAAGATAACCACCCTGATGACCTGCATCGAAGACGGAATAGTTACCTCGATCGACCAGACCATCCCCGCGAAGGACGGCCTCGTGCAGGTGGACGGCTACCAGAAGCTCTACCCCGCCGACAAACACCTCAAGGACTACATCGCCAAGTATCACTCCTCCAACATACCGCTTTGGTACTGCGTGAAACTCTCCTCGAACAACGCCTTCAGGTATCTCGCGATCAACTACTATAAAGACAGGCCCGAAGACTTTATCGGCAGGCTGCACACCTACAACCTAGGCAAGTCCTTCGACTTCGATGTCTACGAGCCCATCACGACTCCAACCCTGAAGTTCCCTTCGGACAAGAGCTGGTCAAAGACAGACCTCGGACAGATAGGAATGGGCTACTCCGTGAGCGTGACCCCGATGCACATCCTTGCCTTCTACAACGCCATCGCGAACGACGGCAAGATGATGAAGCCCTACCTGGTGGAAGACATCGAGAAGAACGGAAAAGTGATAGAGAAGCTCGGCCCCTCCGTGCTGAACTCCAGCATCTGCAGGCCGGAGACGGCAAAGATGGTCCGCGACGCGCTCTGCCACGTCACCGTGGACGACAAAGACTACCGCTACAGGGGCACGGCGTGGAGGCTTCAATACATCTCGGACAAGGTGAAGGTGGCGGGCAAGACCGGCACTGCAGACGTGTTCACGAACGGCAAATATGTCCAGGCTGACGGAGCACGCAAGCAGCAGGGCACGTTCGTGGGCTTCTTCCCCGCCGAAGATCCGCAGTACTCAGTGATCTGCGTCGTGTACTCGAAGATATCGAAGAAAGAGTTCGCCGGAGGAGTCATCCCCGCGAGCGTCATCAGGGACTTTATTAAGGAAATATATAATATAGATCCATACTGGAATGAAACTGTCGAAGCTGATCAAAGGCCTTGACGCCGAGATACTCGCCGGAACTCCGGACACCGAGATCACGAGCGTCTGCTGCGACTCCAGGAAAGCCGCGGAAGGGGCATTGTTCATAGCCGTCAAGGGCACCGCCCTGGATGGCCGAAGCTTTGTCGGCGACGCGCTCGGCAGAGGCGCCGTGGCGGCCGTGGAAACCGGCCGCGAAGGCCTCGCCGCTCTCGCCGACCGCTTCTTCGGCCACCCCTCAGGTGCCTTGAAACTCGTCGGCATCACCGGCACCAACGGCAAAACGACCACCGTCACCCTGCTCTACAACCTCTTCAGGGCAATGGGCTACGAGTGCGGTCTGCTTTCGACCATCGCCAACTATGTGGGCAGCCGCAAGTCGGAGACTGCCAACACCACGGCCGACCCCGTCACCATCAACTCCCTGATGGCCGAAATGGTCGCCGCGGGCTGCGAATACTGCTTTATGGAGGTCAGCTCCATCGGAGTGGAGCAGCACCGCACCGACTTCCTCGACTTCAATGTGGGCATTTTCTCCAACCTGACCCACGACCACCTCGACTACCACAAGACTGTGGCCGAGTACCTCCGTTGCAAGAAACTCTTCTTCGACAACCTGCCGAAGGGAGCGACTGCAATCACCAATATCGACGACAAACACGGCCTCGTGATGGTGCAGAACACCAAGGCCGACATAGTGACATATTCCACCCGCAGCGGCGCGGACCACACCGCCAGAATTATGGAGCAGAGCATAGAAGGTATGCTCCTGAAGATAGACGGCACCGAAGTGTGGACACGCCTGGTGGGAGAACACAACGCCTACAACATTCTCGCCATCTACAGTGCGGCGCTTGCCCTCGGCGCGGGCAAAGAAGAAACCCTCCTCGGGATCAGCAAGCTCCAATCGGCCCCCGGACGTCTGGAAACGATACGCGGGCCGCAGGGGAAAACGGTGGTTATCGACTACGCCCACACCCCTGATGCACTGGAGAATGTCCTCAAGACCCTGCGTCAGGTTGAGCCCGACCAGGAGCTGGTGTGCGTGTTCGGCTGCGGCGGCGACCGCGACCGCACGAAGCGTCCGGAGATGGCCGCCATTGCGGAGCAGTATGCGGACCGCATCTTCGTGACGGCCGACAACAGCCGCACCGAGCGCACGGAAGACATTATGGCGGAGGTCGCGACCGGTTTCTCGCCCAAGGGCCGCCTGAAAGCCCTGTGCATAGCCGACCGCGCCGAGGCGATAAGGGCCGCCATCACTATGTCGCAGAGCCCTTCGACCATCCTGCTCGCAGGCAAGGGCCACGAAGACTATCAGGTCGTAGGAACCGAAAAAGTCCACTTCGACGAGCACGAAGTGGTCGCAGAAATATTCAAACAAATCTAAACCGATGCTGTACTACCTTTTCGAACTGCTTAAAAAGTACGATATCCCCGGACAGGGACTGATGACCTACTTCTCGTTCAGGGCCATCCTCGCCAACGTGATAGCCATCATAGTGGCATATTTCTTCGGCAAGAGGGTAATCAAATGGCTCCAGAAGAAGCAGATCGGCGAGACCGTCCGCAATCTCGGCCTCGAGGGCCAGATGAGCAAGACCGGCACCCCCACTATGGGCGGCGTCATCATCATCGTGGCGCTACTGGTCGCAGTGCTGCTCGTCTGCGACCTCTCCAACGTGTACGTACAGCTTCTCATCCTCACCACCCTATGGTGCGGCGGACTCGGATTCGCCGACGACTACATCAAGGTGTTCAAGCACAACAAGGAAGGCCTGAGCGAAGGCAAAAAGCTCATCGGCCAGTTCCTGCTCGGCATTATGATAGCCGGGACGGTGTGCTTCAGCCCTAACATAGTCGTCCGCCAGGAGGTCGAGCAGACCGCGCAGGTCACCGAGGCGGGCGTCCCCACCGGCGAAGTCGACCACGGACGCTATGTCTCCGAAGATGTGATCAAGAGCACCAAAACCACCATCCCATTCGTGAAGACCCACGAATTCGACTACAAATACCTCATTCCCTTCAAGGGAGCGTTCGGATGGTACTGCAGGTGGGCCCTCTACGCCCTCGTGATCATCTTCATCATCCTCGCGTGCTCGAACGGCGCCAACCTGACCGACGGAATGGACGGTCTGTCGGCCGGCACCTCCGCGATAGTGGGCGTGGTGATAGGTATCCTCGCCTGGCTGGGCGGCAACGTCATCGACGCAGGCTACCTCAACATAATGTACATCCCGGGCTCCGGCGAGACTGCCGTGTTTATGGCGGCGTTCGTCGGTGCGCTCGTGGGCTTCCTATGGTTCAACACCTTCCCCGCCCAGGTGTTTATGGGCGACACGGGAAGCCTTATGATAGGAGGCGTGATCGGAGTGAGCGCGGTGCTCATCCGCAAAGAGCTGCTTCTGCCCATCCTCTGCGGCATTTTCCTGATGGAAAGTCTGTCCGTTATCCTTCAGAGGGGGCATTTCAGATACACCAAACGTAAATACGGCGAGGGCCGCAGGCTGTTCCTGATGGCTCCGCTTCACCACCATTACCAGAAACAGGGCATCCCCGAGCCGCGTATCGTAGTGCGCTTCTGGCTCGTCGGAATAGTCCTGGCCGTGGGCACCCTGGCATTGTTGAAGATCAGGTAGGATTATGGGAAGAATAGTAGTACTTGGAGGAGCTGAGAGCGGCGTGGGAGCCGCCATCCTCGCGAAAGTGAAAGGGTTTGAGGTCTTCCTTTCCGACAACGGAAAGCTGAAAGACGAGTACAAGTCGCTGCTGGACAACTGGCAGATCGCCTATGAAGAAGGCGGCCACACCCCCGAGAAGGTGCTGGACGCCGACGAGGTGGTGAAGAGCCCCGGCATCCCGGAGACTGCGCCTATGGTGCGCGCCCTCAGGGACAAGGGCATCCACGTCATCTCCGAGATCGAATTCGCTGCGCGCTACGACACCGCGAAGAAGATCTGCATCACCGGTTCGAACGGCAAGACCACCACTACCAGCATCATCTATTATCTGCTGAAAGAGGCGGGCCTCAACGTGGGACTGGGCGGCAACATCGGAAAGAGCTACGCCCTGCAGGTCGCGACGGAGCAGCACGACTACTACGTGCTCGAGATCAGCAGCTTCCAGCTGGACGGCTGCTACGATTTCCGTCCGGACATCGCCATCATCACCAACATCACCCCCGACCATCTGGACCGCTACGACTACAATATGGAGAACTACGTCCGCTCGAAGTTCCGCATCACGCGCAACCTCCGTCCGGAAGACTGCTTCATATTCGATTCGGACGACAAGATTACCATCGACCACCTCAGCAAGATAGTGCTGCAGGCGCGGATGCTCCCTATGTCGCAGACGCACGAAGTGGAGCAGGGCGCCTACCTCGAGGGCCAGAAGATAGTGATGCGCGTCGGCGAAGACGAGAGCGAACTCTACCTGAGCGAGCTCGCGCTGGGCGGCAAGCACAACATCTACAACTCTATGGCGGCGGCGCTGGCCGCGAAGGCCGCGGGCATACGCAACGACGTTATCCGCAAGAGCCTCAAGACCTTCCAGCCCATCGAGCACAGGCTCGAGCCCGTGCTGGAGGTGAAGGACGTGCTCTACATCAACGACAGCAAGGCCACCAATGTGGATGCCGCGTGGTACGCGCTCGACTGCCAGACCAAACCCGTGGTCTGGATAGTCGGCGGAACCGACAAAGGCAACGACTACGAAGTGCTGAAACCTCTCGTGAAGGAGAAGGTGAAAGCCATCGTATGTATGGGTATAGACAACAAGAAATTCCACGAAGCTTTCGAGGCTATTGTGGGCGCCGACAAGATGGTCGACACCCTCTCGGCCGAAGAAGCGGTGAAGGCTTCGGCCGCGTTCGCGGAGGCGGGAGACGTGGTGCTCCTCAGCCCTTGCTGCGCGAGCTTCGACCTGTTCACCTGCTACGAAGACCGTGGAGAAAAATTCAAGGAAGCTGTAAGGAACCTGTAGTATGAGCGACAAGGGAAAGAAATTCTGGAACTTTATCGAGAACTTCGCAGGCGATAAGGTGGTGCTGATCATCGTTCTGATGCTCATCCTCTTCTCTATCGTGTGCATCTTCTCGAGTTCGTCGCGCCTTGTCACCCCCACCACCGACCGAATCGACATCGTGATGGACCACCTGATGATAGTGGGCATAGCGCTGGTGCTGATAATAGTGTGTTACCAGATACGCAGCATAGAGTTCTTCCGGAAGGTGTCGGCGCTGGGCTTCTTCGTGGCGTTCGGTTTCATTTTCCTGCTGCTCATAGGCGGTGTCGGCGGATTCATCGAAGCCCCCGAAATCAACGGCGCCGTGCGTTTCCTCAGGGTCAAGGGCATACAGATCCACGTCTTCGAGATTGCGAAGGTGGCGATGATTATGTACATCGCCTGGGGAGTGGACGCCATCAAAAGGGACAACTTCAAGCTCCTGAACAAACTCTCGGAGCTCGACCATATGCACTGGCTGAAGAAAAAGGGCGTGAAGAAGCTCATTTTCCTCTACATCCCTACTCTTCTGATTGCCGGAATGGTTATGGTCAAGGGATCCAACACCGCGGCTATGATGATAGCCCTCGTGCTGGTGCTGACCATCGCTATCGGCACTGGTGAAGTGAAGGAAATCTTCATCGCCGCCGCCGTGGGCATAGTCTTCTTCCTGGGCTGCTTCACGGCCTACAGCATCACGAAGCACACGGACCACGTGATGTTCCAGCGTATCGCCCTCTTCCCCACCCGTCTGTTCCACACCACCAACCACGATGTGAAGGAATACCGGCTCGCCCAGAACAGCACCGAAAGGCAGAAGGTGCTGGACAAACTGCGCCAGCCTTACAGCGCCAAGATAGCGATCCAGCAGGGTCACTTCCTCGGCAAGGGCCCCGGCCAGAGCACCCAGCGCTATGTGGTGCCCGATATGTCGGAGGACTATATGTACAGTTTCATCCTTGAAGAATACGGCTGGCTGGGAGGTATGGCCGTTATGATCCTGTATATTTCGCTCATCGCACGAGGGGTGCTGATAGTGCGCAACTGCGGCAGCAACCTGTTCGCAAAGTGCGCGGTTATGGGCCTTGTGCTGCTCATCTCCGGGCAGGCGATGATACATATTATAGTGAATGCCGACGTGGGACTCGTCACCGGGCAGACCCTGCCCCTGCTGAGCCACGGCGCGTCGGCCTTCCTCTGCTTCAGCCTCGCGTTTGGTATCATCCTGTCCATAAGCAGGATCTCGAACCGCAAGATAGAGACTGAGACGAAGAAGGCATCGCCGCTTATCGACCTTCACGACAATGTGGAAGCCAGCCTCGCCGATCTCGACTCGTTCGACAGCGGCGAGATGGACACGGACGCAGAAATTGTAGACGAAAACGAAGATATCTATGACAGCGTATAGGAAACTTCGGGTAATAATCAGCGGCGGCGGCACGGGAGGCCATATCTTCCCCGCCATCAGCATCGCCAACCGTTTCAAGGAAGTGAACCCTGAAACGGAGATCCTGTTCGTGGGAGCCAACGGCAAGATGGAGATGGAGAAAGTGCCCGCGGCCGGTTACAAGATAGTGGGTCTGCCCATCTGCGGCCTTCAGCGCAGGTTGACTTTAAAGAACATCTGGAACGACATCCAGGTGCCCTTCAAGATACTCATCAGCAATGCCAGGGCGAGAAAACTCATACGCAAATTCAAGCCCGACATCGCGGTGGGAGTGGGCGGCTACGCCAGCGCACCCCTGCTCTTCGCTGCCACACGCCTTCGCGTGCCTTCGCTCATCCAGGAGCAGAACGGCTTCGCCGGCCTCACCAACAAGATGCTCGGCGACAAGGTCGGCTGCATCTGTGTGGCCTACGAAGGAATGGAGAAGTTCTTCCCCGCGGGCAAGATCGTCCTTTCGGGCAACCCCATACGGTCCAGCATCAAGAAGGCGACGCCGGAGATGCGCGCCGAGGCGCTGGGCCATTACGGGCTCGACGGCGCACGCCGTCAGCTCCTCGTAATCGGCGGCAGCCTCGGCTGCGGCACCCTCAACAAAACGATGAAGAAGTGGATTGAGGAAGGATGCCCCGGCGGAGAGGATGTGGAGGTAATCTGGCAGTGCGGCAAGTACTACGAGCCGGACGTCAAAGCCTTTATGGAAGGCCGCGACCTTCCGCACGTGCACTGGAGCGCTTTCATAGACAGGATGGACCTAGCCTATGCGGCGGCGGACCTGATCGTGTCCCGCAGCGGTGCCAGCAGCGTGTCGGAGATCTGCGTGGCCGGCAAACCGTGCATATTCGTGCCCTCGCCTAACGTGGCCGAGGACCATCAGACGCACAACGCTATGGCGCTCGTGCGCAAAGAGGCGGCTGAAATAGTCAAAGACGCCGAAGCGCGCGAGAAGCTGATGCCGCTCGCTATGGACCTGATCCACAACGCCAAGCGGCTGGACGCTATCGGGAAGAACGCGCTGAAGATGGCGCTTCCGAACGCGGCGGCAATAATAGTGGACGAAGCTTACAAACTCGTATGAAGAAGGTATATTTTATAGGAATCGGCGGAATCGGTATGAGCGCCCTGGCGCGCTGGTTCAAGTTCAAAGGCTACGCTGTGGCCGGTTACGACCGCACGCCCAGCGACCTGACCCGCGAGCTTGAGGCCGAAGGCATCCCCGTGCATTACGAGGACAGGCCCGAACTGATTCCGACGGATGTTGAGAACACGCTGGTGGTGTACACGCCCGCAATCCCCGACGAGCTCGGAGAGATGAAGGCCGTGCGTGCCGGCGGGTACAACGTGGTTAAGCGCTCGCAGATTCTGGGAGAGATAACCTCCGGGCAGAAGTGTCTCGCAGTCGCCGGCACGCACGGCAAGACTACCACTTCCACCCTGGTAGCGCATATCCTCACGGTGAGCGGCGAGGGCTGCTCGGCCTTCCTCGGAGGAGTGTCGCGCAACTACGGCACGAACCTGCTGATGAGCCACAACCCCGTGGCGGTGGCAGAGGCGGACGAGTTCGACCGGTCGTTCCTGCGGCTGCACCCGGCGATAGCGGCGATCACGGCGATGGACGCTGACCATCTCGACATCTACGGCGACCTCGAGCACGTGCAGGAGGCCTACCGTCAGTTCGCATCTCAGGTGAGCGAGGTGCTGGTCCACAAGCTCGGACTGCCGCTTGCGCCGGACGTGACTTCAGCGAAGATGCTCACTTACGCTCTCGACGATCCGCGTGCGGACTTCCACGCTTCGAACCTCAGGCTCGGGCCGGACGGACACTACACCTTCGATCTGGTGCATCCCGGCGGGATCATCAAGGACATACGCACCGGCACGCTCGGAAAGCTGAATGTGGAGAATGCGGTGGCCGCGGCGGCGATTTGCCTCTGCCACGGGACCGCAGAAGACGCGATCCGAAAGGCGATCGGCTCGTACCTGGGTGCGCACCGCAGGCTCGAGGAGTATGTGAACACTCCTTCTTTGACGTTTTTGGATGACTATGCTCACCATCCGGCGGAGCTCGAAGCTTCGATCAGGACCGTGCGCGACATATTCCCGGGGCGTAAACTGACGGCTATTTTCCAGCCACACCTATATACCCGCACGCGCGATTTCGCGCCCGAGTTCGCACACGCGCTGAGCCTGTGCGACCAGGTGGTGCTGCTGGACATCTACCCCGCCCGCGAGGAACCGATTCCGGGGGTGACTTCGGAGATTATTTACAAGGATGTGACCGCACCCGAGAAGGTCCTGCTGCGATATGACGAGCTGCTGGACTGGGTCGCGGGCGCTACGGATGTAAACGTTCTCGTTACATTCGGTGCAGGAAATATTGACAGGCTAGTGGAGCCCATCGCCGAGATATTGAGGAAACGCGTATGAAAAAGGCCGCTTCGATAGTGCTTACCGTTCTCTTCTTCCTGGTGTTCTTCGCCGGGATGGGAGTGCTGTTGCACGTGTCGAAGACGGAGCGGCACGGCATCTCCTGCAAGGAACTGCAGGTCAGCGTGCCCGGGCCCCACGCGTTCATCTCCGAAGACGAAATCCGCGCCTCGATCGACAACTTCTACGGCATCTATGTGGGCCAGAGGCTCGAGGACGTGAATCTCGGGAGCATAGAGAAAATGCTGGAGACGAAGGCGCCCGTGCGCAAGGCGGAGGTCTGGATTACTGACGATGGAGTTCTGCACGCTACCGTCTACCAGCGCGACCCCGTGCTTCGCTTCGAGCATAAGGGCAACGGCTACTACACCGACCGCGACGGCAACATCTTCCCGCTGAGCGGCGACTATGTCGCGGAGGTGCCCGTCATCTCGTGCGATCCGAAGCTGGGCTTCGACCCCGAGTGGCTGGCGCAGACCATCGCGCTGGTGCGCAAGGTTTCCGGCAGCAATGTGTGGAGGGAGCGCATAGAGGGCTACGCCGTGGACAGCAACGGCGACTTCGTGCTTCTGGGCTACGGATTGCGCATCATCTACGGCGATTTCAGCGAGAGCGACCGCAAGTTCGCGGCTATGGAGAAGTACTTCAGCTCCATCGCCCCGATGCGCGCGGCCGAGCCGTACCATACTGTGAATGTAAAATACAAAGGTCAAATAATATGCAGAAAAGATTTATAGCGGCAGTGGACCTGGGAGTGTCGAAGATTTCGCTCTCAGTGTGCAACATCGCAGACGGTGTGGTGGAAGTCGTCCACTACGCCGAAGCGGAGTCCAAAGGAATCCGGCGCGGAATGATCTTCAACCCCAAGCAGGTGTGCGAACCTCTCGGCAGGCTCATCCGTGAAGCCGAAGAAGCGCTTGAAATCAACATCCACGAAGTGGTGACGGCGTTCCCCCGCTGGAAGGTGAAAACGAAGGACGTGGAGCACTCGATGGATCGCAGCGATCCGGAAAGCTTCATTACCGAAGACGAGGTCTATAACCTGAAGGATTTCGCCCTCCAGAAGTTTATGGACACCGCCAAGTCCGAAGATATGATCTACGGAGCAGTGGCCCAGTCGTACTCCACCGAGGATCTATTCCAGGCCGCAGAGGCCGATGTTGTGGGTGTTACCGCCGCCAAGTTCGAGGGGATGTACAAGGTGTTCTTCGGAGCGAAGAAGCCCATCGCCAACATCGACAAGGTGATGAACGAGCTCGGCATCGCGTCGCGCAAGTTCTTCCTTGCGGAGGCGGTGGCGGAGACGGTGCTCACCAGCGACGAGAAAGAGCACGGTGTGGCGCTCGTGGAGATAGGCGCGGGAGTGACCTCGGTGAGCGTGTACCACCGCGGTGTGCTCCGCTTCTTCGATTCGTTCCCGTTCGGAGGCAATTCCGTGACAAGCGACATCCACCTCGAGTGCGGCATCCAGGAGACTCTTGCTGAAAACATCAAGCTGGGGTTCGGTTCCTGTATGCCCGACCGTCTGCAGTCGCTCGGCGAGAAGATCATCCAGATTCAGGACAAGCGCACGGGCGAGACCCAGCAGCTGCCCGTCAAGTATCTGGCCGAGATTATCGGCAGCCGTATGAGGGAGATCGCGAACGCGGCGCTCTTCCTGATCGGCAAGAGCGGCTATGCCGACAGTCTGCGCGGAGGCATCGTGCTGACCGGAGGCGGCGCCGAGCTGCTCAGCGCCAGCGCCCTGTTCACCGAGCTTTCCGGCCTGCCCGCACGTGTGGGCTTCCCGCACGTGAGCGGCATCAGCACTGACGGTTGCAAGGACATCTGCTCCCTTTCCGGCGTGTCGCAGCTTGCACTCATCTCCCTCTGCAAGGATAAAGACTACATCAATTGCGCAATCCTGAAAGAAGAGGATGTGCCCGCTCCGGCAGAGCCCGAACCGGCACCGGAGCCGGAAGTGGAAGATACTGTCTTCGCTCCTGCACCTGAAGAGTCGGAGAAACCGGAGAAACCCAAGTCGGAGACGAAGCCGCAGGATCAGAAGCCGCAGAAGCCGAGGAGGCTCGGTCTTCTGGGCAGGATCACGGCCGGCATCACCGAAATGACCGGAAATCTGTTTGACGAAAATATTGGATCTAACGAGGAGGACAACAGCAATGCCTGAAGACATTAACATCATCATCGCCCCCAAGGACTGGCCTACAGCCGACAACATCATCAAGGTTCTCGGTGTGGGCGGAGGCGGCTGCAACGCAGTCAACTATATGTACAACAGGCATATCCAGGGCTGCAGCTTCGTGGTGTGCAACACCGACGCGCAGGCCCTCGGCCGCTGCGACGTGCCTATGAAGATCCAGCTCGGCCTCGGCCTCGGCGCCGGCACCAACCCCACCAAGGGTCGCAACGCAGCGCTTGAGAGCCAGGACGAGATTGCCCAGAAGATACTCGACCCGAACACGAAGATGCTCTTCATCACCGCCGGTATGGGCGGCGGCACCGGCACAGGCGCCACCCCGGTCATAGCGAAAATGGCTAAGGACCAGGGCATCCTGACCGTGGGTGTGGTCACACTCCCCTTCCGCAACGAAGGACGCGAGGTGCTCGCCCGCGCGATCGACGGCATCCACGAACTGGAGAAGAACGTGGACAGCCTCATCATCATCAACAACGAGAAACTCTACCAGTACTTCGGCGACGAGCTGATTCAGGATGCGTTCCCGAAAGCGGACGAGGTGCTCGCCACCGCAGTGCGCAGTATCATCGAAATCATCAAGAAGCCCGG
This sequence comes from Bacteroidales bacterium, assembly GCA_017615435.1. The sequence continues at coordinate 21,329 of JAGAAF010000001.1, forward strand.
CTACATCAATGTGGACTTCGAAGATGTGCAGACTATGATGCGCGGCAGCGGAATGGCCCTGATGGGCTGCGGAACGGGCAGCGGCCCCAACCGTATCGACGATGCCGTCAAGCAGGCCTTCGAGTCGCCGCTCCTCAACGACTACGACCTTAAGACCGCGAAGAATGTGCTGGTGAACATTTCCGCCGGCAACAACCAGCAGGGTCTCAAGATGAGCCAGCTCGGAGAAATCAACAACAAGATTGCCGAGTACACGGGAGGAAAGAACAACTTCAAGAACGGTCTCATCTGGGACGACGATCCGGAGATAGGAGATTCTATCCACATCACCGCCATCGCCACCGGCTTCAAGTTGGGAGCTATCCTTGGCCCGGACATCGACCTTGGAAGCATAATCTCCATCGACAGTGACTACGTCTACGACAAGTCGTCAGGTGCGGCAGGAGAAGCGCTTCCTCTCGATGAGATCACGACCCATATCGGTTTCAGCACAACCGTGAAACCCAAGTTCGACTACAATCCCGAGGCCGTGCCCGCTCTCCTGACGGACAATGAGGCGACCATCAGGGAATACGAAGAGAAAGCCGCCATAAGGAGGATACAGCAATGAGAAGGACAAGAGTAAGATTCGCGCCCTCGCCCACCGGCCCGCTTCATATGGGCGGTGTGCGTACCGCGCTTTACAATTATCTCTACGCCAAGCAGCACGGCGGAGACTTCATTTTGAGAATTGAGGACACCGACTCCCAGCGGTTCGTGCCCGGTGCGGAGCAGTACATTATCGAAGCGCTGAACTGGTGCGGAATAGTTCCGGATGAGGGAGTTGATGCCGAGGGCCGTGTCGTTTCGACCGCGTCTGAGAAGCACCCCCACGCCCCGTACAGGCAGTCGGAGCGCAGGGCGATCTATCGCGCCTATGCCGAAGAGCTTGTCGCGAAGGGATGGGCATACTATGCTTTCGACTCTTCCGAGGAGCTGGCTGCCAAGCGCGCTGCGGCCGAGGCTCAGGGACAGACATTTATCTATAATTACGAGACCAGGGTTAGTTTGAGGAACTCGCTGACGCTGCCGGCCGACGAGGTCGCCAGGCTTTTGAAAGAGACCACGGACTGGACCATCCGCTTCAAAATGCCTGAGGATAGGATAGTCGTGATGGACGACCTGATCCGCGGCCACGTGGAGGTCTCTAGTGCAACGCTGGATGACAAGGTCCTTTGGAAAAGGGCTGACGAACTGCCGACTTACCACCTCGCCAATATAGTCGACGACCATCTGATGGAAATCACGGAGGTCATCCGCGGCGAGGAGTGGCTGCCGTCGCTGCCTCTTCATTATCTGCTTTACGAGGCTTTCGGCTGGACCGACACGATGCCGCGTTTTGCGCACCTTCCCCTGCTTCTGAAGCCCGTAGGCAACGGCAAACTCTCGAAGCGTGACGGCGACAAGATGGGCTTCCCCGTGTTCCCCCTCAACTGGGTGAACTCAGACGGCGAAACCTATCGCGGTTACCGCGAAGACGGCTACTTCCCCGAGGCTTTCGTGAATCTCCTCGCTTTCCTTGGCTGGAACCCCGGCGACGAAAGGGAGATTATGTCTATGCAGGAACTGATTGACGCGTTCTCGCTTGACCACGTCAGCAAGAGCGGCGCGAAGTTCAACCCGGAAAAGGCGAAGTGGTACAACAAGGAGTATCTTAGGATGAAGAGCGACGAGGAACTGGCTGCTTTGTACGAGCCCGTTCTCGCCGCGCACGGAGTCAAGGCTCCCCACGACTATGTGGTGAAGGTGGTCGGCGTTATCAAAGACCGCGCGACCTTCGTCGCCGATCTCTGGACCGCCGCACCTTATCTGTTCGTCGCTCCTACTGAATATGTGGAGAAAGACCTCGCCAAGTTCGGCACGGTTGAGAACTATGCAATGGCGCTGGAGGCTATGTCTTCGGGTTTGGATCTGGAGGAGTACATTCGTGAGCGCGAATGGCCTATGGGCAAAGTGATGAACTGCATCAGGCTGGCCCTCACCGGCTCCGGTTCCGGTCTCGGCATCCACGAAATTCTCTCCTGCATCGGTCACGACGAAGCGGTTAAACGTTTGAAGACTTTAGGAACTATTATTCATTGAAAAATCAGGCATCCCGCTCCGAATGGCCCTGGCCACCCGCGGCCAGTGAGCGGGAGGGTGCCCCAGGGCGGAGCCCGGGGGAGGGAAGAGCGAAGCGAAGGTCTGAGGAGCGGGGTGTCTGATTTTCAATGCGTGGGAGATAAGTTATTGATAGTCAGCGATTTAATATAATTAGGTGTGCGCTTTTCGACAGACCTCTTTTGAGTAAATAATTAATAATCAAGGGGTTAGCCCCCACGACATTTTAGGGTTATTATGAAAATAGGTATTTGCAGCGACCACGCTGGGGTGGAGTACAAGGCGAAGTTGATGAAGATGCTTCGCCGCCGCGGCATCGAAGTGGTTAATTTCGGGACTGATTCCACGGAGAGTATGGACTACACGGACGTGGCGCATCCTCTGGCAGTGGCTGTTGAGAGCGGCAAGGTCGATTTGGGCATAGCGCTTTGCGGAACGGGTAACGGAATGGCGATAACTCTGAATAAACATCAGGGTGTGCGCGCCGGGCTGGCTTGGAGCACGGCGATTGGTGCGCTGGTCAAGCAGCACAACAACGCCAACGTGCTCGTAATGCCGGCGCGCTTCATCTCGTACCGTATGGCCGCCGCTATCGTCCGCACCTGGCTTGACACCCCGTTTGAGGGAGGTCGTCACCAGAGACGTATCGACAAGATTCCCCTTTAATGGAGAAGTTGTCGCGCAACATCGAGGACTATCCGGAAGGGATCGTTCTCCCGATTGACAAGCCGTATCGGTGGACTTCGGCGGATGTGATCCGCAAGGTGAAGTATGCGGCGATAAGGCATTTCGGGAAGAAGAACCTGAAGGTAGGGCACGCCGGCACGCTGGACCCGCTTGCGACGGGGATACTGCTGGTGTGCATCGGCCCGGCGACCCGCCGCGCCGAGGAACTCCAGCGCTCCCGCAAGCGGTACCTTGCCGGCGTGTCCTTCGGCGCAACCACTCCCTCCTACGACCTGGAAAAACCCATCGACCGCGAATACCCGGTGGATGGCGTCAGCGAAGAATCCGTCCGCGCCGTTCTGAAGAACTTCCTCGGCGAGCAGGACCAGGTCGCTCCCCTCTTCAGCGCCAAATCCGTGGACGGAGTCCGTGTCTACGAAACCGCCCGCAAACTCTTTAAACAAGGCCTCCCGGTCGAAGACACCGGAATACTCCAGGCCAACCGCATCACCATCTACGACATAAAACTGGTGGGATTTGGCCCGGCACCCCAACAACAAATAGTCGATGATGGTGTCGGCCGCATCAGAGTAGCAGATATAAGCGATCGAACCCTTCCGACGGCGATGATTGACGTGGAGTGTTCGAAGGGGACGTACATTCGGGCCTTGGCGCGGGATCTCGGCGAGGCTTTGGGTTCAGGCGCATTCCTTAGCTCATTGCGCCGCATCGGCAACGGCGGATACACCATCGAAGACGCCCTTACTCTCGACGAAGCCCTACAACTTCTCTCCGAATAATCCGCCGTGGCACCGAACTACCTAGTAATCAACTAGTTGCTAAAACTCGACTCCGAAAAATTTGGAGCCGAGTTTCGGGAAGTGATTGAAGATGAGGGAGTTGCGTGCCACGAACACCAAAAAGTAGTTTTTTGCGTATATTTGAGTGTATGAAGCGCGCTATAATACTGCTAATGACCATCGCGGGCATCGCGGCCTGCTCGACCAAGACAAGTTACACCGACAAAGTTGATCCGATGATCGGGAGCGGAGGACACGGGCACGTGTTCGTGGGGGCGAGTGTGCCGAGGGGAATGGTAACCCTGGGGCCGCAACAGATAAAGCGAGAATGGGACTGGTGCTCGGGGTATCATATCTCCGACACTTTGATCATAGGTTTCAGCCACACTCATCTTTCCGGAACCGGTATCGGCGATCGCGGGGACATACTCCTGATGCCGTTCGATCCAGAAAGGACGAAACGGACCGAGGGGCATATCTATGCGCGACTTGACCATCGGCTCGAGAAGGTCAGCCCGGCCGAATACACGGTGTCACTTCCGGATTACGGGATCAACGTTCGCCTCTGCGCGACCTCGCGGGTGGGGCTGCACGAATACAAGTTCAGCAACCGCGAGGGAGCGATACTTCTGGACCTCGCAACCGGAATAGGCTGGGACAGCTGGGAGGACAGTCGCATCACGGTGCTGGACGACAGACGAATCGAGGGATACCGCCACTCGAAGGGGTGGGCCAGGAACCACCTCTGGCATTTCGCGGCCGAGTTCAGCGAGCCGTTCGTGGCGGAGGAGAATGGTAGCACGGCCGTGCTGAGGTTCGACACGCGTAAGCACAAACGGGTCCGAGTGAAGGTGGCGCTGTCGCCGGTGAGCTGCGAAGGAGCGTGGATGAATATGCGCGAAGAGCTGCCCGGTTGGGATTACGCCCGCACTGCGAAGGCGGCCGACGACAAATGGAACAAGGCGCTCGGGGCGATACGGATCGAGCCGCTCGACGCGCGGCAGGAGAAGATCTTCTACACGGCGCTCTACCATACGCTTATATTCCCGTCGCTGTACAGCGATGTGGACGGACAGTACCGAGGGGCGGACGGTCTCGTGCATCACAGTGACCACGACCAGTACACCATCCTTTCGTTGTGGGACACTTATCGCGCAGAGGTGCCGCTCACGACTCTGGTCGACCCGGAGTTTTCACGCTCTCTCGCGGACACGTATCTGAACATCTACCGTTGGCAGGGCAAGCTTCCGGTGTGGCATCTGGACGGCAATGAGACCGACTGTATGGTGGGCAACCCGGGCGTGATTTCACTGGGCGACCTTGTGCTGAAAGGCTATGCCCCCGCCGCCGAAGCGTTCGATGCGATGAAGGCTTCTTCTGAGCTGAACGAACGCGGGCTGGATGCGCACGGCCGCTACGGCTACATCCCCTTCGACAAGAGCAACGAAGAATGGGGCCTGGCGAAGTCGCTGGAGTATGCAATCGCCGACGCGGCGGTCGCGAAGGTGGCGCTCGCGGTCGGGGGCACAGCTTCGGCGGAGCACTACCAGTGGCGCAGCAAGGCCTATCAGCGTTACTTCGACCCCGCGAGCGGGTTCCTTCGCGGCCGCACCCTCGCCGGCAAGTTCCGCGAGCCGTTCGACCCGTTCATTGCCGACAACGCGACCGACTATGTGGAGGGCAACGCCTGGCAGTACACCTTCCTGGTGCCCCACGACGTGCCGGGCCTGATTAACACGTTCGGCGGGTCGGAACGCTTCCGCGAGAAGTTGGACAGCTTGTTCGTGGCTGAAGGCAATATCGAAGGTTCAGTGGCGGATATGACGGGGCTTATCGGGCAATATGCGCACGGCAATGAACCCAGCCACCATATCGCGTATATGTACAACTGGCTTCCCGGCGGGCATTCCCGCTGCTGCGAGCTGGTGCGCAAGATTATGGACGAGCTGTATTTCGACGACGAAAGCGGAGTGTGCGGCAACGAAGACTGCGGACAGATGAGCGCGTGGTATGTGCTGTCGGCTCTCGGCCTGTACCAGGTCGACCCGGCGGACGGGGACTGGGCTGTGGGCAGCCCGGCAGTCCGCGCCGCGACCGTCGACCTCGGCGAAGGCCGCAAACTCGTGGTACGTGCCTTGGACAACTCCACTGAAAACATCTACGTGCAGAGCGCTTCGTTTAACGGCGCCCAGCTCGATCCCGACCATATGTTCATCCCGTTTGAGGTTCTGCGCCGCGGAGGAGAACTTGTTCTCCAGATGGGGTCGGAACCGAAAAAATAATATCTTTGCAAAACTATGCTTGTCCGGAGGCGCATATTATCGACGATGCTGGTTCTCGGTCTGCTGCTGCAGGCCTGTGAACCGGAGACCATCGTGATCACCACCGACGACACTCCCGCAAGCACCGTGGACAAACCGTCAGGCTCCACTGAGCCGCAGAAGCCTTCCGGACCGGTGATCCCGGCCGATATGACAGCTCTTCCTGCCGTGTACATTTACACTCCGAACAGCGTAGGGGTCACCAGCAAGGACAAGTGGCTGGAAAAGGCATCCATCATCATCCGCGACGATAAAGGCAACATCCTCTACCAG
>JAGAAF010000051.1 GCA_017615435.1 Bacteroidales bacterium
AGCCACACACCTATGGGCCCCACAGGCGCTTCTGACGGGGGCAAGCGTGTGGCTAGGGGCAAAATTGCCCGCAGTAACACATCGACCCGCCCCAGAGGCTATTCTGAGACGGGTCGGTGCGTGGCACTTCTGCGGAAACTCCCGGGATCCGGGAGACTGACGGAATAAGCCTTAAAGTGTGCGTTTGATTTCGATTATCTGGTAGGCTTCGATGATGTCGCCTTCCTTGATATCGTTGTAGCCGGCTATCGCCATACCGCATTCTTTGCCGGCGGCGACTTCCTTCACGGCGTCCTTGCCTATCTGGAGCGATGAGAGCTCGCCGGTGTAGACCACGATACCGTCGCGGATGAGGCGCACCTTCGCTTTCTGCACCATCTTTCCGTCGCGGATGATACATCCGGCGATGGTTCCGATCTTGCTGATCTTGAAGGTCTGCTTGACCTCCGCGGTGGCGGTGACTTCCTCCTTCTTCTCCGGCTCGAGCATACCCTCGATACCATCCTTGATCTCGTTGATACAGTCGTAGATGATGGAGTACAGACGGATCTCGATGCCCTCAGTCTCGGCGGCCTTGCGAGCTTCCGGAGTCGGGCGGACCTGGAAGCCGACGATAACGGCGTCGGATGCCTGGGCCAGCAGGACGTCGGACTCGGAGATGCCGCCGACCGCCTTGTGGATCACGTTCACCTTCACCTCTTCGGTGCTGAGCTTGATCAGGGAGTCGGACAGAGCCTCCACGGAACCGTCCACGTCGCCCTTGACGATGATATTGAGCTCCTTGAAGTTGCCGATCGCGATACGGCGGCCGATCTCTTCGAGGGTCATATGCTTCTGGGTCTTGATGCCCTGGATGCGGATGAGCTGCTCGCGCTTGTTCGCGATGCTCTTCGCTTCCTTCTCGTCTGTCATCACGATGAACTTCTCGCCTGCTGCCGGAGCGCCGTTCAGACCGAGCACGGACACAGGGGTGGAAGGACCTGCCTTCTGAACCTTCTGTCCACGCTCGTTGAACATACTCCTCACGCGTCCGAAGTAGCTGCCGCAGAGGATGCAGTCGCCCTGGCTGAGGGTTCCGTTCTGCACGAGAACGGTTGCGAGATAACCGCGGCCCTTATCCAGCGATGACTCGATGACTGCGCCCTGGGCGAGCCTCTTCGGGTTGGCCTTGAGCTCGAGAAGGTCGGTCTCGAGAAGGACCTTCTCAAGGAGGGCCTCAACTCCGATACCGCTCTTTGCACTGATTTCCTGGCACTGGTACTTTCCTCCCCAGTCTTCCACGAGTATGTTCATCTCGGAAAGCTGACGGCGGATGGTGTCCGGATTTGCACCCGGCTTATCAATCTTGTTGATGGCGAAGACCATAGGAACGCCCGCGGCCTGCGCGTGATTGATAGCCTCGATAGTCTGGGGCATCACGGCGTCGTCCGCCGCGATGATGATGATCGCGAGGTCGGTCATCTGGGCGCCGCGGGCACGCATAGCCGTAAAGGCTTCGTGGCCAGGGGTGTCCAGGAAGGTGATCCTGCGACCGTCCTCGAGGGTAACGTTGTAAGCGCCGATATGCTGGGTGATACCGCCAGCCTCCCCGGCGATGACGTTGGACTTGCGGATGTAGTCGAGGAGCGAGGTCTTACCGTGGTCGACGTGACCCATAACGGTAATGATCGGAGGACGGGTCTCGAGATCTTCCTCACGGTCGACCTCCTGCTCGCTCTCTATTTCCTCGGAGATTTCGGCAGTGACGAACTCGACCTTGTAGCCGAACTCTTCAGCCACGAGGACAAGCGTTTCGGCGTCAAGCCTCTGGTTGATGGACACCATCAGTCCAAGGCTCATACAGGCCCCGATTACCTTCACCACGGGTGTGTTGTTCATAAGGGTGGCGAGGTCGTTAACGGTCACGAATTCTGTAACCTTCAGGACCTTGTTCTCAGCCGCATGGGCCTCGAACTCTTCCTGCGCCCTTGCGGCCGCGGACTCCCTCTTCTCCTTACGATACTTGGCTCCGAAGTTGTTCTTCTTGCCTTCGTTCATCCTGGCGTAGGTCTCCTTGACCTGCTTCTGGATCTCCTGCTGCATCTTCTCCTGCTCGGCTTCGGTCATAGCCGGACGGAACCTTTCGCCACGGTCGCGCTTGCGTCCGCCTCCCTGGTTCGCGTTGTCCTGACGACCGTTCGTGCGGTTGTTGGTCGCATTCTGGCCGGCCTTGGCTATGTCCACCTTCTGCTTGCTGATGCGCTCGCGCTTCTTCGCAGGCTTCTTGTCGAACTGGCTGAGGTCGATCTTGCCGACCACCTTCAGGCTCGCGCCTGCGGCTGCAGGAGTTGCAGCGGGCTGCTCAGGCTCCGGTTCTGCCACCGGCTCCTCTTCGGGTTCCGGTTCCACGACCGGTTCGGGCTCCTGCTCCACGACGGGCTCAGGTTCGGGCTCGACCACCGGTTCCGGCTCGGGCTCCACGACGGGCTCGGGTTCGGGCTCCGGCTCGGGCTCCGGCTCGACCACCGGTTCCGGTTTCGGCTCCGGCTTGGGAGTCTCCTTCTTTTCGTTGATGAAGGTGTTAGTCTTGATGCGGACGACCTCTTCGACTTCCTCCTCTTCCGCCTCGGCCTTGGCTTTCTTGCCCGAGCGCTCGAGAATTTCGGAAATCTTGATGTCTACCTGCTCCGCAGCCTGCTTGGCCTCGAGGTCTTTGCCGAATGCTTTCGCAATCGCCGGCATAAGGTCCTCGGAGACCTTGGCGTTGGGATTCTCTTCAATGTCAACTCCCTGCTTCTGGAGGAAATCCACCAGATCGCCGAGGCCGACATTGAACTGCCTCATAATTTTATTAAGTCTGATTTCTGCCATTAGTCTTCAAATTCTGCCTTAAGGATGCGCATCACTTCCTCCACGGTCTCGTCCTCGAGATCGGCGCGCTTCGCCACGTCCGCAGGACTGATGGCGAGGACATCCTTCGCGGTGTCGCAGCCGATGCTCTTGAGCTTGTCGATGACCCACTGGTCGATTTCGTTGGAGAATTCGTCCAGGGCGACATCTTCCTCCTCCTGCTCTCCCTTCGCAACTTCACGCCAGACCTCGATTTCGCGGTCCACGAGCATACCTGCCAGGGCGATGTTGCAACCGCCGCGGCCGATACCCTTGCGTACCTCGTCCGGCTGCATATAGACCTTCACCTTGTCGGATGAGCTCTCGCCCATATCGATGGAAGAAACCTTCGCGGGGCTGAGGGCGCGCTGGATGAGGAGCTGAGGATTCTGGGTCCACTGGATGACGTCGATATTTTCGTTGTGAAGCTCACGGACGATGCCCATAATACGGCCGCCCTTCACGCCGATGCAGGCGCCGATCGGGTCGATACGGTCGTCGTAGGACTCGACTGCCACCTTCGCGCGCTCGCCGGGAACGCGGACCACCTTCTTAACGGTGATCAGGCCGTCGGCGATTTCAGGAACCTCCTGCTCGAAGAGTCTCTCGAGGAACTCGGGAGAAGTACGGCTCAGGATAATGTAAGGAGTAGTGTTGTTGCGCATCTCCACGGTCTTGATGATAGCGCGGACGGTGTCGTTCTTCTTGAAGTGCTCGCCGGGGATCTGCTCGGACTTGGGGATGTGAAGCTCGTTGCCGTCTTCGTCGAGGATGAGGACTTCCTTGCTCCAGGTCTGGTAAATCTCGCCTGTGAAGATCTCGCCCACTTTCTCGGAGTACTTCTTGTACACGTTCGCCTTCTCGATGTCCATAATGCGGCCCTGAAGATTCTGACGGATGTTCAGGATGCCGCGGCGGCCGAAGCTCTCGAGGCTGAGTTTCTTCGTGTACTGGTCGCCGATTTCATAGTCGTCGTCGCCGCTGTCCGCGATAACCTGGTCGAGAGTCATCTCTGTGTTCGGATTCTCGACCTCCTCCACTATCTCGAAGTTCTGATAGATTTCGCAGGTTCCCTTGTCCACGTTGATGATAACGTCGAAGTTGTCCGCGGAGCCATAGGTCTTCGCAATCTGGGTGAGGAACACGTCCTTGAGCACGCCCATCATCACCGGACGGTCGATGCTTTTCTCTTCCTTGAAGTCCTTGAAGGCATCAATCAGAGTCACTACTTTTTCTTTTTCCATTTTCTATGTTATTCTTTTACTGTTTCCAAAAGCTTGTCGGCTTCCTCCGGGCTCAGGCCCACGGAGCTGACTGTGAGGGAATAATCCTCGATATTGCGGTCGAAGGCGTCCAGGATAGCCCTGTGCACATACTCGCAGTCCTCGATATCCACCGGGCCCTGCTCCTTGTCGATAGTGACCTCGAACACGTTTTCATCGTCGTCGAAGATGACCTCGACCACCTTGCATCCTTTTTCCGCCGCCGCTTTCTGCAGCACCGCTTCGAATTCTGATCTAATCATAACCTTTCTAAAAACAAAGATAGGCGGCCCTTTCGGCCTCCTATCTCTTTCACGGATGCAAATATAGCACTATTATTTCAATATGCAAATACTTTCAGGGCCTTCGTTGAAGAGAAGGTCCATCACCGAAAGGTTTCCCACGAAGCCGAACTTCTCGCGGAAAACCTGCCAGTACTCGCGGGTCTGAAGATACGGTGCCTTCTTCGGATGAATCACATCCCGCAGGTCTTCCCCGTCGTCGTCCCCCGACCTGACGACTATCCCTATCTTCCGGCAAAAGAAATCTGTTGTGCGCGAATTCAGCTCCCACAAAGTCTCTGGATGCGAATCCAGGATGGCGAACAGTTCGTCGCGGTAGTACTCGAAGAAAGGAGAACTGTAGTACGCGGTGTCGATAGCATACTCAGTGCGCCTGACCCAGTCGGTGGAATAGTCCACCCTGACTTCCGTGATCCTGCGTTTTCCGTCGTGCACAACAGGCACCCTCAAATCCTCCACGCCGTTGGAGGTGAGTATCCGGCAGCGGTTGCGGTAGGTCTGCTTTGTGTAATTCTCAGAGTCATCTATGCGAACAGAGTACCTTGCCAGCACGGCAAAGTACTCTGTAGGGGGGAAGTATGCGCTCGAAAGCAGCATACCTTATTCGATGGCGCCCTTCTCGGTGACGTCGTTTCCGCGGACGATGCCGCGCTTCGAATTGCGGATGAAGTTGATGATCTCGAACTTCTCGGGAGTGTCCGGGAAACCTGCCTCCACCTTGGCGAGTCCGTCGGTGACGTTGTTGCCCTGGTAGTAGATGGTTTCGTAGATGTCCTTGATCATACGGATGGTGTCGGACTCGAAGCCCCTGCGGCGAAGGCCTACGATGTTCACACCTGCGTAGCAGATGGGCTCACGGCCGCAAAGCGAATACGGGGGGATGTCTTTGTTGACCTTGCTTCCGCCGCCGACCATCGCGTGCTTGCCGATATGCGAGAACTGATGCACCACGGTGCTGCCGCCGAGGATGGCCCAGTCGTCCACATCAGTCTCACCGGCGATGCCCACATAGCTGACGAGGATGCAGTGGTTGCCCACGGTGCAGTCGTGTGCTACGTGCACATACGACATAATAAGGACGTCGTTGCCGATGCGGGTTACGCCCTTGCCGCTTGCCTTTGTTCCGCGGTTGATTGTGGCGCACTCGCGAATGTTCACCCTGTCACCGATCTCCACATAGGTAACCTCTCCGTCGAACTTGAGGTCCTGAGGGATGGCTCCTACCACGGCGCCCGGAAACACGGTGCAGTCTTTTCCCATCTTCACATAGGAGAAAATGGTTGCGTGAGGATATATCTTGCAGCCGTCGCCGATCTCCACGTTATCGTCGATGAAAGCGTAAGGTCCGATCTCGACATTGTCGCCGAGTTTCGCGCCCGGATGGACGGTTGCAAGCGGATGGATATTATTCATAATTGTTTATTTGATCATTTGTGCAACTTTCGTGTTGATGCTGTGGCCGGGTTTATAGGCCGTGACCTTCGCTTTGAGGAAACCTCCGCAAAGCCTCAGGTCACCCAGGAGGTCGAGCATTTTATGACGCCCGCATTCATCGGGGAAACGCAGCTCGATATGGTTGAGATAACCCCTTTCGGTAACCGCGAGATTCGGCTGACGCAGTATCCTGCTGATCAATTTCATCCGCAGTTTGCTCACTGGTTTCTCCACGATCACAATCGCATTGCCCAGGTCTCCGCCTTTCACAAGACCGGCCAGTAGCATTCCGAACACTTCGTGAAGGAAGCAGAAGGTCCTGCAGGGCGCGATTTCATTGACATAATCCACTGAAGGGTCCCACTTGACCGTCTGCACTCCAAGCACCCTGGAATTGAAATCTATGGTCGATTCAACCGTCAGGGTATCCGCCGGCTCGACCTTGATCCACGAACCCGTCTTGGGGTTCCTGTACTCCACGGTCTCGCTGACTTCAATCCACTTTCTGTCTGCCTCCTGCTCCACGATACCGTCCTTGGCTATCGCTTCCACATAGGGTTTCGCGCTACCGTCCAGGATGGGCACTTCGCGGTTGTTGATACGCACGTAGGCATTGTCTATTCCGAGGCCGGTGAGGGCCGAGAGCAGATGCTCCACGGTGCTGACCGATACCCCGCAGGCGGTGATGGTGGTGCTGCGCGCGGTCTTCGACACGTTCGCGGCCACTGCATCCACATAAGCTTCGTGTCCGTTGATCTTAGGCAGATCCGTACGGATGAACCTTATGCCCGTGTTTTCGGGAGCGGGGCAAACCTGCATATTGGCGTAATGGCCGGTATGCAGACCTTTTCCCTCAAAGGAATATATCTTGGAAAGTGTGCGTTGTTTCATAAAAGTGGCCGCAAAGATAGGAAAAGTTTTGATTATTCCTCGCCACTTGCCTTAAACTTTGCGTAAGCTCTCATAAAAGTGCCGTGAGGTATGCCCGGCATACCCATCAGGACCTGCCCGCTCTTGCGGACGTTTCCGATGACTCCGGCCTGCGCTGCCACCGTCGTGTGCGGAGCGACCTTGATATGGCCGACTATGCCCGCCTGGCCGGCGATGATGCAGCCTTCGCCTATCACGGCCGAGCCTGCGATACCGCTCTGGCCCGCCATAGCGGTGTTCTTCCCGACCACCACGTTATGCGCGATGAGGCAGAGGTTGTCGATGCGCACGCCGTCCTCGATGATGGTGCTCTCCATCGGGGCTTTGTCGATGGTGGCGTTCGAACCTATCTCCACGTCGCTGCCGATTATGACGTTGCCGACGTGCTCTATCTTCTTCCACGTGCCGTCCGGCTGGAGGGCATTGCCGAAGCCGTCGTCGCCGATGACGCAGCCTGCGTGAAGGATGGTCCTGTCACCCACCACCGTGTCGGCGAAAATATGCACGCCGGGATAGATGATGCACTTCTCCCCTATCTTCACGTTGTCGCCGATAGTCACGTTGTCGAAAATCTTGGTGCAATCGCCTATCCTGGTCTTCTTTCCTATGCTCACGAAATCGCCCACCCACACCTTTTTGCCTATCCTGGCGCTCCAGGCTATGCGGCAGCGGCCGCGGTGGCGGCGGTAGGTCTTGTGCTGCGACTTGACGTACTCAAGAAGTTCGGCCAGGGCGCTATAGGCGTTCTCCACCCTTACGAGGGTCGGAGTTACAGCCTCCTTGGGCTCGAAATCTTTGTTCACCAGAAGGATTGAAGCCTTGCTGGTATACACATACTGTTCGTATTTAGGATTGGCGTAAAAACAGAGTTCTCCGGGTTTGCCGTGCTCGATCTTCGCGAATGTCGTCGCTGTTGCCTGCGGGTCGCCATCTACGGTCCCTTTGAGGACTTCGGCGAGTTCCTTTGCTGTGAATTTCATTTCTTTCTTTTAAAATCTCCAACCGAGAGTAATCAACGCCGCGCAGAGCAGCCTTCTCTGGCTGATGCGGGGGGAATAGAGTGTGCTGTAGTCGTAATAAGGCTGGTAAACGGTCACCGGATACAGGGTGCCCTGCACGGCAAGGTCCGCGAAGAACGAGCCGGAAGGGTTGAAACCGCAGCCTGCAGCCGCGCCGATAACCATATCGTTGTAATGCTTGCCCGAGCCGACGAGAGTCTTTCTGCCCAGGTAATAATCATTGTTGTAATCGTCGTAAGTAACCGTCGCGCCGTTCTGGCCTTCATAATACTTCTCGGGAGAAGTCCTGAGGGAGGCGCCGGCACGGAGGGCGAACTGCGGAGCGACATTGAGCTCCGCGCCCAGCCTGAAGTTGTGCGCCGCTCCGCTGAAGGCCTTGATGGCGGCGTTTTCGTAGTCGTATTCGTCCTCAACTTCGTAATACTCCTTGCTGGCGAACTTCATACGGCCGTAACCGACCATTTCGTAGTCGAAGCTGACGAGGCCCTTACGTCCGAAAGTCCAGGCGATTCCGGCATCCAGCACCGAAGGGGCGTAGAGATTGTAGTTATACCAACCTTCCTGACCTGCGCCGCTGTACGACTTGCCGTTGTCGTAGGCCACCTTACCGCTGTGCTGCCAGCTTTCTTCCACATCCAGGATAGTCCTGGTCTGGTAAGCGAGACCTATCCTGAGACTGTTGGTGGGCAGCCAGATAAGACCACCCTTCAGGTAAAGGCCGGCGGCCTTTGCGTGGTAGTTGTAACGGTATACTGCGTCGCTGAAGTAAGTATCTTCAGTGGACGAATCGGCGTAAGTGAAAGACACCGGGAAGTCCTCGACCGTCTGAGCCACTTCGGCGAAGTTCTCTATGTTCGAATACTCAAGCATAGGGATGCCCATATTCAGTCCGATGAAAAGGCGGTCCTTCACATTGAAGCCGAAGTTGAGGATCATATCGGATTTGTAACCCATATGGGTCACAGTGCTTGTCTGGCGCAGGGCGCTGGGGACGTAGTGGTCCCCCTTGTCGGAGAGTATCTCCGAGCAGCCGACATATTCGTTGTTCGTGCCGAAGGAATTGATAAGGCCAATGTCGTAACCGAGGGCAGTGTCCCAGTAATGCGAGTAAGCGGCATTGTCGTAGAAGTTGTTCGAAGCAAGGTCCGCGGGAGCGATGTTAAGGTCTGTCGCCGCTGCAGCCATCTCTCCGAAACGCGACGAAAGGGAGTTAAGACCCGTGCTCACCATCCTTGAATTGTAATCAGTGACGGTGTTGCACACGAACGCGAAAGTGAAAGACCTGAGGGCCTCTCCGTCCGTGTCGTAACGGGTGGAGACTCCTATGTTCGGAAGTTTGAAAGCCGGATTGAAGGTATTCCTGCCGGGCTCGTAATCATTGTTGGGACTCAGCGCATAATGCGTGCGGCCTACGGAAAGGCTCAGAGCCGGTGTTATTGTGAACTGAGAATAACCCGCCACTGCAGAACCTGCCGGGTTGATGCCTATCGTGCCGAGGTCTCCGCCGAGAGCGGTCACGGCATTTGCCAGACCGGCACTCTTGGCGGTGCCGATATAATTGTTTTCCGAGAAAGTGTAAGCGTCATACATAGATTGCGCGTGCGCCGCGAGGCACACCGCAAAGGATGTGACGATGATTGTGAAGATCTTTTTCATATCAAGTGTCAGTTTATCTGTGTCCGCCGCCGTGGTAACCACCACCGCCGCTGCTGTGCGACATACTGCTGTGCGAACTGCCGGAATGTCCGCCGCCCGAATAACCGCTGCTTCTGCTGCTGCTCACCGAGCGGGATGAAGAACTGCTTTCGTAGCGAGTAGATGAACTGCTCTTATAAGATGCAGACGAGTTCGAGCGCGTTGCAGTCGCGGAGCGATAATTGCCGGTTTCCGAATATCCTTCCCTGTTCACGGCCGTGCTCTTCGGACCGCCGCGGTGGACTTTGATGCGGTCGATGTCGCGCTGGGCCATAGATGAGGCAGTACGGTTCACGAGGCGGGTGCCATAGGCACTCTGGCGGGAGTAATGTCCGCTCGTGGCGGAGCCTTCCCTGCGGTAGCGCGTACCGGAATCGCGCCAGCCGTAGTAGCCCCCGTAATAGTGATGATACGGGTAGCCCCAGCCATAGTGATAAGGGTAACCGTAGTAATAGGGGTAGCCATACCATCCGTAGTCCCACCAGTAAGGGTCGTAACCCCAGTAGTAGGGCGAGCCCCAGTGAGAGTAGTATCCCCAATGCGAATAATAGTGCCAGCTGTACGGGCGCCAGTAGCCGTAAGGATAACCGTAGTACCAGTAAGGATCACGGTCATAGTCGGGAGTGACGGTCGTGTCCCGCTCGGGGATCTGCAAGGAGGCGAGATAGCGGAAATCGTCCTCGCTCAGCGGTTCGCGTACTTTGTTTGTCGGGTCAGGTTTGTAGTAGATTCCGTCTTGAAAGCGGTCGGAGTCGGCATATGAGCCCACAGTTCCGCACGAAACCGCGCAAAGCGCCAGAGTCGCAAAAAAGAGTAAAGTGCGTTTCATTATGAACCTCCTACGATAAAATTTTATTATCTTTGCCCCGCAAGTTTCGTACCCGCGCGGGAGCGGGACAGCAAATTTAGGAAAAATAATCTACAAATACGATGGCAAAAGAAATCACACCGCGCAGCGAGAACTATTCCCAGTGGTATAGCGACCTCGTCGTGAAGGCGGATCTTGCCGAGCAGTCGGCAGTGAGGGGATGTATGGTAATCAAGCCTTATGGCTATGCAATCTGGGAGAAAATGCAGAGCGTGCTGGACGCCGCTTTCAAAAAGACCGGAGTGCAGAACGCGTACTTCCCTCTCTTCATCCCGAAGTCGTTCTTCAGCCGTGAGGCCGAGCACGTCGCGGGTTTTGCAAAAGAATGCGCTGTGGTCACACACCACCGTCTGATGAACGATCCGGACGGCAACGGAGTTATCGTGGACCCCGAGGCGAAGCTCGAGGAAGAGCTCATCGTCCGCCCCACCTCCGAGACCATCATCTGGAGCGTGTACAAGAACTGGATCAAGAGCTGGCGCGACCTCCCCATCCTGTGCAACCAGTGGTGCAACGTCGTACGCTGGGAGATGCGCACGCGTCCCTTCCTCCGCACGGCCGAATTCCTCTGGCAGGAGGGTCACACCGCGCACGCGACCGCCGCTGAAGCGGAAGCGAAAGCTATGGAGATGGTCGGCGTCTATGCCAACTTCGCCCGTGAGACTATGGCCCTGCCGGTCATCGTCGGCCACAAGAGCCCCAACGAGCGCTTCGCCGGCGCTTTCGACACCCTCACCATCGAGGCTATGATGCAGGACGGAAAGGCCCTGCAGGCCGGCACCTCGCACTTCCTAGGCCAGAACTTCGCGAAGAGCTTCGACGTGCAGTTCGCGGACAAGGACGGTTCGCTGCAGTACGTCTGGGCTACCTCGTGGGGAGTCAGCACCCGTCTTATGGGCGCGCTCATTATGGCCCACGGCGACGACAACGGCCTCGTCCTGCCCCCCGCCCTCGCCCCGATCCAGATCGTGATGGTGCCTATCTTCAAGACCGACGAAGAGCACGACGCAGTGATAGCCGAGTTCGAAAAGATCAAGAAGGGTCTCGAGGCTCTCGGACACAGCGTGAAGATCGACGACCGCGACACTCTCCGCCCCGGTTTCAAGTTCGCCGAGTGGGAACTCAAGGGTGTGCCCGTACGCCTCGCGATGGGCGCGCGCGACCTCGCCGCAGGCACTGTGGAGGTCGCCCGCCGCGACACTCTCACCAAGGAAACTATGGCCCTCGAAGGTATCGAAAACCACATCCACGGCCTGCTGGACGACATCCAGGCAAATATCTACAAAAAGGCTCTGGACTGGCGCGATTCCAACATCCGCAAGTGCGATTCCTGGGAAGAGTTCAAGACCGAAATCCAGAAGGGCGGTTTCCTGCTCTGCCACTGGGACGGCACAGCCGAGACCGAGCAGAAGATAAAGGACGAAACCAAGGCCACCATACGCTGCATCCCCATCGACAGCTGCGTGTGCGAGGAAGAAGGAGTGGACATCTACTCCGGCAAACCTTCCAAGGGCCGCGTCGTATTTGCAATAGCTTACTAATACCCCAACGATATGAAAAAGACATTCGCAATCATCAGTGTATTTGCACTGGCAATAAGTTCGGCATTCGCTCAGGACGCAGTCCAGAAAGCTGCTGAAGATGCCGCTGCCGAAATTTCCGGCGCTCCCCTCGAGGAAGTCGCAGCTCCGAAGCCCAATTATTGGACCAACTCTCTGTCCGTCAGCCTCGGTGTGAACAACACCCAGCTCGTCAACTGGGCGGCCGGCGGTTACAACACCACCACCCTTGCTTCCGCACTTGATGCCAAAGCCGATTACAAGAAGGACCTTATGAGCTGGAACAACCGTCTCCAGCTGGACTATGGTTTCCTAAACTCTTCCGACAAGGAAGGCGTGTTCCAGAAGAACAACGACCGCATCTACCTGGAGAGCAAATGGGCCTATCAGACAGGTGCTGATTCAAAGTTGAGCTACACCGCTTCGTATGATTTCCGCAGCCAGTTCACTGACACTCCCGGCGGTTACACCCAGGATGCAACCACCCAGAAATGGACTGCCGATCCCGCGGTGTCCGGCTTCATCTCCCCTGCTTATACCAACCTCGCACTTGGTATCCAGTGGGTTCCGAACGCCTGGTTCAACATCAACGTAGCTCCTCTGACCGGTGGCTTCACCATCGTCACCAATGATCTTCTCCGTCCTTCTTACGGTATGAAGGTCGCGACCTACGCTGCCGACGGTGTGACCCCTGCCACTTACAAAGCCGCTCTGTTCCAGTTCGGTGCCCAGGTGAAGGCCAACCTCAAGTTCGTTATCAACGATGTCTTCACCTTCGAGTCACAGGCCACCGTCTTCACCGACTACCTCAGCGAGCCTTACTTCCGTATCAACTGGGACAACGCCATCGACTGGCAGCTCTCCAAGCTCATCAAGCTTTCCGCCAAGACTTGGATGATCAACGATCCGAACGTCCTCATCATCGATGAGACCACCGGCGACAGCAGCCCCCGCGGCTGGCAGTTCAAGGAGTTCATCAGTTTCGCCCTCACCTACACCATCACGAACAAGAAATAATAATGAAGATACTTCTCGCAGTCAGCGGAGGCATCGATTCGATGTATATGGCAGAAAGGTCGCTTCGCGGCGACCTTTCTTCTTCTTTTGCTGACTGTGATTTCGCAGTGGCCCATTGCAATTTCGGGCTGCGCGGGGAGGAAAGCGACGGCGACGAGCAGTTCGTGCGCGACTGGTGCGCCGCGCACGAAGTCAGGCTCTTCGCCCGCCGCTTCGACACCCGCGCATACTCGGCCGAACACGGGATCTCGATTGAAATGGCGGCAAGGGAACTGCGCTATCAGTGGTTCTCCGAACTTTGCTCTGAGGCCGGTTACGATGCGGTGGCAGTGGCCCATAACGCCGACGACAACGCCGAGACTCTTCTGCTGAATATGCTCCGAGGCTGCGGCTCACGCGGGCTGCGGGGGATGTCGGCCGATTCCGGCGAGTTCCCCGCCAGGGTCATCCGCCCGCTGCTGGGCGTGAGCCGCGCCGATATTCGCGCCTGGATGGAAGCAGAAGGGCTTTCCTGGCGCGAGGACAGCACCAACACCGACACTTATTTCAAGCGCAACAAACTCCGCAGCAGGGTAATGCCCGTCTTTGCCGAGATCAACCCGTCGTATCTGCGCACTCTCGCGGCCGATATGGAGCGTTTCGCGCAGGTGGACGACATCGCGGAGGATTACTACCGGCAGGCTTTTGATGTGTGCGTGCTGCCCGACGGTGCCATAGATTTAAAGAAGATACTGACCTTCAAGCATTGGGAGTATCTCCTGTTCCGCTTCACGGAAGGGAGGTTAAATGCAGACGGACTTCTCCGTCTGAAGAAGTCCGTCGAAAGCGGCCGCCCTCTCGGGGGCAAGATATTCGGACCGTACAAAGTCCGTAAAGGAAAACTTCGTCTTATTTGACAGTCACCCTGTAGGGCATAGTGGCGAACGCATATTCGATCTTGCCCTTCTTCCAGTTCTCGTACCACGACATATAGATGCTGTAGTCTTCGTCCTGCTGGTTCATCATACTCGAGAAGAGGTCGGCAATTGCCATTACCTTCGGGTATTCCACCACGTTCCAGGCCTTGAGATCTCCGTCGCCGGCGCTGATGGCAGCGAAGGCGAGGGCATCTTCGAGGGTTCCGATCTCGTCCACGAGTCCAATCTCGAGAGCGTCCGAACCGGCCCACACACGGCCCTGGGCGATGTCGTCCACCTGCTTCGGAGTCATATCGCGGGCTTCGGCGACGATGTTGACGAAACGCTCGTAAATCGCCTCGATTCCGCGCTGGATGTAAGCGTATTCTTCCTTGGTGAAAGGCCTTGTCATAGACATCATATCGCCGTGCTTGTTGGAAGAGACGGCGTCGATGCCTATATGCGCAGTCTCCGTGATGAGCTTGCTCAGGTCGGGGATCATACCGAACACGCCGATGCTGCCGGTGATGGTGGTGGCGTCAGAGTAGATCTTATCCGCGTTGTTGGAAATCCAATATCCGCCGGAAGCGGCATAGTTGCCGTAGGATGCTATGAGAGGCTTCACGCCTGCAAGGCGGTCGAGTTCGTTTTTGATCTTCTCGGATGCAGTCACGCTGCCGCCGGGAGAGTTCACTCGGAGGACCACCGCCTTGATGGTGCTGTCTTTCCTGATATCCTCGATCATAGAGGCGAAGCGGTCGCCGTCCACATTCTGCTTGTCCAGGCCCTCTACGATATTGCCGTTGGCATAGAGGATGGCTATCTTCTTGTGTGAGCGGAAGTTGTTTTTAACCTTCTTCTCCTCATATGCTGCGAAGGGAATCATCTTCACGTCCTTGAATGACTCCACCTGCGCGACCACGGCGAGTTTCTCTTCCAGTCCCTGTCTGTCAAGCGCTTCGTCCGCCAGGCCGAACTTCACAAAATCTTCGGGCAGGCAGAGGACGAGGTCGTCGATAGCCTTGTTCAGAGCCTCGAAGGTGAGTCCGCGGCTGGCCGCCATCTCGCTGCCGAACGACTTCCAAAGGGAGTTCACGAACACCTGGGTCTGATGCAGGTTCTCAGGGCTGGCGCTTGAGCGGATGTACATCTCCCCCGCCGATTTATACTTTCCGTGGCGGATAAGCTGCACATTCACTCCGAGTCTGCTGAGAAGGTCGCCTAGGAAATACATCTGCGAACTCAGACCGTTGAAAGTCGGAGTGCCGCCGAGCGACGAAGTGGTGTACACTTTATCGGCGACTGATGCGAGGTAATATGATCCGGTTGAGAGATCCTCCACATATGCCACGACAGGCTTCCCGCTCTGGCGGAATTTCTCGAGAGCGATACGAAATTCCTGCATCTGGGCTATTCCCATAGATGTTCCTTCCGGCTTGAGATAGATTGCCTTCACGCCCGGATCCTCAGCTGCGGCCTCAAGAGCACGGACAGCCTGATACAGTCCCATAGGGGTGGACTGTGTGCCGCCGAAAGTGAAAGTTTCATTGGCCTGTTCATCAATCGCGACCTTCGAAAGGTCGATCTTCAGGATGCCTTCCGCAGGGACAACCTGAGTCTTGCTGCCGGCCGCGGCAATCATACTGAACACCATAATGGCGATAATCCAGAGAACGAGGATGCCGCAGATAACCGCGAGCATCATTTTCAGAAATTTTTTCATCTTGTCGTTTTTGATTAGTACACAAATGTAGTAAATTTGTCAGACTTACTCCTTTTGTATGGCACAAAAACCTTCAATACCCAAGGGTACCCGCGATTTCGGACGTCTGGAGATGGCCGAGCGCAATTATATCTTCGATACCATCCGCAGCGTGTTCCGCTCGTTCGGTTACTCCCAGATCGAGACTCCCGCAATGGAGAATCTCAGCACTCTTCTGGGCAAGTACGGCGAAGAGGGGGACAAACTGCTTTTCAGAATACTGAATTCCGGAGACGCATTCGCCGGAGTGGACCAGTCCAAGCCTTTGATCGGCCAGGTCTGCGAGAAAGGCCTCCGTTATGATCTCACCGTGCCTTTTGCACGTTACGTCGTGCAGCACAGAGACGAAATCTCCTTCCCCTTCAAGAGGTTCCAGATGCAGCCCGTCTGGAGGGCCGACCGTCCCCAGAAAGGCCGCTACCGCGAGTTCTACCAGTGCGATGTGGACGTTATCGGCAGCACCAGCCAGCTCTGTGAACTGGAACTCGTGCAGATAGTGGACGAAGTGTACCGCAGGTTGGGAATCCGTGTGCTGGTGAAGATCAATAACCGCAAGGTCCTGAGCGGTCTCGCGGAGATCTGCGGCGCACCGGACAAGGTGGTGGACATCACCGTAGCCATAGACAAACTGGACAAGATAGGCCTCGATGCCGTGAAGGAGGAGCTTTTATTAAAGGGTTTGACGGCGGAGGCGGTTGCGCTTCTGGAGCCGGTTCTGACTCTGAGCGGCACTAATGCAGAGAAGATTGCCGTTATGCGGAAGCTGATGGCTTCGTCCGAAGTCGGCCTCAAGGGCCTGGACGAACTCGAAGAGCTGTTCGGTTTCATCGCGGACGCCGGCATCGAGACTCCCTGCGAGATCGACCTTTCCCTCGCGCGCGGTCTTAATTACTACACTGGCGCCATCTTCGAGGTGAAAGCTCTCGACTGGGAGATAGGTTCGATCAGCGGCGGCGGCAGGTACGATAACCTCACCGGCATCTTCGGCCTCGCCGATATGTCCGGTGTGGGTATCAGTTTCGGAGCCGACCGCATCTACGACGTGCTTAAGGGACTGGGCAAATTCCCCGCCGGCCTCGGCGAGGGCTCCCGCCTGCTGTTCGCGAATATGGGCGAGACCGCGTACGTCCTTCCGGTCGCGGCAGCCCTCCGCGCCGCCGGCGTTTCGGTGGAAGTCTACCCTGAAGAGTCCAAGCTCAAGAAGCAGTTCGACTACGCGGACCGCAAAGGTATCCCCTTCATTTCCATCTGCGGCTCGTCCGAAGCAGCCGAGGGCCTGATTCAGATCAAGAATCTTGCAACCGGCGAACAGGTATCATTTTCTAAAGAAGATATCGCGGGTATCCTCGCATTTCTCGCATAATGAAAAGTAGTTATCTGGCTGCCGTACTGGGTTTGGTTCTGGTGGCTTCGTGTGGCTTATTCGATAACCAGAGCACGCCTCAAGGCTATGTCAAGCACTGTGTCCGGTTACTCGACAAGCAGGCTTTGTACTCCGACACTCCGGAATGGAAAGAGGTAAAGGCACAAGTGCTGTCGGAGGCCGCCGGACTCACTTCAATCGATGAAGCCCACGAACTTGTGTCAAAGGCCGCGATAGCAGCTGGCGGGAAGCATTCGCAGTTGGTTAAACCGGTGAAAGACACCGCTTCGTATCCCGAGATTGCTCCCGAAGTAAAACTCTTGGAAGACGGAATCCTGTATGTGTTACTGCCTGCCCATTCAGGGGTCAAGGTGAAGGATTCGCTTTATATCTGGACAGTCTTGAACTTCTTGCAGGAGCACACTGACGCACCGGGAGTAGTCATTGACTTGCGCGACAACCACGGCGGGAATATGTATCCAATGATTACCGCCGTCTCTCCCCTTCTTCCAAACGATAATGTCATCGCTTTCAAGAGCCTCAAGCGCACTTCGCCCCTGCCTTTGGACTATATTATGAGGGTTTCGCGAGTCTCGCACGACCAGATACAGAAGTTCCCCGCTTCGACTCCCGTCGCAATCCTGACCAACGACTGGACCGCAAGTTCCGGAGAAGCCACACTGATATGTTTCCGCGGGCTCCCCAATGTCCGCACTTTCGGTGTCGGCACAGCCGGCTACGCCAGTGCGAACATCGTCTGCCCGCTCTCCGACGGCTACACTCTACTGGTCACTACCTCCTGCGACAAAGCCCGCACCGGAGAAATCTTCTGCGACGACCCCATCCTCCCCGACTTGGAGACCGACACCCCCCTCGAGCACGCCCTCTCCTGGATCCGTTAGCCCCCGAGGCTATCCCCCCTCGCCGCGCCTCTGTTTTCATCCGCCGTATAACGGTTCCCCCGCAGGCCGTGCGCAGGACGTGAGGAGGCAGTGAGCAGGGCGTGAAATGCAACTATTTGACACGCAAGTGTTTACTTCCAATGCTACCACTCAGGACAAGGGGTAGCATTATTATTAACTTTCTAATACTAAGCACATTACATTTCTCGATTTATTGAATTATTCCTTGTATTTTTCAAAGGAAAGCCATATCATTGTGGCGGTAATTAGCAAAATGATTATGAAAAGCTTCAAAAGAAAATTCAAGGCCAATGCCTTGAACCATTGTTATCAAAACACCGTCGGCGGATACCTGTTGTTCTACTCCGTCAGCGATTATCTGGTATATTTCACCATATTCTGCACCTGCGCAGTCCGTTATGGCGTGACGGTTCTGGAGTTATGCCAAATGCCTGACCATATTCATTCAGGAGTAATAGCCTCGACTTTAGAACAACTGAGACGTTTCATTCAAGAAGTAACCAGTTTTTATGCCAGAGAAGATTCAATTACCTGCCAAAGAAAAGGTCCGCTGTTTAATGCCCCTTTTGGGAGTGCGCCCAAAACAGATCTAAAAAGAATAAGAACTTTTCTGATCTACATTGGCAACAACCCTGTAGAACGGGACTTGTGCAAAACCGCCATACAATATAGGTGGAACTATCTCGCATATGGTAAAAGTACTAATCCTTTTTCTGAAAAGCTGGTCATACGCAGGGCGTCATGGGCTATGAAAAAGGCCGTCAGAGAAATTAAATTCTGGCATAAACGCAACCAGCATCTAACATATGCCGTGCTTCAACGACTGTTCGGGGCGCTTAGTCATAGAGAAGTACTTCAATTGATTGATTTCATTATTACTACCTATTCAGTAATTGATTATAACTACAGTTCACGTTTTTTCGACGGATTCGACAATATGGTGGAGGCAATGAAATACAATACCGGCAGCGAATATGAGATCAAAGAACAATTCATCGAGAAATCCGACAAATGCTACAATAAAATCACTTCGTGGCTACTAAAAAAACTGAATCTTAAAGACATTCACGACATCTTTTCCAAGGATAACGGAGCAAGAACTGACTTAATGTTCGAATTATATTCAGAACTCGGAATTCCTCTTACACAATTGGCAAAATACTTCCGCATTCCTCTTCTCGTGCGTAAAACGAAAAACACTGATAATCAATATAATAATAACATCGCTACCCCTTGGATAAAAGGGTAGCGATGCAAGTAATGCATTGAATCGCAGTTAGTTATATTTCACGGCTCACTTTCAAATGCGTGGGGAGGAGGAAGGCCACCTCGCTTCGAATTCAGACGAGAGTGAAAAAGGATGTTATCGTGCGCCTCCGCCGAAGCCGCCGCCGGAGAAGCCGCCACCGCCGCCGAAGGAGGTCATACCTCCGAAGCCGCCGGATGCGGTCTTCATCTGGGCCGAGGCTGAGGCGTTCGTGATTGCATAACCCATACGGTGAGTCATCCAGATAATCTGGCGGGCAGTGGTGGGATCGGCATAGACTGTTTCGCTGAAGATCTTTGGATCGATGTCCGCGAGTTCTTTCGCTATCTTGTCTGCGATGCCGAATATCATTCCGAACACGAGATAATCGTTCCATAGTCCGACTTCACGGGTGGTGCGTTCTCCTACCAGAGTGAAATCTTTGAGGTATTTGCAGAAACCTGCCAGTTTACGTGCTTCCGCCTTGCCTTCGTCAGTAAACCTTCCGGAAGAGATCATATATGAATCAGCCTTCAGCTGGTTCATCGCATCTTCGGAAGTGGAAACGCACCATTTATTGACCTTGCGATAGTGGCTTTTGCTCCAGCGGGAGAATTCTTTGTCCTGAAGGATGACATCCGAGCCGGATGCCTCTTTCATCATATCGTAGAGGCCTTTGTAGCAGGCAGGCAGTCCGTCGAACGAAACTGAGTCGTTGAAATGGAACTCGACCTTGTCGTTAGAGTCGCGGCTGACGGACAGCAAGCCGCGCTCGACCATACGAAGTATCATCGCGCCGGCGAGCTGGCTGTCCTGCGCCGCGCCCGACTTGAGTTTGCGCCAGATAAACTCACCCTCCAGGACATCACCCTTGTAAGGGACATCGCGGCACCAGTCGATGTGCTTCATCGACGGTACTCCAAGTATGGATTTGTAGTGCGCCTTTACCGCTATTATCACCAGAAGTATCGATAACAGCGACCAGCCGAGGGTAAATGCAAGAACCAGCCATCCGTCGAAGTCATCTTCGTCCTCTCCGAGAGCAGTTTTCTTATCGTAGGATGAGCCTTCCAGCGCATACTCCAAAACATCGTTGAAATCCCTGTCCAGAGCGTTCGGGGAATAGAATATGCCTTTGTCGAAGCGCAAAAGGGCGATTACTGAAGATTTACTGCGGAAACGTTCGATGGAGCGGTAAACTGCCTGTCCGTCTTCAAGCGACGAACTTCCCTCGAAGCCGAAGCCCCACACGCGACAATTGTCGGCGGACAGAGGCACGCCCTCCGCGCTTATCTTCACGGTGACCTTTTCCGGCCGCGACGAGAGGCCGGGCGAGACGAGCTGCATATGCAGCATATCGTAGTCGCGCAGGGTCTGCACGGCGCCGGTTATTGTGTAGCGCACGGTGAAGACGTGATCGCCCATCGAGCCGAGGCCCCAGCAGAGTTCCACGCCGTCCTTGCCGTGGACGATGCCGTATTTGCCGGCCTTCTGTTTGAGGCTGCGCTTAACGTTCCATTCGCCGTCGTCCTCGAACAGCACTCCGCCCTCGCTGACTGAGAAATCGCGGACCGACATATTGCGGAGATTGCTCTTCACGAGATACCACTCGGTGCCTTCATCCGCGCGGATATCCCAGATTTCAGTGAAATGCGCGTTACCCTCACGGTCCAGCGAAACGCTTATGTCGATACTGCGGATAGCACCGGCCTGTGCCTGGAGGACACAAGCCAGTAATATGCAAAGCGAAGATATAATGCGACGAAACATTATTTCATCGAAGGCATATCGGTCTTGCCTTCAGGCTCGGCGAGATAGTCCTTTGCCTGGAAACCAAGGATGGCGGCAGCGATGCTGTCCGGGAACATCCTTACCATACGGTTGAACTTCGTGACGGTGTCGTTGTAGGTCATACGGCTGAGGCGGACCTGATTCTCGTACCTGCCGACTTCGTCCATAGTCTTGACATAGGTCTCGTTGGCTTTCAGCGCGGGATACTGCTCGGCAACCACATTGATTTGGCGCATCGCTTCGGCTATCCTGCCTTCCTGCGCGGCTACGTCGGCTGCGGTGCTGTTGCGCCCAATCGCCGTCCTCTGGGCGATAACGTCCATAAGGGTTTTGTATTCGTGCTCACTGTAACCTTTAGTGAGTTCGGCAAGAGCGGTCAGGGCATCCCAACGGCTGTTCTGCTGCACGCCTATCTGGCTGAGAGCATTCTTGCAGAGTTCGTCCTGTGACACGAGTTTGCGCTGAGCGCCGATGAGCCACAGCGCTATCAGCGCCACGACTACGATAATAATAATTGCTGTGATCATAACACAAAGATAACAATAATTCCCGATGGAATAATTCTGTCGTTTGAACGATCGAAGTGATTGAAGCGTTTTAATC
The DNA here is from genome assembly GCA_017615435.1 of Bacteroidales bacterium. The sequence continues at coordinate 21,539 of JAGAAF010000051.1, forward strand.
GTTTGAGACGTTTGAGGTGTTCGAGACTTTCAATGCTTGCTACGTATTTAGAGGTGTTTGAGGCGTGAAATGCATCTTTGTGATATATAGATAGTTGGCCAAAGTGCTACCCCCTCTCCACGGAGGTAGAGCATTGTTTAAATCACTAAGATACAGGCAGTTATGTTTTACGGGCCATCACCGGGGAGTGAGGAGAAGGGCTAGGTATGGAGTGTGGGTGGGGTGTGGGGCGCGAGGAAGTATCAAGTTTTTCGTTAAATTTGCGTGGCGGATGCTCATTACACCAAGATGAAAACACTTGAGGAAATACGGGCGAGGATCGATGAGGTCGATGAGCGGATGGCGGAGCTGTTCGCGGAAAGGATGAAACTTGTCCGTGAAGCAGCAGAGTACAAGCGCGCGGCTGGTTTGCCGGTAGAAGACAAAGAGCGCGAGAAAGAGATTCTGGCCAGACACGGAGAGCGTTTTTCCGACGATCCAAAGTTGCGGTCCGAGTATGAGCGCTTTCAGAAAACGGTCATACAAATCTCCAAAGACGACCAGGCACGATGAAGAATATGATATTCAAGCGCAGGCTGCCGATTCCGAAGGAGTTGAAGGAGATGTATCCCGTCTCTGAGGAAGGAGCGCGGGCAAAGCAGGGCAACGACGCCGAGATCCAAAAAATCATCACCGGCGGGAGCGACAAAATGCTTCTAGTGATAGGTCCCTGCTCCGCAGATCGCGAGGACGCAGTGCTTGAATATATCGAACGCCTGAACACGCTGAAGGACAAAGTCAAAGACAAAATATTCATAGTTCCACGCATCTTCACCAACAAGCCAAGGTCAAATGGCGCCGGGTATATGGGGATGCTTCATCAGCCGGATCCCAATGCCGAACCGGACGTACTCCAAGGCCTGATTGCGCTGAGAAGACTTCATATGCGGGTGCTCAACGAAACGGGGTTCTCCTGCGCGGACGAACTGCTGTATCCTGAAGAGCACCGCTTCCTTTCCGACCTGCTGTCGTATGTGTCGGTGGGAGCGCGGTCGGTCGAGGATCAGCAGCACCGCCTGACCGCCAGCGGGCTGGACATCCCCGTGGGGATGAAAAACCCGCAGGGCGGAAGCCTCGCGGCGCTGCTGAACTCGATAAGGGCTGCGCAGACTCCTCACACTTTCATCTACCGAAACTGGGAGGTCGAGAGCAAGGGAAATCCCCTCGCCCACGCCATTCTGAGAGGCTGGTCAGATGCCAATGAAAACGCACACCCCAATTTCGATTTTGATACATTAACACGCCTCTCAGACATATACAGCAGTAGTAATCTAAGTAATCCGGCTTTAATAATTGATACCAACCATTCAAACTCCGGCAAAGACTTCCTCAAGCAAGGCGACATCGCTAAAGACGTGCTGAAAAGCGCCGCTAAAAGCGCCGATATCAAACGCCTCCTGAAGGGATTTATGATCGAATCCTACCTCAAAGACGGCTGCCAGCAGCCCGGAGGCTCAAACTACGGCCAGTCCATCACAGATCCCTGCCTGGGCTGGGAGAAGACTGAAAAACTGATACTCGAACTAGCAGAATTATGGTAAAAAGATTTCTATACCTTATCCCGGCAATACTGCTTCTCGCGGCAGCCTGCCAGCCTGAAGACATCGATTTCGGCACAGGCAGCAACACCCGCAACTATCGAATAAAGACCTTCGACAACTACACCTTCGCATATAATGCCGACGGCACGGTCGCCTCGATTACCTCGAGTGCCAGAACTATCAACTTCGCTTACAACGGCAAGTCGCTCGAAATCTCGAACGGCGACGCAGTAGAGTATCAGATAAGCCTGGGCAAAGACGGCTTCGCCACCAAGATCGAAAGGTCCGGGCACACTTGGACTATCGATTACAATAAGGCCGGCTACATCACTAAAGTCTCACTGGACGGCGTCCAGGCCACATCCCAGACCGTGTCTTCGAACGACATCCAATACTGGACAGACTACGACCTGGCCAACGATTTCTGGAGAAAGAACGAAGCTACTTACCTTCCCAAAGCCAATGTCGGGTTCGTGCAGACCAACTGGATCAGCACTCTTGGTCTGGAAAGATGGCTTTTCGAAGCACGGCTTCTCGGCAACACCTCCGCTAACCTGCTTGAATCCACCCGCTGGACCAACGCCGACGGCAAAGACAAAAAAACATCCGTCTACCAGTACGAAACTGACGCAAACGGATGTGCGACTATGGAAATCAAGTACTATGGTGAGTGGAACGAGTTCGACGTGGACAATCTCAGCCGAATCGAGTCACACACCTTCACCTGGGAGGCTATTCCTCAACCTTAGGCAGCTTGGCAAGATTTGCGGCTATCTCCTCGTCAGTGGGGATGTAGTCGTTCATCGTGCCGTTGTTGAACTGCTCGTAGGCTTTCAGATCGAAATAACCCGTGCCGGTGAGGCCAAAGACGATGGTCTTCTCCTCGCCAGTCTCTTTGCATTTCAGGGCCTCGTCGATAGCCACCCTGATGGCGTGTGAGCTTTCAGGTGCGGGAAGAGTACCTTCCACGCGGGCGAAGAGCTGAGCGGCCTCGAAGACCGAGGTCTGCTCCACCGCACGCGCCTCGAAGAGACCGTCGTGATAGAGCTGCGACAGAATGCTGGACATACCGTGATAGCGCAGACCGCCGGCGTGGTTGGCCGAAGGAATAAAGTCGCTGCCGAGGGTGTACATCTTCGCGAGCGGGCAGATGTGGCCGGTGTCGCAGAAGTCGTAGGCGAACTTGCCACGGGTGAACGACGGGCAGGATGCCGGCTCCACGGCGATAATCTTATAGTCAGCTTCGCCGCGCAGCATCTCGCCGATGAACGGACTGGCGAGGCCGCCGAGGTTAGAGCCGCCGCCTGCGCAGCCGATTATGATATCCGGCTTGATGCCGTATTTCTTGAGGGCCGTCTGGGTCTCCAGGCCGATGATGGTCTGATGCAGAAGGACCTGGTTCAGAACGGAACCGAGCTCATAGCGATAACCTTCGTTTTTCACGGCGGTCTCCACAGCCTCTGAGATTGCGCAACCAAGGCTTCCGGTCGTTCCGGGGAACTCTGCCAGGATCTTGCGGCCGATTTCTGTGGTGTCGCTCGGGGAAGGTGTGACCTGTGCGCCATAGGTTCTCATCACCTCGCGACGGAAAGGCTTCTGCTCATACGAGACCTTCACCATAAAAACTTTAAGGTCCAGCCCAAAGAAGCCGCAGGCCATACTGAGGGCTGTTCCCCACTGTCCTGCGCCCGTCTCCGTGGTCACGCCCTTCAGACCCTGCTTCTTTGCGTAGTAGGCTTGGGCGATTGCGGAGTTCAGTTTGTGCGAACCGGAGGTGTTGTTGCCTTCGAATTTGTAGTAAATCTTCGCCGGAGTCTGCAGCGCTTCCTCCAAGAAATACGCGCGCACGAGAGGCGACGGACGATACATCTTGTAGAAGTTCAGGACTTCTACGGGAATGGGGATATACTGGGTGTCGTTGTCAAGTTCCTGCTTCACCAATTCCTTGCAGAAAATGGGCTCCAGTTCCTCAGCCGTCAACGGCTTTCCGGTTCCGGGATTGAGCAGCGGAGCCGGCTTTACCTTCATATCCGCGCGGACATTATACCAGCTGGTAGGGATCTCTGCCTCGTCGAGGTAGATCTTGTAGGGGATTTTCTTCTCCATATAAACAATAATTAACCGATACTAATATAAGAATTATTTGTATTTTTGCGGCGGTTTATGGAAGAAAAGGTACTCGAAACCGCCTCTTTGGCCGGTCACATACTGCTCGAAAACGGAGCTGAGATAGCGCGCGTGGAGGAGACTATGGAGCGCATCGCCCGTCATTACGGCGTTGTGGACCAGAACTTCTTTGTGCTGAGCAACGGTATCTTCACCACAGGCCAGGCCGGCTACGCGAAGGTGGAGTTCATCCCCTTCAAAGGAGCGCAGCTCGAACGAGTAGCGGCCGTAAACCAGATCTCGCGCGACATCGAAGCCGGCAAGTACACGGTCGAGGAGGCGCGCGAGCGTCTTCTGGAGATCCGCGCGAGCAAGCCCAAGGCGGCGTGGGAGCAGATCCTGGGCTCGGCCGTGGGTTCCGCCGGCTTCTGTATGATCTTCGGAGGCGGACTGCTCGATGCTGCCGCGGCCTTCGTCGTGGGTATGCTCCTATGGACCTTCGTCGTGTTCGCGAGCGGCCCGCATATGAGCAAGCCGATCGGAAACATAGTCGGCAGCGCGCTCGCCACCCTTCTGTGCATCATCTTCCATCGCATCGGTTTCGGCGTGAGCCTGGGAAATATGATCGTGGGCTCGCTGATCCCGCTTATTCCGGGAGTCGCGTTCACCAACGGCATCAGGGACATCGCGGATGAGGATTACATAGCCGGCGCCACCCGTCTGCTGGACGCGATTATGGTGTTCTTCTGCATCGCTGCGGGTGTTGTCGTCACATTTATGGCGGCCTACCTTATCGAAGGGCAGATGATACTGGTAAACGGCACGGAACCGGATGCTCTGTCGGGCACGCTCCCGATGCAGGCGCTGGCGGCCTTTATCGGCACGGTCGGCTTCTCCGTCCTCTTCGGTGTGCCGCGCAAGAACTACGTTCAGACGGCAGTGGTCGCCACCATCGGTTGGGCGGCCTACCTTATATTATATAGGTATACGGTTCTCGGGCCCGCGATCAGCACTTTCGTGGCCACGGTCATAGTAGCCTCGCTCGCACGCGCGTTCGCTTCGTGGTTCAAGACCCCTTCGACCGTCTATCTGATTCCCGGAGTATTCCCTATGATCCCGGGAGGCGGAATCTTCTGGACCACGTTCTTCCTCGTGTCCAGCCGGCTCTCCCCCGCTCTGCACAGCGGTATGCTCGCCCTCGAAGTCACCGCCGCCATCGTCCTTGGCATCGTCCTCGTCAGCGCCCTGCCGAAACATTTATTCTATCGTCCGCGCAGGTAATTTTTTCCGGGGGTGGACACGTCCGCCAGGATCACTACCTGTCGCGGACTAGATAAAGACAGTAGTATAAGAGTCTGTCAGTTGGTTCGGGAGGTAGCAGTGCATCCAGGTGTGGGAGATGTCGATAAGTTTGCCTTCGGAGATGCGGAGGGTGACCATCAGTTCGTCCTGGGTGTTGGGGGCACTCATATTCGAGACGGCATTACCGATTGAATAGTAAACCGGAACTTTGCGCCCGTCGGTGGTGGTGATGTTTGCCGCATCCTGAACCACGTGAGGATGGGCGCCGACTATTGCGTCTGCCCCCGCCTGGGCGAGCTTCACGGCCCAATCCTCCTGCCGCTGATTGTGCGTGAGCACATACTCATCGCCCCAATGGGGACAGACAAGCACGAAGTCGGCGCCACGCTCACGGGCCTTAGCAATCAGGCTCAGCACGGAATCGTCCTGCCGGCAGAGGATGTAGTGATCCAGTTCGGGATAGACATTGGTGCCGTATGTAAAATTGACTATAGCTATCGTCTGATCTTTCACCCTCACCAGAAGAGGATTTCGAAGCGTATCTTCAGGGAATGCGCAGCCGGTGTACTGTATGCGCCCGTCCAATTCCATCGCGTCGTAGCACAACAGAGTGCGTTTCAGCCCGGCCAGGCCCTTGTCGAGGATATGGTTGTTCGCAGTGAGGAAAACATCCACCCCGCAGTCGGCGACATAATCCGCATACGAGTCAGGAGCGCTGAAAGCCGGATAACCTGTATATGGCTGCCCCGCAAGCGTGAACTCCATCCCCGCTATCGCCAGGTCCGCCTCCCGAAGAGCCGGGGCGATAGAATCCAGGAAGGGAACAAAATCGAATTCGCGGGCTGTAGTCCTGTCCACAGTTTGCGCCCTGAACCGCGCCGCATCGATCTGTCCGCGGTGCATCATCACGTCGCCTATTATGCGTACGGTCACGGTGTCCGGCCGCGGGGCGGGCAGCAGCTCCGGCAAGCTCTGCTCCCCCACCGTCGCCTTCGTCCTCCCGCCCCGCGGCCCGCAGGAAACGAGAGCCAGGGCAATCATAATGATTATGAATGTCCGAGACCTCATTAATTCGAATCCAGGTACGTTACATAAACACTTGCTATGCGGAAGTCGCGTTCATAACCTTGAGTTATAGTCAGCGACGAGGCATCTCCCGTCCACGTCCAGACGGTGCCGTTTCTAGAACCGGAACCAGAATTGACCGTGAATTCATTTTGAGGCACATAACTAGTGCTCGTGAAATTGATTATGACGGAAACAATGGTTCTATTGGAACCTGAAACACTTATCTGAATATTAGAAGATCTGTTGGTTCTAATATAGCCGGCATTACGGTCGCGCACAGAACTGAATCTGACAGTAACCGGACTCGATGTAAGTGTTTGCTGGTTATTACCAGTGATCGTACTACTGTTCGTAGCGAACTGTTTAGTATATTCCGTTCCCGGCCTTCCCACTGTAGAGGATATGCTGGTCGGTTTATACAGATACGGGTTTTCGGTGATATTGAGAGTAGAAATGTCAATGCTGCAGGTTGACCCACCAGAACCTGTGGACGGGACTACCCTCATAGTCACATCCGCCAGCGCAGACGAAGCCTGAGTGTTGCTCGAGCCAACCACATATACGTAGTAATGAGTATCATCATTGAGGTCGGGGTCGTAAGCGCTACCGGAAGAGAATGGCGAGTAGAACTGACCGTTATCCTCGTTGATTTCAGGCTCAATACCTTCCATAACCACCAGGAAAGCCTTCGGAATGACCTTGTTGCTGGTGGACAGGCTCGCGCTTAAGTTATTGTCCGGATCCCACCACACGGTTGTTCCGTTGTGCGCCGTATCCATCGAGAACGTTACCGTCAACGGGTTATCCTCACGTGGAGTCTTGCTGAACTGCGGAGTCGTGAATAATCTCTGCGTGAAATTGTAGAAATTATCGTGATTCGATGCATCGTCGAAATAGATATTATCCACATAGACAGTCGTTTCGCTATCCGGCATTGTGGTCTTGAAAGTACAGTCAAAGTAATTCCATTCCACACCGTCGACCGTTTCTTTGGAGAGTCCAATATAGTCTTCCCGAGTCAGATTCTTGATAAAGAAATATGACGGGCCCGATGTGTTGGGAATAATGGACGATCCTGTCTCCACCGGCAGGATATCGCCATACGGGGTCAGGCTCTTCTTTACGCCCTCCATCTTGAACTGGATAGGGAACACTGCACGAGGAAGGTCGGTAGGGATATATACGCGAACCACCTCCACCTGGCCGCTCAACTGCTGGACATATTTCTGGCGGCATACCACTCTCATTTGCTTACGCGGTGATATCTTCACGAGGATATCACGGAAAATAGTATGACCTTCATATGTTCCAGTCACGCGGATTGCGGCATTGCGGGTAGGAGTAAAATAGCCGTCTCCGTCGATGAGCGATTCTGCCTCACCGATAGTAGTATAAACTATCCTTCCCCACTTCTCAGTTGAAGCGGCGACTATATCGGCATCATTTGTGAATCCGCTTCCGTGTCGGGCGTAAAGCACGACCTGTCCGTTCGATTTCTCAATGGAAACTTCGTAATCGCCACCGGAAATCCTGAATACGGAAGCTGTGGCTGATGCTGCCGGGACAGGGGTGAAAGTACCCGTGCTCTCGTTCTTCGTACCAACCTCCAACGTTACGAGATTGTTATTCTCCTGGCCTGCAGTCTCGCCCACATAAGTCGGGATATAACGGAAGAATGCGTCATATGTCCCCGGTCTCACATAGAGCATTTCCGTGTATGAAGTGGAAATACTTGCGGAACCGTCGGAAATCTCAGTGATATACTGGGTCGCGGGATCACCTGAAACAGTTGCAGAGGAACTTCCCGCCGCCGCGCCGATCGAACTCTCTCCGGATCCGGCTTCGATTCCGATGAGCTTGACCGTGTATGTCTGGTTACGAAGAAGCGGGATATAGTTATTGTCCGAGTCCACGATATCCAGGGCATAGTACTTATAAAGGTCGTTGTTATTGGCGTCCTTCTCCCCTTCCTTATGGGCATAGATAAGCACTCGGGTTGCACGGTGTTCGGTGGTCGGCGTTCCTCTCTCATAGACGAACATAGGAGCCTGCAAACCAGTATCATCGTCTATGTTCGGATCCCACACCATCATCTCCAACTCGGTCGGATAGTTCGGATCTTTATTCTCGTCATTAGGATCCGGATAACTGCCGTACGTGATATCATCAGGAGAATAGCCCGCATAATTGAATGGGGCATCGGTCAGCAATGTCACCGAATCATCGGAGGAATTCAGAGGATACGACTGATAGTTACGGAAGAAATTCTCGTAGTAGATTTTTCCGTTGTAAGCGTCCACATCGGGGATGTAATTACCGTCCACGTCCGAAGCGAAAGCCTCTTCCAGGATGGGCGCCACCGCGCCCTCTGCAGGCGCAAATACCAGCGCATACTTGGCGATGGTCACATCAGTGGAAAGATTCCTCAGGTAGATTCTGGCGAAGTTGCGAACCAACGGGATGGGGTCGGGGAACTGCTCCAGTGTGGCATCAGATGCCACATAGTTGCCGGAACCATCCATATAATACTCTTCGGATATGTTGCCGGTTTCTTCATCCACTACATCAACCATCTTGGCTTTCACACCGTGCGGGAGAAGTACCTTCTGCCAATAAGCGTCATTATAATCGTCCGTTATCTGCGAACGCACCTTACCCATCACCACATCTTCAAGATCCTGCGCACTGATGCCCGTGATAGGGGGCGTAGTCCTGAATTTCTCGGGGCAATTGGCGATGAAGTGCAGGCGGAGACGGCTGTCGCTCATCGTAAGCGCAACGCTCACATCGTAGACGTTACTCCCGTTATAGTTATCCTCGCTCACATCGTCTATCGTGGCCTGTACCCACTCATTGTAGAAACCGCTGCCGCCGAAGACCGCGACATAAATATTGTTTATCTCCGGTCTGTTCCCCATCGCCTTGGTGGAAGGCCCACCGCCGGGAACGGCAACCTTAAAAGACAGCTTTACCTTACCCGTAGGCTGAGTCTCACCCACCACAGGCATTTCCTGCTCCAACTGAGTACACGAGCAGATCACAAACAGCGCCAATGCGGCAAATGCAAGAATCTTTTTCATATTACTCAGCGATATTTACGGTTGAACTATCCTGGTCACCCCAGGTAAAGGTGTTTATCTTATTGTCAGGAAGCTTGGCCCGATCGCTCTCGCTCCAATACCAGTCGTCATACACGCAACGGACATAGGTGCGTCCACTATCCACGTTGTTCTGGGTGAAAGCCTGAGTATAAGACGGAGTCTTGCCCAACTCCACCACCACATATCCGCTGTTACACCAATATGCAGTCTTACCGGAAGTATTACCAAGGAGAAGAGGAATCTTACCATCGGCGTTCAACTGTGCTATATATTCGATTTCCGCCTTTGTCGGCACTCTCCAGCGCCCTGCCGGATAACCGGATTCCTGATAGGAAGCACAGCGTCGGAATGCATCATAATAAGTAAGATATTGTGTAGCACCAAATGAAGATGCAATTCTGATTCGCGGGGCGATAACCTTATTGTATGAAGTGTCGGTGCCCACCGGATAATAATACGTCAACGCGCGGTTGGTACCGCCCCAGTCATTAGCCGATGTACTCCACGTCGCAGCATTGGTATTGGTAGTAGTAAACGAAGTCTTGCTACCATTGAGATTGTAAGGCGTCAACTGGCGTGGATCTCCAAGCATATATTGGGAGATTGTGCCGGTAGTGGGAAGAACTGACGTCTCAATGATATACATATTTGTATTTGTATTACTCGAGTTGCTCAGGTTACCCGGCGATGAACCCAAATAATATGTCCAGTTTTGCACAGAACTGGCTGTATAGGATCCACTTGCACTATTCGAGCTGGGACTGCCGTTCTGGGCTCCATTCACGAACGCATAACCATAATTACTTTTACCTCCCGCATTTGCCTCCGGATGGATCTGGATCGGCGGGCGCTGCTCCACCATCACATCCGTATAATAGGACTCTCCGAATTCATCGGCGTGCCGGATTCGCATTCGGATGGTATAAGGAGCGACGTCGTAATTCTCGGAGGAAAGATCCCTGTTGAGAGTATGATGGACTATAACCTGCTCTTTCCCGGTTGCGTCCGCCTTCACGGACCAGCCGTAAGTCCCGGAGGGATTAGCCCCGAAAGTAATCTCCTGCGTGTCTGCAGACACCTCTGTTGCGGAATAATCCGGCTTGGAGATTACAATTTTATCTTCTACCAAATGCTCGTCATCCTTGAAGAACGGATTGTAAACCTTGGGATTTGTGCCCACATAATTGGCATCCACCATATGATCATCCTTGTAGGCATTTGTCTCATCCACACTGAAGCCAACTACCTCAACCGGATGGCTTGAAGTAATGGGGATAACCAGATCATCCGTATTGTAGAGAATGTACTCGGTGGTCGGCACACTCAGATACCTGGCCGCCACAACCTGAGCAGGTATAACGGTGATTTCGGTCACGACCGTCGCGGTGCTCATATCCACTTCCCCTTCCCAATCAGAAATACAATAAGATATGGTCGCCACCGGAGGAACCGGTTCCTCGCCGCCGAGGATCTTGACATCGATATAAATACGATACCAATTATTGCTTTCAAGAGTGTTGATAGCAAAAGGTATCTTATAATAATAGTATTTAGTACGCGTGGCTCCTGACAACTCAGTGGTCCAGGGGATGATGAGTTTCAGGTAAGGCTCGGTGGCCACACCATAATCCCAGGTCGATGGATATGTGTAGAAAGGCGAGTCAGAATCCAGGACGGTGCCGGCTCCATTCTTGATACCGGCCACATAGACAGTACACTCCTCCATTTCTCCATCCCGCTCACGCTCTGCTGTCTCACCGCTATCCACCAGATTGCGACCCTGATACTCATAAAGCAGTTCATCGTCGTAGGCGGCATCATTGTCTTTGTCGCAGTCTACCACACGGTAATCCACCTTATTGATACCGGTCGGCACGGGGGTAGGCGTTCCACCCAAAACAGCGTGACGCATCGCATACACCAGGTAAATCGACATACTCCCCGTATTAGGAGTCCAGGTCGTTCCGCTTTCGGAGGTGGAACTCGCCACAGTCATATTGAAACTGACCTTCGCCGCAACTCTTTTGAGACGGACATCGCCCTTTGCCGGAGTACTTCCCTTCGGATTGATAAGCGTCAGGGTGGCGGATCCCACCATCACGAAACTGTCCTGGGTGAGATTGGACCAGCGAGCCGTGTCAAGAGCAAGGTTCATAAGATCCTCTCTCGTGGAACATCCTGAATAGACCGACGCGTTTCCACCAGAGTAATTCGCAACAATGACGACGTTGCAGGTGGACTCATTCTGTGCGATACCGTTGAATATGTTCTGCACCTCCGGGAACGTAACCGGAATTCTTACATATTCATTCTCGACAAGGACGTTGACTGCGGACTTTCTGATAATAGCACCAGGGGTATCTTCCTTGAAGAAGAAGATGTCTACCCTGTTGTTGACAATCAGGTTCTCGTTGCGGGCTTGCTCGCCGGGCCGTTCTTCAGTTTTTGTCTCCAGCTCATTAGTCCTGATATGGAGCATAATGCCGTCTTCCCGGACTGTCTTATTGTTCGGAACTATCTCTTCCCCCACACAGGAGAAAGCCATAACAGAGGCAAAAGCCAGGAGCAGATAATTGATAATCTTCTTCATAGTCAAACCTCCTTTATGATACGACACGGATTACTTTCCAGTTCTTACGGTTAAACTCTGAATTGGCGTCGTGCCACTCGTTACCCATATAGATGGAAACGTTGAAATAAGCTGTTACTGTATACTCCGGAGCAGCCGATGAGGCTGTGATGGTGAACGCAACCTTACCATTGTTCGGCGCCGACATCATATCCATATCTATATTACCCTCGTGAGGAGTAATCGTAAAATACTGCGCCGCCTCCGCGGGATAGAGCGAGACCTGCCACCTTCCGTGAAGAGGGGCCTCGATGTAGAACTCTCCATTTATGACCTCCGACGTATTGGTCAGTTCTATGGTATAATTAGTCCCTGCCACGCTATTCTTGTAAAGCATAAGCACTCCGTCGTGGAACTCATTGCCGGTGCGGGCGGCAATTGAATTGTCGGCATAATCCCAGGATTCTTCAGAATAAGTCCAGGGAGCCACGAACGGCAGGAGATCGATGGAACCATTCTTGAACTGAAGGGTAAGCGTATACTTCTTACCGGCCTCAAGGCCCGTGTCGGTAATAGGCACACCGCTTATTCGAATATTCTTGAGCTCGACCGTGGAAGTATACTCTGTGGGCACGTCCTCGTCGTCCAGGATATCATAGGTGATAAGGAGCTTTGCATTCTCCATCTCCGCCGCCGTCTGGGGCCACATAATCTTATGCCCGCTCCAGAGTGTATAGGTTCCCGTCTCGGCAGCAAGAGGCTGATTTGAGGGAAGGGCGGGGATAAAATTGCCTTCAGTAGAATTCACATAGTACACCTGACCGGTGCTAAAGTTTATGAGCGCGCCCCTTGTGTTGTACATATCGTCGGACTCCACATTTTTCAGGACTATCCTGTTGTCGGACACATTCTGAATAGTGATGTTGAGCGCGGTAAACAGATGCGAGAACGACAGCGGCACAAGCTGGCCGTAGCCGGCATTGCCGGGAGCCAGCGAGTATGTCGGAGCATACAGGAAATCGAACTGGGTAGTGCTCGTAGTAATGGTTTTCTGAGGAATCGTAAGAGTCATCGTGCTGCTGTCATACGAAGGATTCTCTCCGAAAAACGCATTGTAATTCAGACCCGTCTGCCCAGCGTCATCCAGCAGCCAACCGAAAAAATTGTGCGTTCCCGAGCGCGTCCATCTGTAGGAATTACCGGAACTGTAGGTCCAGGCGCCGTCTCCGCCGGGATACTCCAGGACATCGCCGAAATACTCGAAAAAGTCACCGTCCTCTGCAGTAACATCCACACCGTCCACTACTATCTTACCGGTAAAGTCAGACAGATAGTCATAGACCTGAACGGTAGTATTGTCATTATCTATGCTCGTAAGAAAAGCCTTGGTGGCTTTCCCGGGAGCGGATACTTGCGTGCTTATGCCAATGACGGAGTCCAGATACACCGATTCCCCGCCGGGATCTTTCCCGCACGAGAGGAACAACAGTGCCAGGACGGATGGCAACAAGATGTATTTAGAATCTCTCATCATAAAAATCTAATACTATTCGGAGCCGGGTGGAGTTTCACCCCCGCCCGGCCATAAAGGGCTAGCTACTAAAGGTCAAGCTCCACGGAAGTGGTGGCTTCCTGAGTCTCCCAAGCGGAGATTGCAGGGTCGAAGTAGATAGGCTTCGATGCAGGGCCGATGTAGACGTTGTAGGTGATAGCCTTGTTCATCTCCCAAGCGTAGATGCCGGTAACGCCGGTAACGGTAGGGATGAGAAGGTCGGTCTCAGCAATGAGGTCGGTCTGGGTGAGAATAGAAGAATAGGTAGTCTCACCTGCAGCCTTGCGGAGGGTCTCCACGTCGAATTTGAACTTAAGCTTCTGAAGACCTGCCTCGAGAGCCTGAGGAAGCATATAGACCTCGTCAAGAATTTTCACACCCTCGTTGGTCTTAAGAACGTAGTTCTGGGAAATCTTGTAGAGCTCGCTGGTAAGGGAGTTGTAAGAACCTGCGGTAGGAGTCCACACAGCCTGGTCGTCTGCATTGAGCGGCTTGGTCCAGGGAACGAGACCGGTTGCATTCTGATCGGAAAGGGTGAGGGTTACGCTTCCCTTGGTGAAAACGCTGTCGAGATAAGCTTCCTTCATAGTGACATTCCACTTGGTGGTGTCGCCGTTCTCTGCTTTGAAGTCGTAGCTGAGGATGACATTGATGGTCACCTTCGCGCCTGCGTGACGGAAATAGGTAGGAACACCCACGAGGGAGAGGCTGGTACCATCGTTCACATCATCAGAGTTGTCGAAGAACTTGACGGCTTTGTCGGCATACATAATGTCCACCTGATTTGCCGTGAAATCCACATCGTTGTAAGTGATGGCAGTTGCGCTCACCTGAGGGACAGCACCCTGCACATCGTAAGGATAGTAGCTGAAGAAGTCGACAGTCTGGTTCTTGGGCCAGAAGTAAGAGGTAACGGGAGCCCACTTGTTGTTGGTGGCGTCGAACTTGATCTCGATGTTGTTCATAAAGAACTCACCGGGGGTTCCTGCAGTCCACGCATAGGTACCGAAGGTCTCGGTCTTGGGGAACTCGGTTCCCGTAACGGCCTTGGTCTGGGTCAGGTACTTAGCTGCCTGGAAGGTGATGAGGTTGTCCTGAGCTTCGTTAACGAACTCAGTCTTGGAGCAAGCGGTGATAGCCATCACTGCAACAGCTGCGAAGAAGAATAACTTTTTCATAATAATGAATTAATGAGTTAATAATTAGTAATAATATTTTGTTGTAATAATTTGTTTCGGGTGGCCCGTGGGCGGCTTCACGCCGCCCCGGTGCCTAAAAAAGCATTATGTTGAGTATTGTGTATGTCACTGTATTAATTAGTCTTCGTTCTCGTTGAGGTTTACGTCTGTCGAATACTGATTCGCCCAGTCGACGACGGCAGGATCGAAGGTAACGGGGATGTTGCTGTAAGGATTGATAGAAATCCTGTACGTAATGTTGCGGTTGTCCAGCCAGGATGTGAGACCTCCATTGTTAAGGCGCACCTCGGAAACGACCTCCTCTATCGCCCACTCATTGGGGGCGCTTGCATACTTGGTCTTGATGGTGTAGGCCACGACCAGTTTCTGGTCGGTAGTGGTCGCGATAGGATCAGCAGTGGGATCGGTCGGATCATCGTCCGCGCCGAGAGCCTGAGGCAGAAGGATTCTGGTCTTGCCGAGGGCGGTGTAATTGTCTGTTGATGCGAGGTTTGCTGCCGTGTTTTCAATAAGGCTGAGCTCAAAGGTGCCGGCAGGCTGGTAATCATAATCTGCGATCTCAGAGTGGTCTGAAGCCCATTTGGTGGCATTCGCTGCAGGAATCTGGTTGAAAGTACCCTTATTGTCGATGTTCACGATGTCCACGTCGGTAATTTCAATCTTGATTTCGGTGACGTTGGGGTTCTTCTGGCCGATAGCCCTGAATGCGAAACCTATCTTGCAAAGAGCGTGGTTGAAGATGGTGGGAACACCGGAGAAAGCGCTTTCGGGATTGGAATTGTCAGTCACGAGAGCTCCGTTAGAGTTGGTGTTCTTGCCGCAGTTTGCCGCAAGGTCAGCGTACATAAGGTCGATGTCCGTATCGTCCACGATGGTGTAGTTGGTGAACACAAAGCCCTTGTCCACATCATATTCGGGAACCTCGGAATAGCCGTCCACTGATGCATTGGCAGCCGTGGTGTAAGGCGAATACGAGGCGAAGGTAATGTAACCGGACTTGGTCCAGTAATAGGTGGATGTCGGAGCCCACACGTTAACGTTGTTGACCGGATGATAGGTCACTTCCTGGTTGTCCATAAACACCATAGTCTGATCGGCGGCAATGCCGGTCCACTCGTCTTTGGTCCACCAGGCGAAGGTTCCGAACGGAACATCCTGAGGGTATGCCAGACCGGCGTAGGGCAAATCCTGGCCCTTGGTCTGAAGCAGATGGTTCACCACCGAAAAGGTGATGGCGGTGTCGGGAGTCAAATCCACGAACTCCGTTTTTGAGCAGGACGCCATTGCAACAATGGCCGCTGCTGCGATAATCAAATACTTTTTCATAATGCTTTGAGTTTCAATTGTTTTCTTTCATTTCTTCGGACCCCCGGGCAGGGTCAGCCGCCCGGAGGCAATAATAGTATTAGATAGTATGCTCATCAAGTTCCACCTCACTCCAGTCAGCCTCAAGAGCGGGATCGAAGCGAACCCTCTTCTGCGAAGGATTGATCTGCAGGTAGTAGGTATACTTGGTGTTCATTGCCCACTCAGTAGTGCCCATATCGTTGAGCTTGATACTGATAGGGATGATCTCGTGGTTGCTGACACTTCCGGAGTAAGCGGTAGTGATGTCAAGATCGAAGCTTAGCACGACGGTAGCGCCCAGTGTCTGAGGGAGAACGCAAGTTGCCTCATAAACATCCTCAGCAGTAGCCTTCGTAACCTTCTGGACGGTGAAAGAGTCAGTTGCAAGATCTCCGGCAGTGCCAGAGCCAGTCCAACTGCCAGTCCAAGCCTGGGCTTCGGTAGAACCGGGATCGGCATTGGTAAGGGCAAGGGTACCGGTTGCATACACAGGAGTAATCTTCACGTTGTCGAGAACGATGGTCCAGGTCGCAGTGCCATCAGAGACAGTACCGCTGCCGGCGGTAAGGGCCGCATTCGCAGGTTCGCCGCTTCCAGCTGTTGCAGCGGATGCATATGCCTTGACATTAATCTGAGCAAGAGCGTGGTGGAAGAGCATCGGAACTCCTTTGTTGTAACCTGAAGACAGGCCGTTGAGACCATATTCTGCACTGGGATTCTCATTGTAACGCCAAGCCATATCGGCATAAAGAAGATTGGAACCAGCCGCACCCACGGTAGTACCTCCCCAAGACCAGGTCATAGTTGCAGTCCATTTGCTGGTGGTGGTATTGTAAGCATAAGCAATGGTAGGATCCACAGCGCTGGTGCCGTTAGTTCCATACCAGCCGACGAAGTTCACGAAGCTATGCTCGGACTTGGGCCAATAGTACTCGTGAGAAGG
The DNA here is from genome assembly GCA_017615435.1 of Bacteroidales bacterium. The sequence goes on from JAGAAF010000051.1 coordinate 38,306, forward strand.
TGCCCAATGATGCACGTTAGTGGTAGCTGTTGTCGGATTGGCAATAACTGCATTATCCGAATCGTAAGGGCTGATGGTCTCGCCTGAAGCGCCGAAGAACTCCTGGTAGGAGTCGGTTTTCACAGAGTAGTCAGCGTTGAGGTCAACACCCTCAGCGTGAAGGAAAGCACGGCACTTGAAGGTCTTGAAGTCATTGAAGACGGAGACAGGCTCTCCGGCTTTGGTTGCACGGACATAGTTCGCGGCCTGGAAGGTAACCTTCGAGCCGGGACCGTTGTCCACGATCTGATCCTTGGAGCAAGCTGCCATTGCTACAACGGCTGCTGCTGCGATGATGAAATACTTTTTCATAATGCTTTTGTTGTTTGATTTGTTTAACATTTTATTTCGTTTTTGTTTTGTTTCAGGACCCCGGGGCAGGGTCAGCCGCCCCGGAGCAAAAGGGTTAATTACGGCTGAGGGACAACGATTCCGCCTTCGTTGATGTTAATGTCGTCAACATCTCCGTCAGCATCAATCTCATCGTAAGCCTCAACAGCGGGATCAAAGGTAACCTTCTCAGACACAGGGTCGATAATGATATGATAGGTGATCTTCTTGTTTGCCTGCCAGGATGTGACAGTGCTTGCGAGGTCGCCGATTGCCGCTGCGGCATCAATACCCACAGTGCGGATTTCCTCAAGATAAACAGTAGTTCCGTGGAGAGCCTGGACTTTGTATACGAGGGTGAATCCCACATTCGAAGTCAACTGAGGCATAACGGAACGGGCAGCAAGAATTACAGACTGGGTTCCGTCGCCGGTAGTGTTAGCGGCAATAGTCAGCACATCTGAATTGCTGAGGGAAATGTTCTCCTTATCGGTGCTTGTTGACGAAGGTACCCAACCACTGATGTTGGTACTGCTTTCGTTGGTCTTTGTCCAAACCTTAGTTCCAGCAGCTGTTGCGTCATCGGTATTGGTAAGAGCAAGGGAACCTTTATTGATAGGAATGATTTCAGACTTGATTTCGTCATTGCCAGTTCCGTTGGCGCTGAGGACCTGAACTTTCCAAATCGTGTTTTTGCTCTTCTTCTCATCAGTAGTCCTTGCTTCCACATCAACGATAATCTTCGCAAGCTGATGACGGAAAAGAGTAGGGACACCCTTTGTCACGTCATCGCCATTTCCGTCGTCATCAACTTCGTATGCATTATCCTGGTAGTTAGTGCGACCCTGATGAAGAGCAGCGTCTGCCACAAGAATATTAGAAGTAGCGTCAATGACAGCATTTTCGAAAGTCAGGGAAATGGTTGTCATATCCTGATCGGCCGCGGCGGCTGCTGTGGCCTGGGTAGGAGTGTGAGTTCCAGCGTAAGAGTAGAAGTTGATGTAACCAGTCTTAGGCCAATAGTAGTCAGTCTCAGGAGCCCATACTGCAACAGGAGCCTCACCTGAAGTGAGCTTATTCTCCTGAGTTGCTTCCTGCCAGGCATAAATGGTCTCGCTCATAAAGACACGCGGATCTCCAATTTTAGGGAACTGGTAGGCGTAAGTGTGGAATGAGTAGATTCCGTCCTCACTGTTGGTCAACGAAGCGTTGGCCTTGGTCTGACGGGCGTAGTTGGCCACCTCGAAGCCGATCTTGTTGCTCGGAGCGGTCTCGTCGAAGAGGATCTCGTCCTTTGCGCAGGAAGCCATTGCTACAACGGCTGCAGCTGCGATGATGAAATACTTTTTCATAATGCTTTTTTTGTTTGTGTTGTTTAACATATTATTTGTTTTTAACTAATTAATTTCAAGTCATTTATGTTATTCGATCGAAAGCGGTGAAGGAGAAATGGGCCCCTCCCAGTCGTTCACCTCAGGATCGATAAGTATCGAGTTGCTTTCAGGGTTGATGGTAACTGTGTATGTAATCCTCTTGTTCTGTCCCCAACTTGTGAGAGTGCTGGAGAAGGAAGAGAAGCGGATATTGCCGGTCTGGGCAGTTTCCTCGATATAATTGTCTTCGTCATACTGAGTGCGGATGACGTAGGTGAAGGAAAGATATGTACTACCCAGAACCTGAGGGATGACGCTATGCATAGGAAACATATCCACACCGGTAGTGGTGATGTTAGTTGCAGCAGTCACTCCGTTAATGGTTTTCCTCTGACCTGATGTGGACCAGGCTCCGGTCCAGGTGGAGGTTGCGGGGGTCTCTGCGGGCTCGGAGGTCGAAAGTGAAAGAGTACCGGCGGTGTAGATACCTCCGACGATGAAGTTGCTGGCAGAGATGGTCCAGGACACGCCTTCATCTGACAACTTGGAAGCTCTGACCTTGACGCAAAGCTGAGCGAGTGCGTGATGGAACAGAGTGGGAACTCCCTCACCCACATTGTCAAATCCGTAGGTTGCGGGAGAATTGTTCTGTTTATAACCCCAGACCTCGTCTGCGTACATAATATTGTCATCTGCGGCAAGAACGCGATCGGTTCCGTCGATATTCCACACGAGCGAAGTCTCGCTGACTGTGGTCGGAGCACCGTTCTTGTCGTACCAGGAGACGAAGTTGATGTAGCTCTCGGAGCTCTTCGGCCAGTAGTAAGGATGGCTGGGAACCCACTCCTCGTTGGTCTCATTCCAGGAGATGAGCTCACCATTCGCGCCGAAGAAATCCTGATAGTGATCCATAAAGCCTTCCGCGTAGAGATAACCCTTGGAGTTGAACGACTCGATGCCGTCCACGGCGATAATCGAAGCGGCCTTGGTCTTGGGCGAATAAATGCCGACCGCGAAGGTCACTTCCTTATCGGGAGCGGGAACGTACTCCGTCTTGACGCAACCCATCAGGAGGCTCGCCATCGTCAAAATCGCTATGAGTATATAATTCTTCATTTCTTCGTTACAGTGTTATTTCGCCGGTTTGCTCCTCCCAGTCGTCAACTCTAGGCTGGAATCCGTTGTTGCCGTCAGGGTTAGGAGTAGGAGTAGGATTAGGAATGACCCAAGGTTCTTCCTCTTCTATGATAAGCCAGTGGTATTTCTTCGCCAGTTCCGAATTGAACACGGAGTCGAGGTTGACTTCGTGCTGAAGCAGGTTACCGGCGGTATCCACCACATTGAACGTCACACGGAGTTCGCTGCTGACGTTCTCGATTTTTCCGAATGTATTGAACACGGCGCAAAGAACGTCCTTGTTCTCATCCTCGATGGAATCATCGATACCCTTCTGCAGGTTGAAGACAACTGCTGCGGAAGGATCGATGGTGCGCTCGTTCAGACCGATCTTGTTGGAAGGAGAGAGACCAGTGATAACTGCAGTCGCCTCGGAAGCGTACTGCATACCCACCACCCTGATCTGCAGATAGTAGGAATCCACGATGGTGCTCGCTTCCGTCTCGATGGTAACCAGAGTGTCGTGAGGAGCGATATGGACATCCTTCTCATTTGCAACCAGCAGGTGCTCGGGCTCGTAGTGGATGGACACGTTCTCGTAGAACTTCTCGATATCGCTCTTCTCAGACTCATCATTGTCGTCACCCTCACCCTTAGTCAGACCGAGGAGCCTCGCCTTCTGTGTAACAGAAATCTCGTCAGTGTATGCGAGAGCCTGGCTTTCCTTGTCGAGGTTGGTAACCTGAGTGGTCGGGGTGTCGAAGTTGTAGATAAGGAAGTTATAGTCACCGTAGCTGATACCGAGATCTCCCTTGAATGTCCTGTTACCGTGTTCGTCCACGCCGTTTGCGTAAATCAGCTTCTCGGTGAGGAGCTTGTCGGTGTTCGGGTTGTAAACGAGCACGCGCATCACGCTCGGATCGAGCTGCTCAAGTTTCTCGTCCCAGAGGGTAGTGTTGCTGGAGTAGAGATGGACGCTGGAACGGATGTTGGTGTTCACATTGGTCACGGCCTGCACGTTGACCCTGATGTCGATCGCAGTCACCTGGCTGGGATCCTCGAGGTCACGGAGCTGGCAGCTCACGGCCATAAGGGCCACGAGGAGTACGGAGAAGAGGATGCGGAAGAAGCGATTATTCATACCTCACCTCCTTCTTTTTCCCCGTGGGGATGGTTATAGGCACGACCAGGGAAATCTTAGCCTTGGTCGGTCCGAAATATATCTTGTTCGCCCTGGCGCCCACTGCCAAGTCTTTGTAAAGCTTGGAGTAGTCGTCAGCGGGATAATAGTGCTGATAAGGTGCGTAGAGATAACCTGCGGAGATGCTGAACTCGAGGTTCATCTTCTTCTCCCTGCCGACCGGCATCGAGAATCCCGCGGTAAGTCCGGCGCTCCAGGAACCCGCCTCCACATTGGCTCCGACGTGGGGAGTCTGATAGTTGAAGGACTTGTCCCACTGGAAGTCGAAGATACCTGTCATCAGGTAAGGTCCGACAAAGAGACCGCGAAGTTTCTCCACGCCCTCCTGCTCCCAAGGGTTAAACCAGTAACGCACCTCGGCGCCCATTTCGAGAATCTGAAGCGCGTATTTGTTACCGGTCTCCCACCAAGGGGTGGTAACCTCCCACATAAGCGAAACGCGCTCCCACACAGGGACCTCGACCTCGAGGTTGACTACCGAGAAAGCATCGGCAAGAAGGTTGGTCTTTACCGCCGCAATCATATTGCGAACCTCCACATATTCCCTTGCAACGGTATCTGTGGGCTCTGCGGGCTGCTCGAAAATCACAGTCGAAGTGGTGTCACCCTGAACGGTAGCTTTGGTAAGTATATTGGGCAGCCTCTCAAGGCGCATAAGCGTGTCGACGCGCGCGCTGTCGGCGGTTTCTGAAATTGTCGAATCCGCTGCCGACTGCACGGCTTCTGGCAAATTCTTAATTCTCAGCGAGATATCAGCGTAACGCAGAGAGCGGAAATAACGCCTGTAGAGTGCTTTGTAGTGAGGATCAGCCTTGATCAAAGCCTCCTTTTCGTCAAGGGTGTTATCTGAATCGATAATAAGAAGCAGTTCGAGGCGAGCATCTTCATCGAGAGTCTTGTCGGAAACTATGTATTTACGGAACTGCTCCCAGGCCTCTGCATAAGAAGCGATGCGAATAGAAGGATTAGCTCCGGGAACGGAAGAAAGGATGTAATTCTTAACCGCGTTAGCACGAAGCCTGGAAAGATAGAGGTTATAAGCTTCGGGGCCTTCAGGAGAAGAATAAGAAACTATCTGGACATCGACACTGCCGTTGGAGGAATTGAGAACATCATCGATGATTGCGATGGAGGACTCGTTCGCCATATAGTCGGAAACAAGTTCAGCAGAATCGAAGGGGAAGGTCACACGTACGCGAGCGTCTGCAGCCGGGTCAATACCACGCGCGCGTACAAAAAAAGCGTTGGAAAATACCAGCAGGAGCACCACCGCAAACCTGGTCGCAATGGAGGCAAAAACACGTGATGTGATACGTCCTGTCAGCATTTAACGCTAAATCTTTTGAAAAAAATCAGGTGTGATCAGCCAGCTAGCATTAAGGTTGAATTCCACCTGTAATGAGCGCAAAGGTAATACAAAATTTTTATTTACAAAAAGAATTTTTATAATCTTTTGAAAATTATTTCTGAATGATTAAAAAGACAAATTATTTAGTTTTTGATTCTTGACAGGTGCCTTCTAGAGGCATTACAGGGGGGGGGCTATGTTTCGAAACGTTTCGAAACACCCGTCTAGAACAGCTAAAACACCACAGAGTGCCCTCCATATGCTGATTTACGTTTCAAAAAGTATTTACAATTGCAAAATTCATTGCTAAAACGCGTAAACGAATGAGCAAAAAAGCCATTAATCGAATTGCTGATTGTTGTAAATAGCTTTTTAAAAGATTTATATTAACAAATAATTAACATCTTACTTCCCTGACAATGAGGCAGTTTTAAGAGAATTATATATATTTGAATATGACAACAAGGTTAGTAAAAGCAGGAGCAATACTGGCCATAATGGTGTGTGTGTGCCATTATAGGCCATTATATGGGCAGAACCCGGAAAATACACCAGAAACAGAGGTTACCTGTATGGCTGAAAGCCCCAGAGACGGTTCACTCTGGATGGGAACTGCAGGAAACGGCCTATATCGCCTGAGTAAAACAGGAAGCAGGCTTCATTTCGGAGCTTCTGGAGGGAAACTGGCCTCAGACTCTATTATATACATATGCTTTGACTCCGACGCAAAACTCTGGATCCTTGGAGCGGGAGGAGCGCTAACCAGTTACACCGCTAAAGACGGATTCAAGAATAGGTCACTTGGAGATGAGGAAATTTCCAGTGCAATTTACCTTCCCAAGACGAATAAATTGATGCTGTCGTCTGTGACGAAATTATTCTCTTTCAATCCTCAGACCGAAAGCATCGAATCGTCGGTCAACATCCCTTTTAAACCGGTCAATCTAAAGCTCTCATCGGACTCCACTTATGTCTGGATTTTCGGCGAAGACAAAGTCGCAAGACTTGCAGAAGACGGAACCGTTATTGAATGGTCAGGAGTGGGAGATGTTTCGAATTTGTTACCTTTAGAATTTGAAACATATACCAAACAGACTGGCTCTAAGAGCACTATTTGGCTTATCATTCTCATCAGTATCATAGCTCTTGGCGGTCTGATTACGGCCGGTATTTTGCTGAGAAAGAGAAAGCCTTCAGAAGAAAATACTAAGGTTATAAATCCCCTTTATGAGGGAATTGTTGATGCAGTAGAGGCCAAGGTGGAAGATCAGCATTCTGAGCTGGAAATAGAGCCCGAAAAGCCTGTCGAAAAGGCGATTAAGAAGGCGACACCTGTGACGAAATCCAGCGAATTCACAACACGTGTTATGATGCTTATCGACGAGCATTATAAGGATCCGGATTTCGACGTGGACGCCATTGCAGAGCTGACGGGCGTGAGTAGAATTCACGTTAACCGGAAACTCAAGGCAGAAGGCTCACTCTCCCCTTCCGCCCTTCTCCGAGACAAAAGAATGGAGGTCGCTAAATACTACCTTCTCCAGAGTGAAATGCCGATGGCGCAGATCGCTTCAGAATGCGGTTTTCGCTCGCCGTCGTACTTCACAACGGCATTTAAGGAATATACTGGAGTTACGCCTTCCGTATTTGTGGCTAAAAACAGGGCCTGAGGCTACTGTGAAGGCATTTTGAGCGCCCACATCTTGGGTGTCAGTCCGGTTATCTTACGGAAAATATTGTTGAATGTGGAAGCACTGAGGAATCCGCTGGCCCTGGCTATCTCTTCCTGTTTGGCGTTCGGGTGATTTCTTATGTACTGCTGGGCATAGTCGATGCGAAGCGTATTTAAGAACTCGGGGAAACTCAAATTGTAGGTATTGTTGACGAGCTTGGAGATGTAAGTCTTGTTGGTATGCAAACGCTCCGCAATGTCCTGGAGGCTCAAACTGGGCTGAAGGAAGAGTTGCTCGTTGAGCATAACAGTCTGGAAACGCGTAAGCAGGCTGTCGTCCCAGGGATTGCCGGCTGAACCGAACAGAATGTCCTTCACGGCGTTCATTTCCCTCGGAGTCATCGACTGTGCGTGCTGGAGACGGTCACCCACCCTGTCCTGCAGGCGCAGAAGGAAATCCTGGTCCACATCTTCCAGAAGTTCCTCCACCATAATCTCCTTGATGGGCCCTTTGATGGACGGGTGATAATTGTACATCATTACGTGTTTCGCCTGTGTTCTCGTTATGGTCTTTCTGGCCCCGAACCAGGCATCCCGATTAAAGAAGAATGTACTGACGGATATGAGGACGTTGAGCGAAATCGACAACCACAGATGAGTGTCCAGAAAAGGTTTCGTGAAGAGCACCTTGATCAAGACGAAAATCGCAGGGATGATAAGGACATAAATCTGCAGTTCAATCACTCTGATAGGATTATCGTGAACGAAATAATTGTGGAAATTCTTGAAACGCACGCCTTCCTGCACCACGTATATCATAAGGTACACCACTGCGAATAAAAGTTCTCCGACAATCGCGATGCGGAAGATGGTATGGCACCAGGCATAATAGTGCCCGAAGGCGGTCCCTGCGTAATTTTCAAGAATAACAGTTCCGTTTTCATACAGTTCCGTGAGGAAGGGGGCAAGCTGGGCGGCACCAATAGTGTCAGTAAGGGAGACGGCCGTCAGAGTGAGTGAGACCGGAATGAGCGTCCAAAAGAAATGAACAGCTTTAAATTTGCGGCCATAGCGAAGACGGTCGAAATAAAGCCAGATGATAGGGAAAACACAAGGCGCGGAGAACACCGTCACAAGATGCGAGTAGACCAGAAACTCTGACGGAATGCCCGGAATCGAATAGATTGCGTCAGCCGTGAAGAACAGAAAAAGAGTAAACATCAGCCACTGAACCACCATATAAGTGCTGGTTCGGCGGGCAACCATAAAATTCAACAGCAGCCAGCCCAGCACTGAGGCCGAAGGCAAAAAAAGCAGAAGAATCAGGAGATTGAAAGTCATTGCACGCGCGTGGTTTGCACAAATATACTTATATTTGTTCATAAATACTAAAAACCGAACCTGTGAATCAGATACTGATCGACCGTAAAGCTTTTCAGGAACAAGCCCTGGGACTCAAGGGTTTCTTTGGTAAAATCCTGTCCAATCTGGTCTACGACATCCTGGATGTGGACGGGCTCAATGAACTATATTCAAAGAATACGGGTACTGAAGGACCCGAGTTCTCTTACGAGATGCTCAGGAACATCCCCGTCACCTTCGACATTCCCGAGGAACAACTCAAGCACATTCCTGCAGAAGGAGGCTTCATCACTGTCAGCAACCACCACTTCGGAGCTATCGACGGACTCCTGCTCAACAAAATAATAGGCGAGATCCGCCCAGACTACAAAATACTCACAACCTATTTTCTCTCCCTGATTCCCAACCTCAAGGACTGGTTCATTCCGGTGGATAATTTCACGAGCGGCACAGCCAGGAGTGTAAGCGGAATACGAACCGCTCTCGGCCATATAGCAAATGGCGGAGCGCTCGGCCTCTTCCCGGCCGGCGAAGTGGGCACCTGGCAGCGCGGGAAGAACCGCACTGCTGTGGGTAAAGGCCGTATAGTTGAAGACAAACCCTGGGCGGACAATATGTCGAAGCTGATCCGCAAGTCCGGGCTGCCGGTCATACCGATTTACTTCGACGGTGAAAACAGTAAGAGATTCCACAGACTCGGCCGTATCCATCCCAGATTCCGGACCCTTCGCCTCATACGCGAGCTTCTCGCCGCTAAAGGATCTCATATAAAAGTCCGTATCGGTCAGCCTATTCCTGCCGACAGGATAGCCGGTTTCGGAGTCAGCGAACTCGGCAAATATCTGCGCAACCGCTGCTACGCTCTGGAAGCACAATGCCAGCCCGATTTCGAGCACCGGCAGACCAGCTCCAACGAGCAGGAAATCATCCCGCCCGTGGATCCGGAGCTCATCCGCAAGCAGATGGAGGCGATCAGCGGAAGTATCATATTCGAAAGCGGAGATTACCGCGCATACTTGATTACGGCCGACCAGGCGCCCGACGCGATGCGAGAACTCTACCGGCTGCGCGAAGTTACCTTCAGAGCAGTTGGAGAGGGCACTGGCAAGGCTTTGGACACGGACCTGTACGACAACTATTACCACCATCTCGTCCTCTGGCATATGAAGGATGAGCAGCTGGTCGGTGCATATCGCGTAGGCTACGGTTCTGAAATTATGCGGGCCCACGGCGGGGTCAGCGGATTCTACACCGGCACACTCGTCCGCTTCGGTTCGGACGCTCCCAAAATGCTCGCACATTCGGTGGAACTGGGCCGCTCATTCATAGTGGAAAAATACCAGCGCGAAGTACTGCCGCTCAAGCTTCTCCTCGCCGGTCTGTGTGTTGCCAACGTCAGGGCGAATGCCGACAGCTGCTTCGGGCTTGTGACGATGAGCGCTGCGCTTCCGGACTTCTACAAGAGCCTTACGTGGTACTTCCTTCACCGCGATTTCGCCCTGCCGAATGCGGACAGGTTTGCGACGCCCACCACTCCTTTCAAGCCAAAGTACCTGAGGGTGAATCCGGGCGATCTGCTGCAGGTTCCCGAAGGAGATATCGACGCTTTCGACAGGCTTATCGGAGCTATGTCCGAGGGGCAGTACAGGCTCCCCGTGCTGTTCCGCAAGTACTTCTCCTGCGGTGCACACGTCGCGTGTCTGAATGTGGATCCCGACTTCTCGGACTGTGTGGATGCAATGATTTACCTTCGCCTTGCGGACTTCCCGCCGGCGAGCATCAAGTCGTTCATCCGTTCACTGAATGAGGACCTCCAGAAGGAAATCCTCACTCATTTCTACGGATCGACCGAAGTCTAAAGTCTTCCGAAATATTCCAGATACCTGTCGTACAGGTGTCCGGCCTGCAGATATGCGCTCTGCGGGCTGATGAAATGCGAGAACTCGAAGGTGATCGCCTTCTCCACTCCGCAGCGCTTTGCGGCCTCGAGTTTCATACGCAGTTTGTCGAACTTGATGGGGAGGAACTTGATGGGCATATCGCGGTCGAAACTCTCGCAATTGGTCCAGCTGTGCATTCCCCATTTGTCCGCAAGCATCTTGTTGACCGAGATATAGTCTTCTATCTCATCGTAGTCGTTATAACCGTCCTGGAACGCGCACGCGTCCACGAATTCGTGAATACCCTCGAATATCTCGTCCCAGTCGCGCATATGCTCCATAATATCCGGCCTGTCGGCCCTGCGGAGCTGGGCGCTCTGTGCGCTCACGCCCTTGATGCCCTCGATGATAGGGCTGATGAAAGTCGGGTAGCCGTTGGGGTACTCCGCGCTCTTTGAGAGCTCCTTGCACTGGCGGCCGAGCTTCTGGTAGCCCTCTATCGCGCCCTTGCTGCGGCGGCTGATTTCATAGCTGAGATACCAGCCCTTGAAACTCTTGTAATGGCCGTAGCGCTCCCAGAGTTCGTCGATGATGAAACGGTTGATCTCGATTTCGTTGTTGTACACGCCCGTGTACCAGTATTCGTCGGAATCATACAGGCCGATGTACAACTTCATATCATATTTCTCAGCAAGACGGCAGAACATATCCACAAGGTCCACCGAAGGGTAATAATAACCCTTGCTCAGGAGATACTTGCTCGGATAGGTCATCCATTTGCGGAGGCCGCAGCGGATGATGATTACCGTGTCGATTCCGAAAAGCTTCATATAACGGAAATCACGGTCCCACTCCGCCTCGCCCCAGTTCTGGTGCGGGATGTCCGTGCTGATTTCATCGAGGAAAGTGCCCGTGATGGGCACGGCGTTAGCTTTCTCGACTATCAGGCGGCTCTCAATGCCCTTGTTAAGGCCGATGCCATATTTGTCCTTACCCGTGTTGCAACCCGTGATAAGAGGTGCCGCGGCGACTGCAGCACCTGCGGCGGCTGTTGTCTTTAGGAATGATCTTCTGTCTGTCATTATGAGATTAGTATTATTACTACAAATATAGTTAAATTTGTGCTGATATGAAGATAGAATTGATAGGGTTCGATTTCGAACTGAATCCCAACAATAAGATGGACATACTCGTCGATGCGGTGAATGCGTCTGACGCAGATCTCATACTTTTCCCCGGGCGCACTATCCGTGACCTGAACGACCTTCTTTACGCCGAGCAGGACATCAAGAACAAGAGTTCGGTGGCGATACTCGAACTCGAAGAATCGCTTCCCAGCAGTTGCATGTTCCAGCGCAATGCCCTGTTTATGATGCACGGCGGCCTTTTCTTCGACCTTTACACCAGCCAGGTGTTCGAGACCGACGAAGACATCGAGGGTAACGAAGCCCTGACGGACAAACTGATGGACGAGTTCAAACGCCGCCAGTTTGCCTGCTGCGGGAACCGCATCACCGTGCTTCAGGGCGGCGAAACCGGTCTTCTGTCGGGCACCGGCTTGAAACTGGACTTCCGCTTCAGCGCCAATGCCGTGCTGAACCGCCGTTTCCAGAGCCTTCTCGCCGGCACGGACATCTTCCTCAACCCTGTCCATGAAGCCACGGGCGACCGTAACCAGACCCTGCAGCGCATGGCGGCGCTGAGCGCAGACGGCCGCTGGTGCCTCAGCACCGGAATGCTCGGCCGTGAGAAGATGGGCAACTTCAGCGACAAGCTACTCCAGCACATCTTCCACGACGGCCGCGAAATCTCCGTTCGTCCGCAGATCCACGACGAAGAGGGCTATGTTTCCCGCACCCTCGAAGTCCCCGACCGCATCGCCCCCTGGCCAGCCAGCACCCCGTCATAGAAACTAACAACACCACATAATTATGAGCACAAACAATACTCCTACGCCCCACATCGGGGCGAAATACGGCGAGATAGCCGAAACCGTCATCATGGCCGGCGACCCGCTTAGGGCGCGCTTTATGGCGGAGAAATACCTTGAGAATCCGGTCTGCATCAACGAAGTACGCGGAATGCTCGGTTACACGGGCACCTACAACGGCAAGCGCGTGACCATGATGGGCCACGGAATGGGCATGCCCTCGATTGGCCTGTACACCTATGAACTCTATCACTTCTACGGCGTGAAGACCATCATCCGGGTGGGCTCGGCCGGCGCATACCATAAAGACCTTCACCTGGGCGATCTGGTCCTGGCAGAAGGAGCTTGCACTGACTCCAACTATGCGGACCAGTATGAACTGGACGGAATGTTCGCCCCTATCGGAGACTTCAATCTGCTTCGCAGGGCAGCAGATACTTGCGAGAAGATGGGGCTGAATTACATGGTGGGCAACGTCGTCTCATCCGACCTGTTCTACCGTGAGAACCCCAATACCAAAGGCTGGATTAAGATGGGAGTTCTGGCTGTTGAGATGGAGATTGCCGCGCTCTATATGAACGCCGCCCGCAGCGGCAACCGCGCGCTCGGCATCCTCACCATCTCCGACCACATCCTGACCGGAGAAAAGACCACTGCCGAACAACGCCAGACGACCTTCACCAACATGATGGAGGTCGCCTTATCGTTGATTTAACCCCGTGGCGCGCAACCGCCTGGTTTTCAGACAGTTATTAAAAGTCGACTCCGAGATTTTTGGAGTCGACTTTTAGTATTACGCTGTGTGTCAGGCACTTAGCCGCCACGCTATTCTACTTTGAACACGGACATACCGGTGGAGGTGATGCCTGCGAGGACGTAGACGTCATCGCCACGGTATGCGATGTCGCAGTAACCGGTCTTGTTGGTGCCTTCGTGGCCGGAAGCGTTGAAGTCGTCCGGATCACCGAGCGGGTAGCGCTGGAATGCGGAAGCATCCTCGCGGACTGCCCACAGGAAGTTGAGCACGAAGTAGGCCGAGGTGCCGGCAGCATCGGGAACGCGGACAACGCGGACATAGCCGCTCGAATGGGTATCCGACTCCTGCTTCACGACTGTGTAGGTCAGATAACGCATTCCGTCAACCCAGAAGAGGTGCGGGTCAAGGCAGCAGTCGTCGTAATAGCCTACATTGGTCAGGATGGAACCGGGATCCACACTCCAGTTGGAAGTGTCGTCGATCAAGCAGTTGTACCACTGATCGGAATGATCGCCCCAGTACCAGCCCACTGCGAACCTCATATCGAAGTTGGTTCCGTAAATAGCCTGACGGGTAATGCTTGGTCCGGTCACGGAAGGGCCGCCGCCAGTGGTGGCAAGGACATAGACGCCGCCGGTGACGGAACCACCCTGGCCCACGAGAGCCGCAGAGAGGTTATCCGGAGTGGATTCGACCACGCCGTCCGTGATGCGGAACTCGACCTGCTGACGATACTGGTGAGCATCCTTATTATCATAGAACGACACGAACATAAGCAGACCGTCGGCATCGTCGCCCAGGGTGGTCATCTTGTCTCCATAACGCTCTCCCTTCGGAACGGTGTAACGCATAGCAACCTCCGCCGCAGTAGGCATGCCCTCTGAATCGGGTTCGATCAGACGGTAGACCACCAGATCTTCGGTCTTGCTGTCGTTGGTCATAGCCATGTTGCAGACATAGATCACATCGGCCTCATCGCCCGCCATCTTCGCGATACCGCAGGTCCAGAAGGTTCCTTCCTTGGTGAAACCGGTGGTAATGGTGCGGATATATTCGCCGGTGAGCAGGTCGAACGCCGCCACACCGTACTTGTCGTCTGAAGAGCCGCAGATAGGTACATAGACATAGTCGCCGGAGATGATACCGTTGCGGTTCCAGTTCTCGTTGGTCCTGGGGGAAACGATAGCATCATCCCATTCGCCCTTCGTGCCGTTGTAGTAGCCCCACACGCGCTCGAGAGTAGCGGGAGCGTTGGGATCCACGATCACGGAAACCTTTCCGCCATCGTATGACACTGGAGGAGCGAAGGTATTGCCGGCAGCCGCGGCAGCCACGTCGGTGTTGGCCTTATAGGTCATATCGAAGGTGCCGTTGAACTTGTTGTTGTCCTTGGTTCCGTTGCCGAGCGTTATGGTCGATTCCTCGAGGCCGTTGAAGTGTACCGCGCAGGCGGCCGTGCCTTCGAAGATATTGCTCGCGAGCAGGACCTGACCGCCCTTATTGCCGAAGCGGACGGCGTAGCCCGAATTCGGGTTCTTGAAGGTACTGCCGGTGATGTTCACCTTTGCGCCATAGGCCTGCATCAGGCGATGTCCGCCGTTGCCGCCGTCGACCGTGCTGTTCTTGATAACATCGGTCTGCGTGCCCTTGTCGCCCTCGTTCAGCAGGAAGATACCGGTCGCATCTGCGCCGAGTTTGTCCATATCGATCCTGACATTTTCGAGGCGGACGCCGTAACCTGCCCTGTGAACGAATATACCGTGCTGGTATTTGTAGTCAGTATCAAAAACAGGAAGGCTGCCCTCCTCGGAAGGAGCAATGGTCAGATCCTTCACCGTCACGGCGGCTCCGTCGATTTCAATTGTTCCGTCCAGAGTGGCCACCCCGTTACCTGTCAGAGTAAGAGGAACTCCGGCGGAATGAGCGGTGAAATCACCTTTGTGCGTACCCTTGGCCAGAACGATTTCAGCAGGGCCTGATTCAAGAGCGAGGTATGCAAGATTTGCATATACAATATTGTCGAAGCCGGTGGATCCTTCAGGAGTTGTGAGGATGACATTCGGCTCCATCTGGTGGATAGTAACTTCTCCGATGAGTTTATCGGTGCCTTCGCGAACAAAATTGACCTTACCGTCGCGAGCCTCCACAGTGCCGTTGGAAGCGATTTCGAGCTCTGCGGCAGTGGCGGTCACGCTCTTAACTGTGATCCAGTCCACTTCCGGCTTGGCTTCATAAGGCACGTTGGAACTGACGGTAAGGGTGATGGTGCCGCCGGTCACGGGGACGTCATCGGGAGCAGTCACATCGAACTCAATTCCGCCGCCGGCTTTCTGGATGATGGTGAGAGCCTTGAGCTGCTCGCCGGCAGTGTCGAGGAACTTGACGCGGGCCTGCCTCATCTCGTCAGCCTCGTTCAGGTCGATTGCGAACACGACTGATTTTTTGGCTGCGGAAACGACCGGCTCGGCCGACTTGGTTTCCACATAACGCAGCCAGTTGATATCATCCGGTATCTCCACCGTGAATTCCACATTGGTGGTTATGCCTACCGAGAATGTGCCCGCTGCTGCGGGGAGAGCCTCGAGATCATCGATCTCGAAGACTGGTGTGTTGTCAGGAGTGGGAGTCTCCTCGTTTACAGGGTTGCAGGAGCCTATCGCGAAGACTGCTGCAATTGCAATGACAGAGTAGAGAATCTTTTTCATATGCTGATTGTTATCTGTTGTTTTCTTTCAGGGGATCTTCCGCGATCAAGCGGCAGAATTCGTTGAAAAGCGCTTTCTCTTCGTAATCCGAACTCTGGCGGAGGTTGTTGAAGGAATCGCCTCCCATATAGACGGCAAGCTGCTTGTGGCCATAGACCTCTGCGTTCTGCATACCGTCGATGTACTCGCGCCAGCGGCTGCGATAGGTGTTGTAGTCTTCGCCTTCCTTGTACGACGAGTCGGACCCGTCCACGGGATGCCTCATCAGGCGGTCGTCGAACTCGAGCTCCATATTGAGCCTGTAGGTGGAGATCTGGTAGAAGAACGACGACATAGGGTTTACGTTGTTCGTGTCCCAGAAACGGTTGGGCTGCATATAGGCGTAGTCGATGCCGAATTCGTCCCAGTAGCGGAAGCCGGCCGCGCAGCGGTACGGAATCCACACGACCGACTCTTTGTAGAGATGGATATAGTTGGACACGGCCGGGAAGATGTCGTCCCACGACTTGGCTTTTACCTCCCATCCGTCGCGCAGCTGCCCGTCGATGGTGTCGCCGCCGTGGCCGCCCAGGCCGGAGCGCATAGAGGCGAGCTCCTCGCTCATAATGTAGAAACCGCCGAGTTCTATGTTCTGGAAGTTCGCTGCGGCGAAACGGGCGCGGACCTCATCCACGAACCAGCAGTAGGCTTCTACCCTGTCCGCCGGGTTGGCGAAATCGAGAGTCTTTCCTCCGACCTCGCCCCAGTAGGTTGTGGACGATTCCATAACGTTGTAGCGCTCGTGGATAGGGATATCGGGCATCATCACTATTACCTTACGGGATACCGGCGGAGGACCGATACGGGTGATTGCCTCCCCTACTGCCTGATCCAGCGCCACGAAGCCGTTGCCTTCCGCGAACCAGTAGTCCAGGAATTCAATCGCTTCCTCCTTTCTGCCGGCCTTCATCGGGATGGAATTGTCTTCCCAATCTTTGATACCTATGGTGAGGGCGCGGGGTTCGGAATATGAAGCATTACGCATCTCGAGCGCGAGGAATGCGTCGAAAAGCCATTTTTCCTCCTTTGTTTTCGGGTCGGTCCAGGTGACGTGGCTGCGGATGCGCTCCACATCCCAGTATCTCGGGGTGCGGGTCGAGCCGCCATAGATCAGCGCCAGATCCGCAAAGAACGGGATGTCCGTACGCGACGTTTCCCAGGCATACGGCTCAGCCTTGAGTGTGCGGAATGCCAGCGACGACACACTGCCCAGGACTCCCTTGTCCGATTCGGGGCAATAGTAGAGCGCGTATGACGTAGACGGTTTAAGACCGTTCAGCCTGCCTTTCCCCACCTCGAACGCCGTACCTGATGACCTCACGTCCGATGCGGCAGGGACTGTTTCGTCGTCCGGCAGAGGCAGGAGCCAAACCTTCGAAGCGTGGATGAGTTTCACCTCCACACCGATGAAATTGCTCCCCGTCTCGCCAAGAATGACGTTGGCAACGGGCTTTTCAGCCTTTGGCTCCTCAGGCTCGTTCGGGCCGCACGACACACAGAGCATCGCGGCGAGTAAAAATGCTGTCATCATTCTTTTGAGGATCATCTGATTACTTTCTTTCTGAGAGGATTGGACGCCACGAAAGAGCACAGATCGTCATAGACTTTCCGCGCCTCAGGACCCTGTGCATCACGAAGATTGCGCATAGTGTCCGTGTTCTGGTAGTAGGCGAACGAACGGGATCCGTAAAGACCGGAACTTTTCGCGTGGTCCATATAGAGGTAGAAGCGGCGGCGCTGCTCCTCGCCCGGACGGTTGCTCATCGTGAGCCTGTCGTCGAACTCGAACTCCATACTGATGCCGTTGTCCGTTATCATCTTCATAGAGGCTTCGAACGGGTAGCGGTCGCCCTCCCAGTAGTAGTTGGGCTGCATCCACGTGTAGTCGATTCCGAGTTCTTCAGTGCGGTCGTAGCTGGCCGCCTCGCGATACGGGATCCAGGTAATGTACTGCCCCTGCCCGTGCAGGTACGAAGCGACCGCCGGGAGGTATTCGTTGAGTCTCTTCCACGGCCAGCGCCATCCGCGCGTGAGGGTTGGTATCTCCTCCGAATGGATGTAGTAGCCGATAAGCTCGATATGCTTGAAACCTGCCGCCGCGAATGCCGCGTTCATAGTGTCTATGTACCAGCGGCACGCCGCGAAACGGTCGGCCGGGTCGGCGAAATCCAGCTCCCTGCCGTCTACCGAGCCCCAGTATTTGGTGCGCGAATCGAGCACTTCGAAATATTCGTGAAGGATAGCGTCCGGCAGGTTCATCACCACCTTGCGCTTGTAGGGCGGCTCGCCGATGCGCTGCGCGGCACGGTCGATCGCTTCGTCAAGCGCCGCGAAGCCGTAACCGGGTTTCATCCAGAAATCTATCAGCTCCTGCCAGTGCTCCTTGTGTCCGCTCATCTTCATTCCGCCCATATCCTCGCAGGCCAAGGCCACGTCCACGGGCTCGCTTGCGCGGCCCCAGAGGCGCGGCTCGATGGCGAGGAAGCCGTCGAACAGCCAGTGCTCCCTGCCGGAAGGGTCGGTCCAGGTGACCGACGCGGCGAAGCGGTCGGCGTCCCAGACGCCCAGTTAGACGCGGTTGGGGCTGCCGCCGTAGCACAGCAGCATATCCGTGAACAGCACGGGCGGCTGCGCCACCACCTTCGGCGCCCTCGGCAGACGGTAGATCTCGTCCACCTGAGCGGCGTAGGCATTCCTCTCGAGCACGAGTTTATGGTTCTCGGCCTTCAGGGCTTCGTTCTCCTCCTTCAGTTGTTTAACCTGAGCGGAATTGCACGAAGCCAGGGCCAGAACGGCCAGGAGCAATGCAGGAAACCTTAATCTCATTTCTTGGTTCTTGTCACGAGCACCGCCATCGTATTCTGTGTGACGGGCAGGAATGTGAGTACTTCGGTGTCCGATTCGTCGGCGCGGGCCTTGTCCGGGTTGGAGGTCTTGCGGACCTCGACTCCGGTGATGGCGATGTCGCCTCCCACATAGTCAACCGCCACTCCGTTCATATCCAGATCCACCTGGAAGTCGATCTCGGACACGCCGGCGGGGATGACTACGCTCTCCTTGCGCAGGGTCACCGACCCTGCAGGAGCGGCGGCGTAGTCCTTGCCGCCGGCCGAGAAGGCCCTCGGAGTGAACGCGAGTTTCACGGTGACATCCTTGGTGTCTATCGGGGTGCTCAGAACCAGGCCGAGTTTGACTGTGGCCGTGCTGTTCTCCTTGCAGGTGACGGGGTTGGACGCCGCGCGCGGAGCGAGGGTGGCCATAATCGGTCTGACGAGCAGGAGCCTCTTCGCCTCCTGAATGTCGATAGAGGCGCTCTTTATGTAGATCGGAATCACATACTTGTCCGGCGTGCTGCTCATTTCAGCCACCATTTCGGCCGGATCCCACACTATGTCCACCAGGGCTCGGGTATCATTGGCCGCGAAGGTCAGAGTCTTTCCGTCAATAGCAGTCGCGTTGTAGAGCGATTTGGGCAGCGGGACATAGTCCGTGTTCTTTTCGTAGTTGTAGTCACCCACCAGCGAATTGTCGATGGAGAGAGTCACGGTGCAGGGTTCGAATCCCTTGCCGGCCTTGATAACGCCTATGCGGTTCACTGCGTCGTAGACGGAGTACTCCATCAAGAGTGAGGCGTCTGCGCTGCGCAGATAGACCGAGTCGGAGACCATATAGTCGTCGCGGTAGTCGTGGCAGGCCGCGAGGCAGAGGGCTGCAAAGCCCAGAAGTATAATCTTTTTCATCATCAGAATCCGGGGTTTTGGGTCATATTGGTCATCTGTGCGAGGTGTCCGGAGTAAATCGGGAAGAGGTAGTCTCTGTCGGTGAAGGTCGGTTTACCTCCGGGATAATCGTCGGAGACTCTCTCCCACGACTCCTCGTAAGTGGTGGCGCTGCAATGGAGCGTCCAGTTCTCGGTGGTGTACTCCTCGGGAGCTATCATCCAGCGGACTGCGTCGTAGTGGCGAACGGCCTCACCGTTAAGCTCCACCATACGCTCCATACGGATAGCTTCGCGCAGGAGGTCTTTGTTCGAATTGATACCGGGATATGCATCTTCAATTTTGTTGAGTCCTGCCCTGTCGCGAACTTTATTGAGGTAAACGCAGGCTGTTGCGAGATCCGGGGTGGGTTTCTCCACCAGGCATTCTGCATAGTTGAGATAAATCTCGGCAAGGCGGATGGACGGGTAGACCACGCTCATCTGGTAGGCCTGCCAGTTGTCCAACTGCCTGTTGGTCGGGTACCACTTGCGCCACATATAACCCGCGCGGTTCGAGTCGCCGGAGGTTCTGAACGGAGAAGTGCACTCGCTGTTGTTGTAGCAGGTGAAGAACTTCTTCTTGTTCTCGTTCGGCCACGGGAAGCCGTTGGGCACTATGCACTGGTAGAAGCGGGCGTCGCGGCCCACCGTGCTGTAGTGCGCCTTGAAGGCGGGAGCCCAATCTGCGTTGACGGGGACTTTGTAACCCTCCTTCCAGTCTGCAGCGGTGCCGGTGTTGCCGGCTTCATAGCCGGAAAGCGGATCCACGTTGGGCTTCGAATAATCCAGACGGCCGTTGGTCTTCTGGTACATATTGCCCAGCTGGAGCGGGTAGCGGCCTGTCGCCTGCATCGGGAAAGCGTCCACGAGCTTCAGCGAAGGAGTGATGCCGGCATAACCGCCGACGCCTTCGATCTGAGGAGCGAGGGCGCAGCACATAATCTGGCCTGCGCCGGCGAGGTAGGAGCCGTACTCTGATGACTCGCGCTTCCACCATCCCCAAATGGTCTCCTTGTTCCAAGGTTTCTGGAAAATGGCCTGGTAGTTGTCCGCCGCAGCCTGCATTTTGTCCGTACTGGTGCTGGCGTCCGTGATGAGAGCATACTCACCCGTGTCCGCAAGATCGATGAGGTCTTTATTGGCTTGGGCGGCGTAGTCCCACTTGGTCGCGTCATAGGTGGTGGACATAAACGGTTTGCCGTTGTATTTGCTGACGAAGTCGTCGTAGAGACCGGTTCCGTTCTGGCCGTTGTAGAGAGGAGAAGCCTGCATCATAGCCACACGGCATTTGACAGCCATAGCGGCGCCTTTGGTGGCGCGGCCCTGCCAATCCTGGGCTATCTCGCCGTAATCTCCCACGTGGACGGGAAGTTCGGCTATAGCCTCGTCCAGCTGATCGAGGATAAACTTGAAGCATTCCGGCATCGTGTTGCGCTCGATGGTGGTGCCGTCGGCCTTGATGTCCGGAGTAACGGGATTGCCCTCCGAATCCATCCAGATGTAGACAGGTCCGTACTGGCGGATCAGGCAGTAGTAATAGTAGGCGCGGAGGAATTTGGCCTCGGCCTTCATCTGCTTCTTGATGCGCGCGAGTTCATCCGCGCCTTTATTGTTGTACTCCTTCATCAGGTCAATGTTGTTGATGAAGACGGTACACTGCGAAATGGCCTGGTAGAACTTCTCCCAGGTGAGGAAGCCGGCGGCGTTGACCGTGGTCGCCGAAGAGTAATTGCCTTCCCTGAAAATCAGGTAATACACCCACATAGTCCAGGAGAACTGGGCCTCATCCGAGCGGGCCACCACCCAGCCTTCGCGGTTGGAGATGGATTCATCTTCGGGAATGAACGAATAGATATGGCGCAGATATCTGTGGGCCGTATTGCCCTGGGAGAAAATTTCCTCCAGGGAAGCCTGGTCGTGGAGTTCCACGCCAAGATAATCCTCATATAATTTGCTGCAGCCTGAAAGTATCAGCGCTGCGACCGCAATAAGTATGATTGTTAACTTTTTCATTACTTGCTCCTCCCTAGAAATTAACGTTTGCACCGAAACATACCGTCCTCATCTGAGGATAGATATTACCATAGGAAGCATTCAACTCCGGATCCCAGAGTTTGAACTTCGAGAAAGTGAGAAGGTTCACGCCCTGCACGTAGAATCGGATGGTGCTCATTCCCATCTTGCGTGTGATGCGTTTAGGAATAGAGTAACCGATTTCTGCGTTCTTCAGACGGAGGAAACTCATATCCCTCTGCCAATAGGTGCTGAGGGCGCTCTGGTTATCCATCCAGTAGGCGAACTGGTTGTTTTCGCTCTTATTGAGAGTTAAACGAGGATAAGGGGCGTTCGGGTTGCGATTGTCAGGAGTCCAGCGGTTCACGGCCACATCTTCATAGATCTGGCCGAGCTGGTCCATATTGGTGCTGGCGCCGTAGAGGTTCGCTCCGTAGATAAAGCGGGTGTAGTTGCCCACACCACTGAAGAAGATTGACGCATCGAAACCGAGGTAGGAGGCGCTGATACCGAAGCCGTAGTTCATTTCAGGAACGTGCGTAAAACCTATCGGCACCACGTCGAACACATCGATTACGCCGTCGCCGTTCACGTCGCGATACTTGATGTCGCCGGGTTTGACGTCGCCGAAGGTTTGCTTAGGCCAGGTGTCGATGTCTTCCTGGCTTTCGAACAGGCCTTCCGCTATAAGTCCCCTTTGCTGGTAAACAGTGTAACCGTAGGTGTTCTGATAAGCCCAGATCTGCGCGGGTATGTCGTCATAGAGTTTTCTGTTACGGTTCCATCCGAAGTTTCCGCGGCCGGAGAGATAGAAGCCGTTGGCGAACATCTTTTCGTATTCCACGTTCAACTCGAATCCCTGGTTCATCAGACGGCCGATATTTGCATACTGCGCGGCATTCTCGCCCACAACGGACGGTGTCATCTGACGGGCGACATAGATACCTTCCCTCTGCTCGCGGAAGACATCCACATTGACAGAGAGTTGGTTGAAGAATTTCGTCTCGATACCGATGTTTGCCTTATGGGCGGTTTCCCAGCCCACGGAGTCGTCGCCCCTCTTCGCTGTGGCGATACCGGCAGCCCAGTTCTTCTTGTTCGCTTCTCCGAAGGAGAAACCTGCGGCGCCGGTGTTCATTTCAGTGTTGAAAGCGAAACGGCTGCCCATCATCTGGTCGTTACCTACTTCTCCATAAGATGCCTTCAACTTCAGGAAGCTGAACACATCGGAGATGTCTTCCCAGTATGGTTCGTTGCTCAGTATGTAACCGACCGCGACAGACGGGAAGAAGCCCATACGGTTGGCCGGCGCAAAGTTTTCGGAACCGTTGTAACCGAAGTTCGCCTCCGCGAAATAACGGTCTTTGTAAGAATATGAAACACGTCCTGCAAGACCGATATACCTATATGGGAAGGCATAGATATATGAGCCGGGGAATAAGAGCTGCCTGTTGCGTATGGTGAACACAAGCAGGCCGGCCACGCGGTGGGCGTGCTTGAACTCGCGCTCGTAGTTGAGCGAGGCTTCGCCGTAGATAGTCATAGTTCCGTCGTGACCGGTGCTCAGGCCCATATAGTTGTTACCTTCCTGCACCTGCTCGGTGAGGAGTTTGTACTCGCCCAGTTCATCGGCTTCGGTAGCACGGCCGACAGCGCGGTAGATGGACGGATAGATGCCGAACTGGATGGTGGCCGAATTCCAGGCGTCCCAGGAGAACTTGGCGTTCGCGCTTAGGCCCTGGAGCCAGTCGGCGAAGTCATCGAAGTGCTGGGTGAGAGAGATCATAGACTGCGCAGTCATCTGGTAGTTCTTCGAATAGCCGACTGCGTTGAGGTCGTTCCACGGGTTGTGACCCACAAGCGCCCTGGAGAGCGTGCCGTCCGAGAAATGGGTGGGGATGGCGATAGGGGTCATCAGGAGCGTGTATGTGTAAATATCGCCCAGGCTCGAGGCCGGCTGATTCTTGATGTTGTACTGGGTCGAAATCGAAAGACCGAGCTCGGTGCTGCGCGTGATGTTGATGTCCGTATTCGCTCTGAAGTTGAACTTGCGATAGTTCAGGGACGCGTCGTAGCGATCGTCACTTTCGTTGTTGAGGATACTGTCCTCGAAGTAGTATGAACCCGCCACATAGTAACGGACCATCTTGGTACCGCCGCTGACGCTGACGTTGTAGCGGCTGGTGTTCGCCATATCTTTGTAGATGGTCTTCACCCAGTCCACACTCGGGTAGAGGTCAGAATCGTACCCGGTGCGGGAATCATAGCCGTTCACCCTCCAGGAGTTCAAGTAAAGTTCCTTCTGGTAGTCGGAGATGGGCGCGTCGTTGCCGGCGTCCAGGTTGACCTGATTGAAGAAGTCTATCCACTGCTCCGTGTTCGCCATCTTGGGGATCTTGATGGGCTGGGTGGCACCGTATTCGATTTTCAGATTCACTTTCGGAGCTGCCTCGGAACCGCGCTTGGTGGTGACGATCACCACGCCGTTACCGCCGCGGACACCGTAGAGGGCTGTGGCGGTGGCGTCCTTGAGGATGCTGAACGAAGCTATGTCGTCCGCATCCACCAGGTCCAGGCTGCGCTCCACGCCGTCCACCAGGACAAGCGGTGTGTTCGCCGTGTTGCCGAAAGTACTGATGCCTCGGATCCAGAAGTCCGCACCTGCGCCGGGCTCACCGGTGCGCTGAAGCACCACGAGACCGGCCATCTTGCCGGCGAGCGAGGAAGACACCTGGCCCACGCCGGTCTTGAGGAGTTCCGTGTTCACCGTGCTGATGGATCCGATAACCGAGGCTTTGCGCTGGGTACCATAGGCCACGACCGTCACTTCATCGAGGGCGGAGGCGATGGTGCGCATCTTCACGACGATGTGCAGCTGGTCGCCCACCTTGATTTCTTCGTCCTCGAAGCCGAGGAACTGGAAGATGAGGACGTCGTGCGGAGCGACTTCGATGGAGAACTGTCCGTCGTTGTCAGTGATGACACCTCGGGAACTGCCTCTCACCATTACCGCCGCTCCCGGGATAGGGAGGTCGATGTCGTCCAGCACGACACCGGTGACGGTTACCTTCTTCTGCGGCGGCGCAGCAAAAAGCAGTAATCCGCCCAGGAACAAGGCTAGAACTGTTAGTAGCGTTTGTTTCATATTATTGTTTTGGCGTTATTATCCGTGTAGTCTTGTAAAGTTAATCAAAATCCGTTGAATTATTGCTACCTTTACAAGACGGAACCACATATAGTTTATGAGAAAAATACTCATCCTTATCTCTTTATTGTTTATGGTACAGGCAACATTTGCGCAGGAGGCGGAAGATCTCGACCTCACTTACGCCGTTGATATGCTCAAAGCGGGCTTTCCGGCTCCCGAATTCACATTGAACGATATCGCAGGAAAGCCGGTCAGCATCAGCGACTTTCGCGGCAGGAAGGTGGTGCTGGTGTTCTGGGCTTCGTGGTGTCCGGACTGCCGGGCTGAAGTGCCTGAACTGAAAGCAATGATGACAGCCGCAGACCCGTCTGAAGTAGCATTCGTCAGCGTCTCCTTCGACAGGACCCGCGAGGCGTTCGAAACTTATGTCAAAGAGAATTACCTCGGCGGAGTGCAGCTATTCGAACCTACCGGGAAGAAGGAATCGAAGGTCGGAGAGGCCTATCATATCAAGTGGATACCGTCGCTTTACCTTATCGACAAAGAAGGTAAGATCGAGCTCGGGACGGTGGTCGCCGAGAAGGTGGCAAAAGCGCTGGGCGTTTCAGGTGCCGCGTCGCTTCACAAGTCTATGTGTTCTGATGAAAGTTGTTCATTATGAAAAGAATAGTCGAATGTGTCCCGAATTATAGCGAGGGACGTGATAAAAGTGTCATCGATGCGATAGTGGCGGCCATCGCTGCCGTGCCCGGAGTGAAGGTGCTGAATGTGGATCCCGGCGAGGCGACCAACCGCACGGTGGTGACTTTCGTCGGCGAGCCGGAGGCGGTCGTGGAGGCTGCGTTCAAGGGCTCGGAGAAGGCGGCGGAGCTGATCGATATGCGCCGTCACCACGGTGCCCATCCGCGCAGCGGCGCGACGGACGTGCTGCCTCTCATCCCCGTGAGCGGGATCACGCTGGAGGAGTGCGCCACGCTCGCCCGTGGGCTCGCGGAAAGGTTATGGACAGAGCTGGGCATACCGTGCTACTGCTACGAAGCGGCGGCCTACGTGCCCGAGCGCAGGAACCTTGCTGTTTGCAGGGCAGGCGAATATGAGGCGCTGCCGGAGAAGATGGCGGATCCTGCACGTAAGCCCGATTTCGGAGACGTTTGGAACGATCGTGTTGCCAGGACAGGCGCAACTAACGTTGGCGCCCGCGGTTTTTTGGTGGCGGTGAATTTCAATCTGAATACTACTTCCACGCGGCGCGCGATGGCGGTCGCCTTCGACGTGCGCGAGAAGGGGCGCAAGGCCCGTGAAGGCGGCTCGCTCACGGGCGCGCTGCTTAAGAACGATGCCGGAGAGCAGATCTGGATACCCGGAACCCTGAAGGGCTGCAAGGCGATAGGCTGGTACATCGACGAATACGGCATCGCACAGGTGTCGATGAACATTACCGATATTGAGGCGACTCCTCTTCATATCGCTTTTGAGGAAGTGTGCCGTGCTGCGTCGACCCGCGGACTGCGAGTGACTGGCGCAGAGATAGTCGGACTCGTGCCGAAGAAGGTGCTTATCGATGCCGGAAAGTTCTATCTGGAGCGTCAGCAGAGATCGCTTGGCATCTCGGAGGATGAGATACTGAAGAT
Organism: Bacteroidales bacterium; assembly: GCA_017615435.1. Next base: position 64,610 of record JAGAAF010000051.1, read on the forward strand.
TGCTGTCAAGTCTATGTCGCTTGACGATCTCGGACCTTTCGACCCGCATACAAAAGTAATAGAATACCTTATGGAAGACCCTGAAGAGATGGCCCGCAAGGAGCGCCTGGTGCGAATGACCCTGAAAGATTTCGCAGCGCTGGCGGCCTCGGAGGCGCCCGCCCCCGG
>JAGAAF010000052.1 GCA_017615435.1 Bacteroidales bacterium
AAAATTTGTAATTGAAATAAGAAAATAATATCTTTGCCCTCCCAAAATCGAAAAACAAAAAAATAGATAGATATGAAAAGGACATTCCAACCCTCACGTCGCAAGAGAGTCAACAAGCACGGTTTCCGTGAGCGTATGGCTTCTGCAAACGGCCGCCGCGTGCTGGCAGCCCGCCGTCGTCACGGCCGCAAGAAACTCACAGTTTCCAGCGAAGATCGCTTTTAATTGATGCGCGTCAGCGCTTCGATTAAAAAAGGGTTGGCAATGCGCCAACCCTTTTTTGTTATTCTTCCATCAGGAACATCGGATCCCAGGCGGGAAGCTTGATGGGCTCCTGATCGAGATACTGCAGTAAGTCTTCGGGGATGTATTTGCGCTCGACGACCAGGCGGAACATATATTCGTCGAACCACTCGTCGGTCATAATAATCTGGCCGTGGTAGCCGGAGGACTCGCCCCAGCTGTTCTCCACCATCCACTTGACGGGTTTGCCGTCCTTAAGATCGACTGCGATAAGGGTCATAGCGTGAGATGAACCGCTGGCGTGGGTGAGGATGCGCTGTTTCTTGTCCATAGTGAACTGAACGCCGAGAAGCGACTCGTAGTCGAAGTTCGCGAGGTCGGCGACTCCCTTCTTGCGGTCGAGGAACTTGCCCACGTCGCAGGAGAAGTACATCGCTTTGTTGTCCTTGATGCTGGCGATGGCCATCTCCTTGATACGCTCGATGGGGAGGTTGAGGTAGAGCCAGTTGTCGCCGTCGTAGAGGTGACGGTCGTACTCGATCTCATAGAGCTTGCCATACTCGCGGCTGGGATCGTTCATCAGCATCACATAGTCGTGGTTCAGATCGAAGCCCACCATCTCCTGGTAGAACTGCACGGGTGTGTAGGTCTTGCCCTTCCATTCGAACTCCTGAGGCGGCTCGCCATAGGCAAGGCAGAGGATGCGATAGATTTCGGAGAGCATCTCCACTTTCAGCTTCTGGGCGCATTTGGCGCACTTGGCCTCGCGCAGCTTGATGGCATCCTGCCTGAGGATGGTTTTGAGCTGGGTGTTGAACTGGGCGGTGCTGTTCGCGATAAGCGATTCGGGCATAACATCGTCGGGCACGGCGCCGTATTTCATCACGAGATTGGCTACTCCGGTGAAGGTGCCGCCGTCGCCGATGGGGTTGCTCAACAGCCAGTCCACCTGACGGTCGTCGATGGGCAGGTCCTTGGTATCAATGATGGCCTGCATAAACATATTCGCCTTCTCAAGCTGATCATAGAAGAAGCAGTAGCTCTGCGAGAACTTGAATCCGGTGAGGTTGTTCTTGTCGATGAGGGCGGCGCGAAGGACGTTGAGGCCGGTGAAGAGCCAGCAGCGGCCGGATTGCTTCTGGTCGGTGATGCCGATGGTCATCACGCGGTCGGAGAAGTCCGTGTCGATCATAGCCATATTCTCCGCGTTTACGGCCAGGGTGTTCAGTGAAGCGGCGTTGAGGGCGTTGCGTACGGCTTTGTCGGCAGCGGTGTTCGCGTAACCCTGGCGAATGGTCTGCAGCATCAGGGAATCGATGCCTCCATTCTGTGCAAATGCGCCGGTGCAGAAGAGCGCAGCGGCGGCGAGGGCGATCAGTCGTTTCATTTCTTTATCTCTTTTATACTTATTGTCGATACGAGGGCGCCGATGAGCGCGACGCCGGCCGCGGTGAGCAGCACGTCCGTCCATTTGAGCAGGACGGGGTACGCGCTTGCGAGGTAATTGCCGGGCATCTTTACGAGCCCGGTATGCTGCTGAAGCAGCACCATCAGCACGCCTATGGCCATTCCTATGGCCAGGCCGAGCAGCGAGACGAACCAGCCCTCGAGCCAGAAGGTGCGGCGAACGAGCGCGTCCGATGCGCCTATGCTGCGAAGGGTGGTGATATCCTCGGTCTTGTCGATGATCAGCATCGAAAGAGAGCCGAAGATGTTGAAAGCTACGATGAGCACCACGAAGATGAGTATGCAGAAAATCGCCGCCTTTTCGTAGCGCATCATTTTGTAGATGGAAGGGTGCTGCTGATATCTGTCGAGGACTTCGAAATCCGGTTCCAGAAGCTCACGCACCTGTTTGATGGATGCTTCAGGACCATAAATCTCAAAGGATGTGATTTCCGATTCGATATGCAGCAGTTCGCGGGCCTTATCCATTGGCACTACCACGAAACTCTCATCTGATGAAAGAATCTCCTTGGGCCTCATCGAGATGGTCTCGAGCGAAGCGGCCGGATTGGCCATAGAGAAACTCTCGGACTTGGCGGGGAAGAAGAGGGTGAGCTGCTGGAGGAAGAAGGGCTTGATGCCAAGCTCGGCGGCGAGGGCGGAACTGACGTTGCACTGCCACGCGCCTTCGATACCGCGGACCCTGGTGATAGTCTGGCGGTCGGCATAGCGTGCGGCGACCGTCTCCTCGAGGACTCCGTCCGCGGAGGCCACGCCCGGCAGCCCCGCGACCGCCAGGAACGCATCAGTGTTGCACGAAAAGGTCTTGCCCGTGACTGGCCTCACGACCATATCCGGCGAACTCGAATCCAGATTGTCCCTGATTATGCGGTCGAAACCGTTATAGACAGAGAGGATCACTATCAGCGCGGCAGTACCCACCGCCATTCCGGCGGCGCTGATTCCGGAGATCCAGCTGATCACGCTCCGGGATTTTCCGGAGAAAAGATAGCGTCCGGCTATTTTGCCTGCTACGCCCAAAAGGAATTATTTTTTTAGTAATTCTTCTATGTGCTCGACATAGTCGAGGGTGGTGTCGAGATAGAAATCCAGCTCGGGGACTATGCGGAGCTGTTTCGCGACCTTCCTGCCGAGCTCGCCCCTGATGGCCTTGTTGTTCTCCTCGAGAAGCTTCATAACCGCTTCCTGTTTGTCGGAAGGGAAGATGCTCACGTAAACCTTGGCGATGCTGAGGTCCGGGCTCACCCTGACCTCGCTGACGGTCACCATCGCGCCGCCGAACGCGGCCATTCCCTTGCTCCTGATAATCTCGGCGAGGTCGCGCTGAAGCTCCCTCCCGACCTTCTGCTGTCTGGTGGACTGTCCTTCCATTTCAGTTTACTTTATGTTGATTATGTAATAGTCCTTCTTACCCTTCTGGGCGAGGATATACTTGCCGTCGATAATGTCGGCTTCGGTAATCTCGCGGGCGATGTCGGTAACCTTCTCTTTGTTGAGGGAGAAACCGTTACCCTGGATCATCTTGCGGGCTTCACCTTTGGAGGGGAATATCTGAGTCTCCACTGCAAGGAAATCGAGTATGCCGACAGGCAGTTTGGCGCGCTCCACATCGAAGGTGGGAACACCGTCGAACACTGCCAGGAAAGTCTTTTCGTCCAAGCTGCGAAGATCCTCGGCGGTAGCTTTCCCGAAGAGCATCTGCGAGGCTTTCACCGCATTCTCGTACTCTTTCTCGCCGTGTACCATAATGGTGACTTCTTTCGCGAGGAGTTTCTGCAGGCGGCGCTGGCCGGGATCTTCGGCGTGCTCGGCAATCGCAGACTCGATAGTCTGCCTGTCGAGCATCGTGAAGATCTTCACGTAGCGCGCCGCATCCTCGTCGCTGACATTGAGCCAGAACTGGTAGAACTGGTAGGGGCTGGTGCGCTCCGGGTCGAGCCAGATGTTGCCTTTCTCGGTCTTGCCGAACTTGCCGCCGTCGGCCTTCGTGATAAGAGGGCAGGTGAGTGCGAAAGCTTCCTTGCCGAGTACGCGGCGGATCAGTTCAGTACCCGTGGTGATGTTACCCCACTGGTCTGCTCCGCCGAGCTGCATACGGACGTCGTTGTGCTCGTAGAGATACAGGAAATCGTAGCCCTGAAGCAGCTGATAGGTGAATTCGGTGAAGGACATACCTTCGGAAGACTCGCGCTCGAGGCGCTTCTTGACCGAGTCCTTGCTCATCATATAGTTGACCGTGATGAGCTTGCCGATATCGCGCGTGAAATTGATGAAGGTGTAGTCCTTCATCCAGTCGTAGTTGTTGACCAGCTCGGCTTTGTTGGGCGCGTCCGCGTTGAAATCGAGAAAACGCGAAAGCTGGGCCTTGATGCACTCCACATTGTGCTCGAGAGTCTTCTCGTCGAGAAGGTTCCTCTCCTGGCTCTTCATCGAAGGGTCGCCGATCATACCGGTGGCTCCGCCGACAAGGGCGTAGGGTTTATTGCCGCACTCCTGGAAGTGCTTGAGGATCATTATGCTGACGAGGTGACCGATGTGAAGACTGTCTCCAGTGGGGTCGATACCCACATATGCAGCCATCGGGCCCTTGGCTAGTTCTTCTTCCGTCCCCGGGGTGATGTCTTTGATCATCCCTCTCCATTTGAGTTCCTGAACAAAATTCTTCATCGAATGATAATCTATAGCCCACAAATTTAGCAAATATTAGTTAAATTTGCCCGGTTGAAAGAACATCAAATAATTATATTATGAGAAAGAACATCGTTGCGGGAAACTGGAAAATGAACACCACCGTTCCCGAAGGAGTAGAGCTTGCAAAGGCTGTCGTGGCCGCGAGCGCAAAGGTCCCGGCTGAGGTCGGTCTTATTATCGCCACCCCCTTCACGCATCTGTGCCCTGTGGCCGAGGTCGTGAAAGGAACACGAGTAGCACTTTCCGCCGAGAACTGCGCGGACAAGGAGAAAGGCGCGTACACGGGAGAGGTCTCTGCGGCTATGATCAAGAGCACAGGATGCGAGTACACCATCCTCGGACACTCCGAGCGTCGTCAGTACTACGGCGAGACCGATGAGAAACTTGTCGAGAAGACAAAGCTCGCCCTTGCCGAAGGTCTCAAGGTCATCCTCTGCGTCGGTGAAAACCTGGACGAGAGGGAGGCAGGAAAGCATTTCGCAGTAGTCGAGGCCCAGACGAAGAACGTCCTGAGCCACTTCACCGCTGTGGAGATGGCTTCCATCGTCATCGCTTACGAGCCTGTGTGGGCTATCGGAACCGGAAAAACCGCGACCGCAGACCAGGCCGAAGAAATCCACGCCTTCATCCGCGGACTTCTCAAGGATATGTTCGGCGCTAAGGTGGCGGACGACACGACCATCCTCTACGGCGGATCGTGCAAGCCTTCCAATGCCGGTGAACTGTTCGCGAAGCCGGACATCGACGGCGGCCTTATCGGCGGTGCTTCGCTCAAGGCAGACGACTTTATCGGAATCGCACTGTCATTTTAATTGACTCGCGGCTGTACCACAGCCAGACTACATCGTCCTCCATCTTCACGACCTGGAGGACGATGTTTTTTCGTACCTGGTCGGCGCCGGTGGGGGAGGTCCAGCGGAGAAGTCCTGCGGTGACCATCTGATCCTCTTCAGTCGGTTCGGACTGGAGCCTGATGATGAAGTAGTCGGACATATTGTCCGTGTGAAGCCTGAACTCCAGATTGTCGGAGTTGTAGGCGTACTGGCAGGTGAGGGGATTGTAGGTGATAATGCCGGTCTTGCCGACCGCCATCCTGAGGGTGGCGTCAGTGAGGAACTCCGGAGTGTAGGTGCCCTCCTCCACGCATCCTGTGAACGCGAAGAGCAGCGCGACGGCGGCGGATATGAGACTTAACTTTTTCATTCCTTCACTGTTAATTCCTTGACTATTACGTCGGTGGTGCCGTCCGCCCAGGTCACTTCAGCACGGAGGATACCGTTTCGGGTGAGGGAGAAGTAGCCGTCGGCGTCCGTGGTGGCCGGCGAGTCGTCGAAATACCACTTTATCTCTTCCGCGTCCGTGGCGTTATAGACATAGAGAGGGAAGCGCGCCCCCTTGATGAAGGTGCCGTCTTTGTTGCGCACGCCGCCGCTGAAATAGATGAACGGGATGGTGTTGCGGCTGTCGATGACCATAGTCTTGAACGAGCCGGATTTGGAGTAGGCGGCGTCGGGGGTGTAGACGGTCGCGAGGGTGGAGTAGACGGTGTTTCCGCTCAGGTCTTCAGGCATCACGGTCAAGTGCCCTTCGGTATTCGGCAGCACCTTTTCCACCTTCGGTTCTTCGCTGCCGCTCCACACTTTCACGATGCAGCTGTCGATCTCGTCCAGCAGGCTTTCATCCAGCTGCCAGATGAGGATAGCGGAGCTTTGGAACGGCGTGTGCCTTATCTCTATGATAGGCTCTATCACGCTGAAGCTCACGCTGCTGTCCGGGTTCATACGGATGTCCTTGATGGCGTAGCGCGACGGTGTGCCGTCCCACGCACGGAAGGCCGGTTCGCTGTCTGAACTGAGGGTCTGGGTGTCGCCGTAGGGGAAGAAGACGGCTGTGACGGTGTCCGCGTCCGGGCAGGCTTCGATCAGGTCCGCGCACTGGTGGCTCGGACGGGCGTTGACCTCGTTCTTGTCCCAGCGTTCGCTGGCTTTGAGCGTGATGCTGTAATACGACGAGTAACCGGAGCGGTTGCTCGATTTGTCGATATGGTAGGCCAGCATACCGGAGCCTCCGATGTGGGTGTCCCAACCCTCCGTGGCCCTGCATTCGAAGAGGAAGTACTCGCCGGGGGTGTCGGTAGGGTGGTAGAGGTATTCGTGGCCGCGGTTGAACGGATGGAGGGTGTACTCGCCCGGCCGGAGGGTGTCGCGCTGGCCGAGTTCGAGCAAGTCGAAGTCCACGGCGCACAGACCGGCCGGGGTGCGGGTGCTGTCGTTGTGATCACCCTTGTCCATAAGGGCCAGGCTGCCCCATAGACCTTCAGACTTGCCGCCGCTGCCTTCCTGGTCCGTGTCATAGAGGTCCTTGAAACCCAGGGTGTGGCCGAATTCGTGGCATATCGGACCGATCTGCAGCGGCTTGCCGTCCAGTATCTCGCAGAGCGCGGCGTATTCGTCGAGGACGACGTGATCCGGCCGCAGGGTGATGTTCTTGTTCACAAGGCTATGGTACTGGGGCCAGATCTCCGAACCCGAGAAGATTACTGCCACACAGTCGACTATACCGTTGCCGTCGTTATCGTAGTTGCGGTAAGCAACGTATGGATCCGCCAGGCGGCAGGCTTCGGCCACTGCGTAGTGGGCCGTTTCGTTGGTATATGTGCCGGCGAGGGTGACGAGCGGGCCGAGAGTGAAGGAGGCGATTATGTTGGAATCCAGCTGCTGGTTGAAGTAACGGGCGGATTCGTTCAGGATCGAATCAAGATATTCTTCCTCCACGGTGAATGGGACTCCGTTCAACTCTGCGCGAATGAACAACACGCGCTTTTCCTGCCGGGCCAATAAGCTGAAGCAGCTCAGCAACAGGAATATGAAAATGCACGAGAGTCGTCCGCCGTTTTTCATATCCCAAAGATACGAAGGGGGATAGAAAAAATCAAGGGCCGATACCTCACGGCATCAACCCCAGACGTGTACTAAAACCTAAACCTATGACAAAGATGCAGAAGGTTTAGGGAACGTTGCATCGAAATGAATTATTTTTCAGATTTTTTTGTGTTGACTGCGGTCATCGCGCGGTCGGGCCCCACGAAAATCCAGTCCAGGACGCCCTGGGAGACCTTTTTGCAGAGTTCAGGCATCAAAGATCTTTCTTCGTCGGAAAGTTCACCGAGAACGTAATCGACCTGCTCGCCTTCGTGGAAGTCGTGACCGACGCCCATACGGATGCGGCAGTAATTCTCGGTGCCTATCGTTTCCGCGATGTTCTTGAGGCCGTTGTGTCCGCCGTCGCTGCCGTTCATACGCATCCTGAGCGTACCGAATGGGAGGTTGATGTCGTCGCAGATGACGACCAGGCGCTCTTCGGTGACGGGGAGCTTCTGCAGATAGTACCTCACGGCGTTGCCGCTGAGGTTCATATATGTGCTGGGTTTAAGGAGATAGAGCGAGCGCCCTTTGACTGAAAGGACTGCAAGATCTCCGTACCTCTGTGTATTAAAAGAAGTGTCGGATGCCTGAGCCCAGGCATCCAACACCATAAATCCCATATTATGGCGGGTTTTGGCGTACTCGGGGCCGATATTGCCGAGCCCCACGACAAGATAGCTCTCGCCTGCCATAATGCGGACCGTTTACTCAGCTGCTTCTTCGGTCGCTGCAGCCGCAGTATTGCGGGTAGCGCGAACGCTGCAGATCACTGCATCCTTGTCGGTGAGGATCTGAAGTCCGGGGAAGCTGAGGTCGCCGGCCTTGATTTTCTTGTCAAGTCCGAGGTCGGAGATGTCCACGGTGACGTCGTCGGGAAGGTTCTTCATAAGGCCGCTGACGCGGATCGAACGGGAGTTCTGAGTGAACTTACCGCCGAGCTGAACGCCCTTGGAGTGGCCGGAGACCTTCACGGGAACGCTGATGCTGATGGGCTTGTCCTCACTGACGGAAAGGAAATCTACGTGAAGGCAGAGATCCTCTACCGGGTGATACTGAAGCTCGTGAAGAATTGCCGTGTACTTCTTGCCGTCGAGGTTGAGGTCAACGATGTGAGAATAAGGGGTGTTGGTAAGGCCCTTGAGCTCTTTTGCGTTAACGGTGAAAAGAATGTTCTCCATACCTGCACCATAGAGGTTGCAAGGAACGAGACCCTGACGACGGAAAGCCTTGATGGTGGCTTTGTTACCAACCTGACGGAGTTGGCCTTTGAGTTCGAAATGCTGCATTTTCTTAATGTTTAAAATGTGTTACTCAGTCCGGATCGCGCCCGGACCCCATTGCACCAAATCGCCTGTGCGATTTCCAAATGCGGCGCAAATATAGAAAGAATTATTTATTTGACAAAACCGGTCGCCTGATTCCACGAAGTGGATTTGTAGCAGTCGTTGAGTTTTGGCCAGGAACTGACGGGAAGGAACATACTCAGACCGCTGTAGGTGGAGATGTGGTTGCCGAGGAAGTCTTCCGTGGCGTTTTTGTAAAGGACCAGTTCGTCAAGCGCTGCGTCCACGGGGACGAGCTCGGACGGAGTGGCCCCAAGCTTGACGAGGATGTCCCTGAAATCGAAGTGATATTTGTAGGTGTAGTTGAAACTCTGCACCTGCGAAGTCTTGATGGTGGCAAGGGCGCTGCGATGTGCTTCGAAGATGGGAACGCACGCCTGGGCGAGAGCTTCTATCTTGGAGCAGTCGTACAGCGCGATGGTGGCATCGCCGTCCTGGCGGCCGTCCTGATTGCGGTCTATCGCATTCATTTCGTAATAGTCCGTGCAGATGCCGACGAGGTCGGGTTCGTCGCCCTTGAGCAGCCTTTCGCTCAGCTTGTAGTAATCGAAGCCTACGGTCAGTACCTCGCCCGGCGATGCGGCCAGGTAATCGCAGATGTCGCGCCATTCGTAGACGACCTCCACTCCGCCCATCAGGCAGGCGTCCATCACTATGTAGTCCATATGGAAGGGGATAGCCTCCCTGAACTCATCTATATCGAGCTGGATGTAGGTGTAGCTGGGGTAAGTGCCGTCGAATTCGGCGCCGATTCCCATAGGCTTGGCAGAGAATGTTTCCGAGGTCTTTTTGTAGTCTTTCGGAATCCAGCCGGTACCGTGGGATGTGTACACCATACCGTAAGAATCGGAAGGGTACCTGTCCTTGATGTCTCCGAGGACCTTCTTCATAAACTCTTTCTCCACGGAGACGCTCTCAGCCGGGTATCTGAAAACCGTATCCCTGACCACCTCGCCATACTGCTCATAAATCCTGAACACCACGGGCTCGGTATCGGTCGCCCAGTCGCTGCTGTTCACTGATGCGTGGCTGAACACCACTATCGCATCGTTGCCCCACTTCGGGGGAATATAGCCTTCGCAGAGCTCATTGATATTCTTGTCGAGGCTGCCCTGGAGGTTGTTGTAACCCTCGCTGTAGAGGATCATCATTTTGTCGAAATGCAGGCCGGGCATACCCTCCCTCTCAGCCTTCTTGGAAGGGCCGGAGTTGTCGAACGGAACGAGGTCACCCAAGCACGAAGAAAGTGCGAGGATTGCCGCCGCAAGAATGAGTGTCCACCTGAATTTCATATCTCGCAAAGATAGTCATCTTTTTCGTTATATTTGCATTTGTATGGCATCAGGCTCTGAAAGGATACTCAAGGACTACTCTTATTATCTGAGAGTGGAGAGGGGAATGTCTCCCAATACCGTCGGCTCGTACCGCTCGGATGTGAAGGCTTTCCTGGCCTGGATGTCTTCGCTGGGCGGCCACGGCTCCCTTTCTGCCGTGGACTCTGAAGACATCGCGGCCTTCCTCGCCTCGCACTCGTCTTCGCTCTCGAAACGTTCGCAGGCGCGTGAGCTCAGCGCACTCACATCCTTTTTCGACTGGCTCGTAATCGAAGGCGAGCGCAAAGACAATCCCTGCGATGTGGTGGACGCGCCGAAGATCGGACGCTACCTGCCCGCCGTGCTGTCCATAGAAGAGGTGAGCGCGATAATCGACGGCGTGGATACCCGTAGCCCGAAGGGCGTACGCGACAAGGCCATCCTTGAGATGCTCTACGGCTGCGGTTTGCGAGTGAGCGAACTGTGCGGCCTGCTTATTTCGCACGTCTATGTGGATGAGGGGTTCGTGCGCGTCGTGGGAAAGGGGAACAAAGAGAGGCTGGTGCCGATGGGGGAGAGCGCCGCGTCCGCGTTCACGGAGTGGCTCGCCGTCCGCGGCGAAGCTTTTGCTCCCGAATACTCTGATATCGCTTTCCTGAACCGTTTCGGCAAGCCGCTGAGCCGTATCTCCGTTTTCAAGCTTGTGCGCGAGTACGCTCTGCTGGCGGGAGTCACGAAAGAAATCTCTCCCCACACCTTCCGCCACTCATTCGCCACTCACCTGATTGAGAACGGAGCCGATCTCCGCGTGGTCCAGGAGATGCTCGGACACGAGAACATCACTACCACCGAAATCTACACGCACATAGACACCGCCACCTGGCAAGGTGAGGTGTTAAAGCATCATCCTCGTCGCTGATTTATTTCTTTGATTTGGCGGCCTCTTCGGCGATGGCTTTGTTGTAGCACTTGCGGCAGAGGGGCTCGTAGACGTCTTTTTCTCCAAGGACCACGAGATCGTCGCTCTTCGAAAGACGGTGAGAGTGGTTTGCAAGATCTCCGCATTTCACGCAGATGGCGTGCACCTTACGGACATCTTCCGCTATTGCCATAAGGGCGGGCATAGGGCCGAAAGGCTTGCCGAGATAATCGGTGTCAAGGCCGGCGATTATGACCCTGACACCACGGTTGGCAAGGGTCTGGCAAACCTCCACGAGGTCCTCCCCGAAGAACTGGGCTTCGTCGATTCCCACCACATCGATGTCAGAAGGAATCTCCAGCATATGGGTCGGATCGCTGATGGGAGTACTCTTGATGCTATGCAGATCGTGGGATACCACCTCCACGTCTGAGTACCTGATATCAATAGTCGGTTTGAAGATGGCTATCTTCAGATTTGCGAACTGAGCTCTCTTGAGCCTGCGGATGAGTTCCTCGGTCTTACCGGAAAACATTGAGCCGCAAATCACCTCGATGCAGCCCGATCTTTTGTGGTTTTCAGAAAACATTTGTAGTTTTGTGTTTGTCTTACAAAGATAAAAAACGCACGCAGAAAAATGGAAAAATCCGTAAAAGAAGTTTTCAACGAAATACAAACAACCATCGCTTCGCTCCGCGCCCAACTCGATGAACTGGAGGAGCGCCTCGCCCTGATGGCCGCCGAACCGGAAGAGGCCCCCGAGGTCGAAGAGCCCGAAGTCGATCCCGAACCTGTCGTGGAACCCGTAGAAGTGGAGCCCGAACCCGAACCTGTCGAGGAATCTCCTGCCGAGCCTGTTGATTTGTCTATAGATATGGAGGCCCTTGGAGCGAAGACCGTTCCGGACGCGAAGAACTTCCAGTGGATGATAGACCTTCCGGGAAGTCCGGTGGCGAACGTGATCAGCGCAATTTCGCTGAACGACCGCGTGCTGTTCATCAACACTCTCTTCAAGGAGGATCCGTCGCTGTTCCAGCAGACCATCGCCGCATTCAACGGTATGCAGACGATAGACGAAGCCGTCTCTTACGTCATCGCGAATTTCCCCGACTGGAACCTTAATTCAGAGGTCGTGTACAGGCTGATGATGGCCGTCCGCAGAAAACTCTCATAATGGCAGGCAAGCTCTACATAGTGCCCACTCCGGTCGGAAACCTGTCCGACATAACCCTTCGTGCGCTGGAAGTCCTGAATGAGGCCGACCTCATTCTGGCGGAGGATACAAGAACCACCGGAGTACTTCTGGAGCACTATCAGATAAAGGGGCGCCTGCTTTCTCACCATAAATTCAACGAACATCAGACTGTGGGGATGATCAAGGAGCGCATCCTCGGCGGGCTCAATGTCGCGCTGGTCAGCGACGCGGGCACGCCGGGAATAAGCGACCCCGGCTTCCTTCTGGCGCGCGAATGCGCCAGGGAAGGAATCGAGGTCCAGACCCTTCCCGGCGCCACTGCGTGCATCCCCGCGATAATCTCATCAGGCCTGCCCTGCGACCGCTTCTGCTTCGAAGGCTTCCTCCCGCAGAAGAAGGGCCGTGCCACTTTACTTGTGCAGCTCGCAGAAGAGACGCGCACGATGATTTTCTATGAGTCGCCGCACCGTCTGGCGAAGACGCTCGCACAGTTTGCAGAGGCGTTCGGACCCGACAGGGAGTGCTCCGTGGCCAGGGAAATCTCAAAACTTCACGAAACCCACCATCGTGGTACCTTACAAGAACTAGCGAAATACTTCAATGAAAACGAACCAAAAGGCGAAATCGTCATCGTCGTCGCCGGGGCGCCGCAGGAGCCGCGCGGCCAGCACGTCAACAAATACCGGGAACAGTAGCGCCGGTACAGTCTTCAAAGTCGGAGCAATATCTCTCACCTTCCTGATACTCGGATACCAGGTCTGTCTCTTTGTGCAACACACCGCCAGGCTGAAGATTGAAGCCAACCGGGATCAGCCTGACACGGTGGTGGTCTACGTGAATGGCCCCCGACCGCACTCGGGGGTGACAGCACAGGCGTCGGGGGTGGCGGAGTACCGCTATGCCCAGCATACCCCTGCGGTCCAGGCGGTGCGGGCGAAAACGCGCAAAGTGGAGTCGTTCCGCTTCAATCCCAACACAGCTTCGCTAGAAGACCTGCAGCGCCTGGGATTCAGCCCGAAGCAGGCGCAGAGCATCGTGAATTACCGGGAGAAGGGCGGGAAGTTCCGAAGAAAGGAAGATTTCGCCAAGTCATATGTTGTCGCCGATTCAGTCTACCGGAGGCTTGAGCCTTTCATAGACATTCCGAAACTGGACATAAACAAGGCGGACTCGGCTGCTTTCGACGCCCTGCCCGGAATAGGCCCGTACTTCGCTGCGAAGATGGTCAGTTACCGCGAAGAACTGGGCGGTTATTCCTGCCCAGAGCAACTTAAAGAAATCTGGAACTTCGGGGATGAACGCTACGACAAACTGAGTGACCTGATAGTATGCTCCGAGCCGACTAAACCGCTGAAACTCTGGACCTTACCTGAAGATTCGCTCAGGCTGCATCCCCACATAAGATACAAAAGCGTCGCGCACGGGATAGTGTTGTACAGAAACTACAACCCCTCCTCGGAATGGACCTTGGAGGGGCTGAAGAATGCTGGAGTTATCGGCGAAGAGCAGTACGCTAAACTTCGGCTTTGCCGTATTTCGCCTCCTGCTCCCTGATGAGTTCCTGGAGGACGCCTTCGTCGAAATAGTTGATTTTCATTGCGGCCTTCACTCCTGCGAGTGTCTTCGCTGCCTTGGCGCAGGCGGCTTCGGTGCCCTTGCGAAGAACTTCGTAGACATAAGGGAGATTCTGCTCAAGCTCCTTGCGGCGCTGCCTGATAGGCTCGAGAGTATCGTTGAGGACCTCCGTGAGGAAGTTTTTGATCATCACATCACCAAGTCCGCCGGCCCTGTACTGGGCTTTTACTTCGTCAAGACTGTGGAACTCGAAACTGCTCTTCTTACCCACGAAACACGAAGCGAATTTGTCGAAATGCTCGGGCTTGCAGAATGCGTCCAGATAGGTGAAGACGGGATTGCCTTCCACCTTGCCGGGATCGCTGACCTGAAGATGACCGGGGTCGGTGTACATTCCGCGCACCTTGGTACGGACTTCTTCGGCGGAATCCGACAGGTAAATGCAGTTGCCCAGCGACTTGCTCATCTTCGCCTTGCCGTCCGTGCCGGGCAGACGCAGGCAGGCAGCATTGTCGGGCAGAAGGATCTCCGGTTCGGTGAGAGCGGGGCCGTAGGTGCTGTTGAACTTATGCACGATCTCACGGGTCTGCTCGATCATCGGCTCCTGATCCTCGCCGGCGGGGACCGTCGTGGCCTGGAAAGCAGTGATGTCGGCCGCCTGGCTGATGGGGTAGCAGAAGAAGCCCACGGGAGTGCCGGCTTTATTGTCCGCCGATGCGTCGTCGTTGAACCCGCGCATCTGGATTTCAGCCTTCACGGTGGGGTTGCGCTGGAGGCGCTGCACGGTCACCAGGTTCATATAATAGAACATAAGCTCGGTGAGTTCCGTGACCTGCGACTGGATCAGGATGTGGCTCTTCTCCGGGTCTATGCCCGCGGAGAGATAATCAAGGGCCACCTCCACTATATTCTGCCTGACCTTTTCCGGGTTGTCAGCATTGTCCGTCAGGGCCTGCGCATCCGCAATCATAATGTAAATCTCGTCGAACTCTCCGCTGTTCTGGAGCTCGACACGCCTGCGGAGCGATCCCACATAGTGGCCGATATGAAGGCGGCCGGTCGGGCGGTCGCCAGTGAGTATGATCTTTTTCTTCGACATTTAGTCTTTGACTGATTTAATCGCCTCGCGAACCTTCACTTCGATTTCTTCGCAAAGCTCGGGATTGTCCTTAAGGAGCTGCTTGGCGGCTGCAAGGCCCTGGGCGAGTTTCTCGCCGTTGTAACTGAACCAGCTTCCGCTCTTGTGCACGATGTCGAACTCCACGGCGAGGTCGAGGATCTCGGCGGTCCTTGAGATACCTTCTCCGAAGACTATGTCGAACTCTGCCTTCTTGAAAGGCGGGGCCATCTTGTTCTTGACGACCTTCACACGCGTGCGGTTGCCTGTCGCTTCCTCGCCGTCCTTCAACTGGGTGATCCTGCGGACATCCAGACGTACGGAGGCGTAGAACTTAAGGGCGTTGCCACCCGTGGTGGTCTCAGGATTGCCGAACATAATGCCGATCTTCTCGCGCAACTGGTTGATGAAGATGCAGCAGGTGCCGGTCTTGCTGATATTTGCCGTGAGTTTACGGAGAGCCTGGCTCATAAGGCGTGCCTGGAGGCCGACTTTGTTGTCGCCCATTTCTCCTTCAATCTCCGCCTTCGGGGTCAGAGCCGCCACGGAGTCGATTACGATAATATCGATAGCGCCGGACCTGATGAGGTTGTCGGCGATTTCGAGGGCCTGTTCGCCGTTGTCCGGCTGCGAAATCAGGAGATTCTCGAGATTGACGCCCAGCGCGGCTGCGTAGGTCCTGTCGAATGCGTGCTCCGCATCGATCATAGCGGCGATGCCGCCAAGCTTCTGCGCCTCGGCGATTGCGTGAATCGCGAGGGTCGTCTTACCGCTCGATTCGGGTCCGTAGATCTCGATGATGCGTCCACGGGGATATCCGCCGATTCCGAGGGCGTGATCCAGTGCTATGCTCCCGGAAGGGATGACCTGGACGTCCGCTTCAGGCTGGTCGCCGAGCTTCATAATGGTGCCTTTTCCGTAATCCTTCTCGATTTTGTCGAGAGTTGCCTGCAATGCCTTCAACTTCGCGGCATTGACCTCAGCGGCCTTTGTTTCAACTTCTTTTGCCATAAAAATCTGAAAAATTAAGTTTGTTAATAGTTAAAGTTTGGGGAGGAGCGCTTCCGGTGAAGCGCAGTAGACAAATATAGTGATAATTTGCTTATTTTTGTAGGAGATGAAAGAGAAACTTTTAGGAAAGAATCCGGAGGAACTGAAAGCGGCGGCGCTTGCGGCCGGCTTGCCTGCGTTTACGGGGAAGCAGCTGGCGCAGTGGCTCTATGAGAAGCGCGCGAAAAGCTTCGAGGAGATGACCAACATCAGCAAGGCCGGGCGTGAGAAACTCGCCGAGTTGTATGACCTGGGCGTCTCCGCCCCGGTCGGCGTAGCCGAATCCACCGACGGAACCAAGAAGTATCTCTTCTCCGTAGGCGACTTCGCCGTCGAAGCGGTTATGATACCCGATGAGGATCGCAAGACGCTGTGCGTGAGTTCTCAGGCGGGGTGCAAGATGGGATGCAAGTTCTGTATGACGGGTCGCCAGGGCTTCCACGGCAATCTCGAGCCGGCCGACATTCTCAATCAGTTCATCAGCATCGACGAATCGGCCGAGCTGACAAACGCCGTGTTTATGGGGATGGGCGAGCCGCTGGACAACACGGACAACGTGCTTAAGGCAATCGAAGTGCTGATTGCCCCGTGGGGCTTCGCGTGGAGTCCTAAACGCGTGACACTCAGTACGATAGGCGTGCTCCCGAGTCTTCGCCGTTTCCTTGACGAAAGCCGCTGCCATCTCGCGATTTCCATCCATAATCCTTTCCCGGACGAGCGTCTGGAACTTATGCCGGTGCAGAAAGCGTGGCCGGTTGCTGAAGTCGTACGTATGCTCAAAGACTACGACTGGACCGCCCAGCGCAGGGTCAGTTTTGAGTACACTATGTTCTCCGGCTGGAACGATTCGAAGCGTCACGCCGATGCGCTCATCAGACTCCTCAGGGATATCGAATGCCGCGTGAACCTAATCAGGTTCCATCAGATCCCGGATTTCCCTTACCAGTGCGCGAGCCGCCAGACGATGGAGGCTTTCCGCGACAGGCTTAATGCCGGCGGCATCACCTGTACCATCAGGGCCTCCCGCGGAGAGGACATCCTCGCCGCCTGCGGTATGCTTGCGGGAAAACACAATCAATAAGCTATGAACGACGCCGCGAAAAAACTCCTCGACAGGCTTCAGAACCTGTGCGCCAAGCAGGAATGCTGCTCGGCGGATATGCTCCAGAAAGCCCTCAAGGCCCTCGACTATGACAGGGCCGCCGCGCAGGAGGTCGTGGACGCTCTCGTCAGAGACGGCTACGTCGACGACGCGCGCTACGCGGCGGCCTTCGCCCGTGAAAAATCCTCGATAACCGGCTGGGGTCCGGTAAAAATCAAATACGCCCTGGCAGCCAAAGGAATTAAGGGAGAAACAGCCAGCCAGGCGCTGGAAGAAATCGATCCGGGAAGAGCCGATGCAAAACTCCGCAAGCTTCTGGAGAACAAATGGAAAACCCTGGCGGAAGACCCTCAGGGCAAGCTCAAGCTCATAAAATTCGCACTCTCACGCGGGTACGAATACGAGCAGATACGCGTAGTGATAGAGGAAATCTGCGGCTAGAAGCGCAGTACCAGATTTGCACAATATGCCCCGCTGAGGGGATCGTAGGAGGGTGCCAGCGAAAGGTTGCCCTCTTCTTTGTCGCCCAAGTTCAGAGATTCCGCCACCCAGTTGCCTATTCCCGCGCTGAATACTCCAACCACTGCGCCGGCCACGGTGTCCCACCACCAGTGGCGATTGTGGACCACACGGCCATAGGCGACAGCGCCGCCGCAGGCATAGAACAGCGCTCCCCAGCCCCAGCCGTAGTCCAGACGAATCAGTTCCGCGCCGGTAATGGCTGCGGCGGTGTGCCCGGAAGGGAAGGAGTGGTAGTTGGACCCGTCCGGCCGCAGTTCCTTCACGGAGTACTTGAGGCCCTGGGTGATGAGGAACATAGACCCGTACCCCGCGGCGAGTGCGACCGCGCGTTCCCAGACGTTGTGGTTGGGCTGGATCCCGAGATATTCCGCGCCGAGGTCGAATACTATGGGGGTGAACTGCATAGGGGTTTCGTAGTACTGCCAGTCGGCCCATCTGCCGCTTTGCGCATTCGCGGCGCAGCAGACGGACAGGAGCGCAAGCAGTAGCAGGAACTTACGCATAGAGATCTTCGTTATAATCGAACAGATCTGCGGTTTCGCTAAGGCGGGGATGCGATTTGTCCTTTTCGGACAGAATGACCTTGTCCGCCGGAACCTGCCAGTCGATGCCCAGGTCGGGGTCGTCCCAGGCTATGGCCGCTTCCGCCGCCGGCTCATAGAAACGGTCGCACTTATACTGGATGACAGCCTCTTCCGACAGCACGCTGAAACCGTGCGCGAAGCCGCGGGGGATGAAGAGCTGACGGTGATTGTCGCCCGACAGGACCACGGCGACGTGCTTGCCGAAACTCGGGCTGCCCACGCGAAGATCGACCGCTATGTCCAGAACCTGTCCCTTGATGACCCTGAGGAGCTTGCTCTGGCTGAATCGTCCTTTCTGGTAGTGCAGTCCGCGCACCACTCCGTAGCTCGACTTGCTTTCATTGTCCTGCACGAAACTGACAGGGCGCACCCGGGCCGCGAAATCCCTCTCGGAGAAGGACTCGAAGAAATAGCCGCGGCTGTCCCCGAACACCTTGGGCTCGACGATCACGACGCCCTCTATATCTGTCTTGATTACATTCATACGCGTTTGAGGCATTCTTCAAGGGAGTCTCTCCAATACGGGATCTCAACTCCGAAGGTTTTCTTGACGAGCGACTTGTCCAGCACGCTGTACTGCGGACGGCGGGCTTTGCTGCGGTAATCGGAACTCAGGCAAGGGGTGACCCTGCAGGAATAACCGCAGATGTCCTTTATCGCCATTGCGAAATCATACCAGCTGACGGCGCCTTCGCTCGAATAGTGGTAAACGCCGACTTTGCCCAGCTGGCGGGTTTGCAGGATGTGCATTATCAGTCCGGCAAGATCGGCAGCGGAGGTGGGGGAGCCGACCTGATCGCAGACCACGCGGACTTCTTCGCGTGTGCTCATTATCGAACGCATAGTCCCCACGAAATTCTTGCCGGCGGGGGAGTAAAGCCAGGCGGTGCGAAGGATTATGTACTTGCAGCCGGATTTCTGGATGGCTTTCTCGCCGGCGAGTTTGGTGCTGCCGTAGACGCTGCGCGGAGCGGGAGGAACGGTCTCTTTGATGGGGGTGTTGCCCTCGCCGGAGAAGACGTAGTCCGTGGAGATATGGATAAGGGTCGCGCCCACCGCCTTGGCGATCTTCGCAAGGCTCTCCGGAGCGTCGCGGTTGATCGCGGCGGCGAACTCCACATCGTCTTCCGCTTTGTCCACATTGGTGTAGGCGGCGCAATTCACGATTACGTCGATCTTTTCGTTCTTCACGATGATCTCCACGGCCTCTTCGTTCGTGATGTCGAGGTGGATCGTTTCCGCTCCCGGCATCTCCCCGATGTCGGTGAACACGAAGCGGTCCGTGCTGTCTGCCGCAAGGCGGCGGAGCTCGCATCCCAGATTGCCGTTGGAACCTGTTACCAATACGTTCATAATTGTACAAAAATAGTTATTTTTGCGGATAATGGAGCAGAAGCAGACCATATATCTCTTCACCGACGGAGCCGCCAGCGGAAACCCCGGCCCGGGGGGCTACGGCATCGTGCTCAAGTGCGGCGACATCCGCAAGGAACTCAGCGGAGGCTTCCGCCTCACCACCAACAACAGGATGGAGCTGCTTGCAGTCATCAAAGGCCTGGAGGCGATCAAATGGGAAAACGCCGAAGTGGAGGTGTACAGCGACAGCACATACGTGGTGAAAGCAATCACCGAAGGCTGGCTTGACACCTGGGTGGCTAAAGGATGGAAGAAGGTTAAGAATCCGGATCTATGGCAGGCTTTCCTTCCGCTCTACAAAAAGCACAAAGTCACTTTCCACTGGCTGAAAGGCCACGCCGGCCATCCGGAGAACGAGCGCTGCGACCGTCTCGCGGTCGCCGCCTACGGTCAGCCCGGCCTGCCGGCGGACGAAGGCTATGAAGCGACTAAAACCGACACATTATTTTAAAGACATATGCAGAAAGACAATAGACTGGTTGTGGGTATCACACAAGGAGATTCGAACGGAATCGGCTACGAAGTCATAATCAAGGCCCTGAGCGACGAGCGCATACTCGAGCAGTTCACCCCGGTGGTGTACGGCTCCCCGAAGCTATTCGGCTTCTATCTCAAGACCATCCCCGAGATCGAGAATCTCCCTCTCAACAATATTTCAAACGCTAAAGAGGCGCAGCCCAGGAAGATCAATATCCTGAACTGCCTGCCCGACAGCACGTATGCCGAGCCGGGCAGCCCGAGCGCGGAAGCGGCCAATTCCGCCATCAAGGCGCTGGACGCCGCCGTCCGCGACATCAAGGCCGGCTCGATCGACGTGCTCGTCACCGGCCCGATCAACAAAAAGTCGGTTTCCATCCAGGGCTTCCAGTTCCCCGGACATACTGAATATCTGATGAACGCCTTCGGTGTGAAGGATGTGACGATGCTGATGGTAAGCGACCGCATCAAGCTGGGCGTGGTTACCGGCCATATTCCTCTGAAGGATGTTTCGGGTGCGATCAGCGAAGAAAAGATTCTCAGCAAGCTCCGCCTGATGAAAGAATCTCTCATCAAGGACTTCGGCTACGACAACCCCACCATCGGTGTGCTGAGCCTCAACCCGCACAGCGGCGACGGCGGACTTCTCGGCACTGAAGAGCAGGACATCATAATCCCCGCGCTCAAGAAGGCTACGGAAGAGGGTATCGAGGCATTCGGCCCGTTCTCCCCGGACGGATATTTCGGACTGGGCAAATATCAGCAGTTCGACGCCACTCTGGCGATGTACCACGATCAGGGCCTGTCGCCTTTCAAGACCATCGCTTTCTCGGACGGCGTGAACTTCACAGCCGGTCTGCCTGTGGTCAGGACCTCGCCCGACCACGGTACTGCCTACGATATGGCCGGTCGCGATATGGCTGATCCGGTCAGTATGCGCTCCGCCATCTTCACGGCCGTGGACATTTTCCGCCGCAGGCAGGCTCACGAAAAGCTGGTGGAAGGCCGTATGATAGACCGCACGCCCGTGGAGGAAGAGCGCCCGCAGCGCCCCGACCGTCCGCAGATCGCGTAAGGTTGTGATTGTCACGAATTATACCTATTTTTGCACGACTTTTAAGTTTCACCAAAACCTTTTTTATGGTACTTGGAAATGAGAAAACCATTCGTTATCGCAGCAATGTTGCTGTGCTGCTCTCTTGCGATCGCACAAGAGGCTGACGAACTCGGTGGTAGCAATGCCGAGTTATCCGTTA
>JAGAAF010000002.1 GCA_017615435.1 Bacteroidales bacterium
AGACACACCGTGCAGAACGGTGAAGTTGTCCTTGAAGATGCTGTGCGCCACATCGGCCCACTGCTCCACGTCGTAGCGGTCGAACCAGCCCATCTGGCAGTGGTCGCCCTCGGAATATCCGTGATACTGCAGATCCGGGAAGAGAACGTTATAGTTCAGATCATCGCGGTACATACGCACGAGATAAAGGAATACGAAGTGGTTGTCGCCGTAGCCGTGGACCACGATGGCGGTGCCGTTGGCTGTGGCGGGATCCTTCGCGGGTGCGTAGCAGGCATAGATCATATTGCCGTTATAACTGCGGACGATGGTGTCCTTCATAATGCCGGCATCCATCAGGCTGTCGAACCAAGCTGTCGAACCGGGAAGCAGCGAGTCTGCTTTGTGCCTTGTACGCGCGATCTCACCGGGATCAGAGCCGTGAGGATTGAACTCAAGTGCATAACCGCTCATAAATTTTCCGCCGTAGCAGGATGCGGCGCACAGAGCGATTGCGATAAAGAAAAGAATGCGTTTCATATTGGTTGTTAGTATTGTTTCGTGAACACAAATATACGAAATTATGCAGGCAAAACTAAGCGCCTGACGTTGCATCCGACGTAGTTGCCCAGAACGATGATGGGGTAGTACCAGAGGATATCAGGACTCCATTTCCACGCAGCGACGAGGTACACCACGTCAGCGATGCTGTGGTAGAAGCCGCAGAGGATGAAGAGCGGCACGCCGAACAGCACCGGGAGTATGGATTTGGTCGTGCGGTAGAGCCACACGGCGATGTCGATGATGAGCCCGCAGCCGATTGCGCGAAGGAACGCCCGCCAGGGGCCTACGGCGAACCTGCCTGCTACCACTGCCTCCGCCGATGCCTTCGGAGCGCCGCCGATGCTGAGCACCAGAAGTCCGATGAGCACGCAGCCGAGCGCGTTGAACAGCCATATCCACGTAAGGGCCTTGATGTCCGTCATCACGCCCGCGCGACCAGTATATAAAGGCGTGCCCGAAAGCACCACGCCTATGAGGCCGAAGGCGAATATAACTGCGCCGGGAATGCCTCCCAGGGCCAGGAAACCGTAAGCGCCGAGTCCGATGAGGATACCGGCAAATAAAGATCTTCTATTTTCTTCCATAGGGGCAAATATAATAAATTTGCCCCGGATTTCTACATTCCTGTTGCGCTCGTGGCTGAGGAGGCTGCGTTGCCGCTGCTCTTCTGGAGCACGTCGTCGTTCTCGATGGAGCGCTTTGCCTTCTTCACGCTGATGTTCTTGGACGTTCCGAAGTTGTAGCTGAGAGTGATTCCGGCCCTGGCGAGGGGATACTTCGAGGAAGTGCTGGAGATGTAGTCCGATCCTTTCTGGTACATTCCGATCTTGAGGGCTCCGCACTTTTCGAATCCTGTGACCGCATTGAGGGTCACGGAGATCTTGTCGTCGAGGAAGGTCTTAGTCAGGCTGGCCATCACTGCGCTGAACCCCGTGGTATGACCGTCAAGCTGGAGATTGCGGGAGCGGTGCATATAGTTGAGGCTGGCGCGCAGATCCCAGGGGAGAGTGTGCTGGAGTCCAGACATTGCGCTGAACTCCACTCCGCTGTTGCTGAGTCCCTTTGCCTTGCTGTCAAGCATTATGTAGTCGCAACCGAGGTTGGAGTAAAGCCTCGTTTTCTGGCCGAGATTGAGGTTCACGAAGGCGCTGAGGCCGGTATCCTGCCTGCGCGCGATGTTGCCGTAGGTGCTGTTGAGAACTCCGTCGGAATCGAAGAAACTGTATTGGTTGATATTATTGTTGCAGAAGGAATAGCGTCCGGTGAGGTTGACCATCACCACGGGAGAATAGTAGTTCCACACCAGGCCGATGTTGTGCGCTTTCTCGGTCTTGAGGTCCACGTTACCGTAGGAGATGGAATAGGGGTTGATACGGTCCACGTAAGGGTTGAGGTAGCTGATGCCCGGGCGGCTGATGCGCAGGTTGTACGACAGGCCTATGTTGGAGAGTTCGCTGAAGTTGTACTGCACGCTTGCGGACGGGACCAGGTTGCCGTAGTCAAGATCGAAGTCGCTGCCGTTGCCGGTAAGGTACTTCACCTGCTGGAAGGTGTGCTCGTAGCGCAGTCCGGCCTTGGCACCCCACTTCTCTTTCGAGAGGGTGTATTCGCCATAGGCGCCGAGTATGCTGCTGAGATGCCTGAACTGCACGGTGTTGGCATTGTCCAGGGTCCAGTCTCCTCCTTGAAGGGCATAGTAGTACGAGTCGGAAGTGTTTGCGCGCGAGATGAATTTCGCGCCGGTGGAAAAGCTGCCGTCCTTGCCCCACGGGGTAGTGTAGTCCAGCTGGGCAGTCTGCTCGAGCATACGCTCTTCGTTGTCCGAGTGGCGGTCGGTGTCGTGGCCGTTGTAATAGGAGTAGTTGTCGTTGATCGTTGGAGTGGACGAGAGGAGGTATGATGCGGTGAGGGTGCGGCCTTCCACGTTCGCGAACGAACGCTGGTAGTCGAGGCCCGTCCTGAGCGCGGTGCGCCTGTAGTCCACATCGATATCGGCGTTGTAGGAGAAGACCTGCCCGGCGGAGGGCGTGGTCATAGTGCAGACGAAGTTCTCGATTTCGCTGGCGGCGAACGAAGTCAGGTCGAGGGTGGCGGTCAGCAGGCGGAGTGTGTCGATTTCGTAGCTGGCGGACAGGTCGGAGAAGATGCCAGGGTTGGTTTCGTTGAGCGTCCCGCTATAGGTAAGGTCGGATGCGACGTTGCCGGAGGCATCGAGGTTCTGCAGATCGTAGTCGATCCAGAGGCCATTCACTTTCTCGCGGAATAAGTTGACGTTGCCGCTGACGGAAAACTTGCCTTTCTGGCCGGTGAAAAAGACTCCTGCGCCCAGGGATCCCTTAGAGTCGGCCTCAAGTTCGACACTGCCATTGTAGCCGTCCGCTATCGCTTTCTGCCCCAGGGATTTGTCGGTAATGAGGTTAAGTACGCCTCCAACTCCTTCGGCGTCGTATTTGGCCCCGGGATTGGTGATGACTTCCGCGCTCTTGAAAGTGCTCGCGGGCATCATCTTGAAGATCTTCGAAGGATTGGAAGATAGCATCTGGTTGGGCTTACCGTCCACATACACCTTAAAGGATGAGCTGCCGTTCACGGTGATGTTGTCCTGTGCGTCCACGGTGACCATCGGCACCTTGCGGAGCATATCGAGCATAGTCATCGATTTGCTGTCCACGTCGTCCTCGATGTTGTAGGTCATCTTGTCTACTTCCATCTTTACGAGGGGGCGTAATGCCGTCACGCTGGCTTCTTTCAGGAGCTGCTCGTCGTCTTCCATCGTGAGCTCGCCGAAATCGATGGGCTCGCCTGCGGCAGTGAAGGGGAGTTCGAGATCCTTTTTGCCGAGGGTGGAGAATGTTATTGTGTATTCGCCGTTGTTGGCGATGGTCTCGGTGAAGAAGCCGTTCTCGTCGGTGATGGTCATCTTCAACGGCTTCGTGTCTCCCGCGTATATAGAATAGGTGACGTACGGTTCACCTTCGCCCGTCGCGGCATCCAGAACGCGTCCCGTAATCGTCGTCTGAGCATACGCAGCGAGTGTTGCCGCCGCCATAAACACTACCAACAGAAAGAACTTTTTGCCCATAACCTTTATCATCTTTTTGCGTGTATTACTTTAATAGTACACTGCAAAGGTAAGGCAATTTTTCGAATGTGCAACACTTTTTCGAAAATAATTGCAAAAAGTTTACCAGCGGTAGGCGAGACCGAGGCGGAGTTGGGTGAAGGGCCAATCTTTCAGACCGTGCTGGAGGAAGACGAAGGGTTCGTAGGATCCGAAGCGGTAGGAGAGGCGGGATTTGAGGGTTTGGGGGGAGTCGCCGTGGCGTTCCCATCCGGTGTAGCCGGCCCATTCGGCGGAGGCGCGGAGGTCGCCGAGGGTGAGGAAGGCGCCGAGACCGTACTGGACGGCGTCGTTCTGGCGGCCGTTGTCGGTCTGCCAGCAGAGGAAGCCGGTCGTGGCGGCTAGGCGCACGGGGCCGAAGCTCTTTCCGGCGGTGAGGTCGAAGAAGTAACCGGGTGCGTCGTAGTAACGGGCATAGCCATAGTTATTGCCACTGGCGGTCTTGAGGACGGAGCGGAGAAGAACGGAGGGCTTCAGGTCGCCTTCGCTAACCAGCTGTATATCAAGGGAAACGTATACGTCTCCGCTGTCGTGGCCGGGATCTTTCGAGCGGTCGGAGAGGATGTGGCGCGCCGCGTCCACCGTGGCGTCGGTCTGCCAGAATTCAACTATCGGCATCCACACGGTCAGCGCGGCGCGCTCACTCCATAGTGGAAGATGAATCCGTATGAATGCGTCGTAAGTCAGGTCCTTGCCGTCCGCGAGATGGCCCTGGAAATAATCGCCCGCGAGTTCCACGGTGCAGGCGGTACCCAGCTGCCCGTCGTTCATCTCCGGCACGGGAAAAGCGTTTGGCCCGAACCAGAGGGGCGCGATTTCGGTCTTCGTGCCCAGGTTAGGAGCCACGACGGGAGTGCCCGCGAAAGCAAATATGGTGATTGCTGAAAGTGCAATTGATGAAAGAAGACGTTTCATACCGACAAAGATAATACTAGAAACTGACTTGCTGAACTATCTTGCCGTTGCCTTCGCGAATCCAGGTGTCGAGGTGACCGTCGGAATGAAGGAGAATGACGCGTGCGCCTTTAGGGAGATGGTTGTACTCGCCGTTGGATCCGGAGTAGCGGCCGTAGGCGAGAAGTACTCCCTCGTGGCTTACGACGTAGTCATTGTCGTGGTCGTGGCCGCAGAAGGTCGCGACAAAGCCGGTCTCTTTCATTGCGTCGAACATACCCGGGTTATACTTTCCGCAGCAGACGGGCTCCCCGAAAGTCCCGATATGGCCGGTGGTGTCCGCGTACTCCGGGAAGGGGATGTGGAAGAAGGCGAGGGAGGGCGCGTCCGGGTGCTTGCCGGCGGTTTCACGCACCCACTCGACCTGCTCGGGCTCGAACCAGGCGTAGCTGAAGTTGGAGTAATCGACGGGGTCGGTGGAGTAGGCGTGGGAGTCGAGGAAGAACAGGTAGGCAGCGTCTCCTACAGGTATCTCCATATCGGCTAGCGTTCCCGAGGGGGCGAGGGTGTTGAGGGTGTGGCGGCTGCGGACGATGAGGGAGGCGAGTTCTGCGCGGGTACGGCCGTGCTCGTGGTCGTGGTTGCCGTAGACGATGACCCACGGACGTTTGTACGAGTCGAGACGGTCGATTATGGGCTGCATTATGCTGTCGGCGGGAGTGGAGTAGACGAGATCGCCCGTGACCGTGATGAGGTCGGGATCCTCCCAACGGACGAGGCTGTCCATACGCGCGAAGACGTCCGCGACTTGCTCGGGTCGGAAAAGCTGGAGATGGAGGTCGGTCAGCTGAAGGATTTTGAAGGTGCCGTCCGGGCGGAAGGTGAGTTTTTGCTCCGTGCGGTTGCATCCGACGGACAGAAAAGTCAAGAGGGTGGTGACTATTAATGCGGCATTTTTCATACTGCGAATTTAACAAAATCATAAATGATTTGTTAATGACGTTTAAAATTCGTAAATTTGAAAGTCTTATTGCGGGGTATTATTTCCGTGATTCGAACCTGCACCGTCAGACCTGTGACAGGCGGCAGCGAAGCTGTGTCCCGAGCTGGAACGGGGACTTTCAAGAACAACTAATTCAAACCAATATGAGGAAATTCGACGACCTTAAAATCGCTGTGGCCGGTACAGGCTATGTGGGACTTTCAATCGCGACCCTTCTGTCGCAGAAGCACGAGGTGAAGGCTGTGGACGTGATACCCGAAAAGGTCGAAAAGATCAATAACAAGATTTCGCCCATCCAGGACGAGTACATCGAGAAGTATCTGGCGGAGAAGCCGCTGAAACTCGAGGCTACTCTGGACGGGCGAAGCGCGTATAAAGATGCTGATTTCGTCGTTATCGCCGCGCCGACCAACTACGACCCGAAGAAGAACTTCTTCGACACGTCGCACGTGGAGGAGGTGATCGAACTGGTGCTCGAGGTGAACCCGAACGCGGTGATGGTGATTAAGTCGACCGTGCCCGTGGGTTACACCGCGAGCGTGCGCGAAAAATTCTCGTATCGCGAGAGGCTGGCGGACGGCAAAATGAAGGTCGTCGTACCGAACATCATCTTCGCGCCGGAGTTCCTACGCGAGAGCAAGGCGCTTTATGACAATCTGTATCCGTCACGTATTATCGTCGGCAACGACGATCCCGCGCTGGAAGATGCTGCCAAGGCCTTTGCGGCACTGATTGCGGAGGGCGCGATAAAGACGGACGTTCCCGTGCTGTTTATGGGCTCGACGGAGGCCGAGGCCGTGAAACTGTTCGCAAACACGTATCTCGCGCTGCGCGTGTCGTACTTCAATGAACTCGACACGTATGCGGAGATGAAGGGGCTGGATACGCAGGCGATAATCGAGGGCGTGTGCCTGGATCCGCGTATCGGCTCGCACTACAATAATCCCAGCTTCGGCTATGGCGGGTACTGTCTGCCGAAGGATACGAAGCAGCTGCTCGCGAACTTCAACGACGTGCCCGAGAACCTGATTAAGGCTATCGTAGACTCGAACAAGACGCGCAAGGACTTCATAGCGGACCGTGTTCTCGACAGAGCCGGCTATTACAGCTATACCGGAGTGAACTCGTATGAGGCTGCGGAGGAGAAGGAGGTCGTTATTGGAGTGTACCGCCTGACGATGAAATCGAATTCCGACAACTTCAGGCAGTCCGCAATCCAGGGCATAATGAAGCGCATCAAGGCCAAGGGCGCGAAGGTAATTATCTACGAGCCCACCCTGGAGGAGGGAACGACCTTCTTCGGAAGCAAGGTCGTCAACGACCTCGCCGCATTCAAGGCCCAGTCCGATGCGATCATTGCGAATAGATACGACTCGGTTCTGGACGACGTCCAGGACAAAGTATACACGAGAGATATTTTCAAACGAGACTAATGAAACGATTTGCGTTATATGTGGCCGCGTTGGCGCTCTTATGCTCCTGCGGCAATCCTGAGCTGTGGCGCGCGGCGGTGGGGCAGCCGATTATGCCCGTTCGCGGAGACGTGGGCGCGGTGGTGCTGACCGATTATCTGCCGAACGTGGACACGACGAAGATCCCGGAGCCTGTGCTGAAGCAGGACGGTGGAATCGGCGTGATGCAGATTGGACCGGTCGCGATTCCGGTGCTGCCGAAACTGCCGGTGGCGCAGGGACTGACGACGGCAGGCCTGGATGACGGTCGCATACTGCTGAAAGCGGACCGCGAGTGCGGATACCACGTGTTCGTGCAGAACATTCTGGCCGATCAGGCCTTGCAGGACGGTTCGATCGTGCTGAAGCGTTTGCCCAGGCTGCGCGGACGCAGCTATCTGCGCGTGTTCGCGTCGGACGGTGACGTGGTTTTGAACGACCTGCTGATCCCGCTCGAAAACGGTAAGCCTGTGACGTCGGCAGCGTTGCTGACCAGGCACGACCCGCAGGCGCAGGTGCTGTACAGCGTTCTGGTAGACCGCTTCTACGATGGGAATCCCGCTAACGACGCGCCGTTGAACAGGCCGGACGTGGATCCGAGGGTGGATTATCAGGGCGGCGATCTCAAAGGCATTACGCTGAAAATCGAAGAGGGATTTTTCGACACTTTGGGTGTGAACACGATTTGGATATCGCCGATTACGCAGAACCCGACGGACGCGTGGGGGCAGTATCCGGACCCGAAGACGAAGTTCTCCGGCTACCACGGCTACTGGCCGATTTTCAATACGAAGATCGACAGCCGTATGGGCACGGACGAGGAGCTGCGGGAACTGCTGCGGACTGCGCACGAGCACGATATAAACGTAATCCTGGATTATGTGGCGAACCATATGCATATCAATTCGCCCACGCTGCAGAAGCACCCGGACTGGGTGACGGATAGCCTGCTGCCGGACGGTAGGCGTAACTTTGAACTTTGGAACGAGGCGCGCCTGACGACTTGGTTCGACAAGCATATCCCCACGCTCGACCTGGAGCGCGAGGATGTCTGCGAGGCGATGACGGACACTGCACTGTACTGGGTCGAGAACTACGATTTCGACGGTTACAGGCACGACGCCTGCAAACATATTCCGCTGAACTATTGGCGTATGTTTACCCGTAAGATGAAGACGCGCTTCCCCGACCGCCCGCTGTGGATGATAGGGGAGACGTACGGCGACAACGAACTGGTCGGCTCGTATGTGAAAACAGGAATGCTGGACGCTCAGTTCGATTTCGGAGTGTATCACACGATGACCGGTGTGCTCGGGCAGGAAGGCGGGTCGATGAGATGGGTTGCCAGCACGGTCGACGAGTCGCTCGCGTGCTTCGGGGCGCACCACACGATGGGCAATATCTCCGGCAACCACGATAAGACAAGGTTTATCTCGCTTGCCGGCGGCGCAGTCCGCTGGGACGAGGATGGAAAGGATGCAGGGTGGCACAGGTCAATTGGCGTGACTGCTTCTCCGGATCCCGTTCGCGAGAAGGTTGCTTTCAAGAAGGCCCTGCTGCTGGAGGTGCTGAACCTCACGATCCCCGGCGTGCCGTGCATCTACCAGGGCGACGAATACGGCCAGCCCGGCGGCAACGACCCGGACAACCGCAGGATGATGAGATTTGGAGGGCTGACCGCGAACGAGCAGTGGATGAGGGGCGAGGTCTCCAAACTGATTGCGTTGAGGCGCTCTTCGATGCCGCTCCTGTATGGAGATTACCGCCTGCTGTATGTTGACGACAGCGCGATGGTGTACGAGCGGTCGTATCTGGGAGATCGCGTGGTCGTGGGACTGAATAACGGTAGCGCGCCCGCGCACTTGGATGCCGGCGGCGTCTTGATAGACATTGAACCTTACGGATATACGATATGTTCACTTTGATGCAATTACCCTACGCGCTGGATGCGCTTGAACCGGTGATTTCAAAGCAGACGCTGGAATTTCACCACGGCAAGCACCTGCAGGCCTATGTCGATAATCTGAACAAGCTGCTCCCGGGGAGCGGGCTGGAGGGGCTGTCGCTGGAGGAGATTGTAGCTCGCGCTGAAGGCGGGCTGTTCAACAACGCTGGACAGGTCCTGAACCACGAAATGTACTTCGAGCAGTTCTCGCCTCTGCCGGTCAGAAAGGCTCCGTCGGGCGATTTCCTCGAGGCGATCAAGAAGCAGTGGGTGACCTTGGATGCGTTTATGCTGGAGTTCGAGATGGCCGGCGCATCGGTATTCGGCTCCGGATGGGTCTGGCTCCAGGCGGATGCTGATGGTGAACTGTCCATTGGTAAATACGTCGGTGCCGACAACCCGGTGGCGCACGGACTGAAGCCGCTGCTGACCTTTGATGT
Organism: Bacteroidales bacterium; assembly: GCA_017615435.1. The sequence continues at coordinate 9,398 of JAGAAF010000002.1, forward strand.
TTGGGAGCACGCGTACTATCTGGACTATCAGAACCGCCGTCCGGAGTACCTCCACAAGTTGTGGGATCTGCTGGATTGGAATGTTGTGCAACAACGATATAGATAGTTTTATTATTAACCCTAAATTCTTTAAACAATGAAAGATTTCAAAAACAATGAGCATCACCTAACGGTGGTGAATTTCAAAAATGTGGAAGAAAAGATCGCGATTATTCGCGGAGTGGAAGTGATCGCCGATGCTGATGTTGCGGCGCTATATGGTGTGGAGACTCGCGAGGTGAACCAGGCGGTGCAGAACAACAAGGATAAGTTCCCCGCTGATTATATGTTCGAGCTGAGTAAGAGCGAGTTACACGATTTGAAATCAAAAATTTTGACTTCAAATGTCTCGCCCAACAACCGCAAACCAACCAAGGTGTTCACGGAGAAAGGGCTCTATATGTTGGCAACTGTTCTAAAAGGAGAGCGTGCCAAAGCGGTGACTTTCGCTATTATAGAGACCTTTGCGCGAGTCAGAAGTTTGAAGCGCGAATTAATTGCTCTTCACAGCGAGAAAGACAAGGAGAAACAAAAGTCTAAGATTCAGCATTTCGGAGAAGTATTGACTGATATAGTTATGCCTGACCTGCAGACAACGGAAACTGAATCTACGATAGAGATTAACTTCGTGATAGGAAAGATAAATCACACAGTGAAGAGAGTTAGGCGAGAGGAAACTGATAAGTAACAGGGAGTTACGATATTTGCGGCCGAAAATTTCGACCACAAAATAGTAGTCATAATGCTGGGAAGATAATGTGGATTAGATAGTGGTACAATCAATAAAGACAAGATAAGTATGGGAGTTTACGAAGATGAAATAGTTCCGGTCAAAATTGCTAGCCTGGCTGAATACATCGCGGGGAAGAAGAGAATCTCTCTGGATGAAGCCCTGGTGTACATATACCTCAATCCGATGTATAGGGAACTTTATTCCGAGGGCGCGAAATGGTGGTATCTCAGTTCAGATGCATTATACGATGAGTTTGAACTCAGGAGGAAGGATCGGGCGATGGAGGTTTCTAAGTCGGCATTCGAGTTCTATACTTATACGTTGGAGAAGTATGCTTTGGAAAGAGGAATAAGTGGGTTGCATGCTCTTGCATTGTTTAAAGAATATGGAGTCGATGAGTTCCTTCTGAATCACTACGATTTACTGCATACGCAAGGAACCGGCTATGTGCTGGATGAAGTGCAACGTTTTATCGATAAGAGAAAGAAGAAATGAGATTATATCACGGATCAGTAGTAGAAGTAAAAAAGCCCAGCTTGTGGTATGGTCGTAAAAAGACAGACTTCGGGAAGGGATTCTATACCACTACTCAGCCTGAGCAGGCCGAGAACTGGACTAAGATTAAGCAGGATCGTACGAAGGCACCGAAGAGGATTGTGTCGGTGTACGAGATTGACGACGCTGTGCTCACCAACCCGAATCTGAAGATTCGCGAATTCCACGGCGTAGACGAAGCATGGCTCAACTTCGTGGTTGACAGCCGTAAAGGCATTAAGCACGATTACGACCTGGTCTTTGGCCCTGTCGCTAACGACAAAGTCTTTACTACGGTGAACCTCTACGAGAGCGGTGTCCTCAATGCACAAGCAGCTATCGCCCAGTTAAAGGCATACAAGACCTATGACCAATTGTCGTTCCACACAAGGCGTGTGATTAGGAAGTTGAGGTTTATAGAGAGTTATGATGTTTGAATATTGATTGTCTCACAAGTTGTAGAATGATAATATATTCTGTAAAACATCATAAAAATAGGCGTGTTAAAAGCAGACATGACTTAAAGTCGAAACGTTTAAAAATCAGACACGTTAAAGTCGTTAAAGCACGTAATCGCTTCTATGCATCATTAGCCGAATGGCGAGTTCGAGAAATTAAGCAGATGAAGCAACATTTTTGGGATTATGAAGAGATACGTGCACCTAAAAGATTGTCACTAATTGAAAATCCGGAGGAGGTACTCAAATTCATTTCTTTATTAACAATCGCATATGAGAAACGGAAAAAAGTATATGTCCATTTAAGGGATGTCAACTATATGACTAATGATGCTCTTGTCTTATTGCTGTCAAACGTCGCTCAGTTCAAAGACCGGAGGATTGATTTTAATGGTGATAGACCATTGAATTCGGATGTGGCTAGGCGAATAGAAAAGTCTGGTTTTTATAAGATTTTATATGCGAAGAAGAAATTATCATCTGATACTGGTGCCATAGATTTAACTAGTTACAGTACAAATTCAATTTTTACTCATGCTCAAAAAAATGTTGATTCTGAATTAACAGCGTCACTTATTGCATCTAATTCCCATTTCTTATGGGGTCAGGAAAGACGATGTCAAGGCGTTCAACGTGTTTTTATTGAGTTGATGCAGAACACTAATAATCACGCATCTCATACTGTCGGAGGTAAATATTGGTGGATCAGTGTTAGTAAAAAAGAGAATCCTAAAACCATCTGTTTCTCATTTATTGATTATGGAATGGGAGTTTTTAAGAGTCTTTCGAATAAACAACCAGGGAACAAATTTTACGGCTGGGCAGATAAGATAAGAGCTTTTATTAATCCAGATAGTCATTCTTCTGTTCTTGAGTCATTACTATCAGGCAAGTTCCATAGCACTGTAACTAATAACTATTTTAGAGGAAAAGGTTTGCCCGGGATTTATAGAGAATATCAAAAAGGTTCAATTAGAAATCTCATAGTGGTAACAAATGATGCTTATGCAGATACTCAAAACAATATTTATAAGCCATTATCTTCGCAGTTAGATGGCACGTTTGTTTATTTTGAGGTTGATAGTAATTGTAGAAATTGTGTAGCATAATATGGATAATTTATTTTTTAAAGTTGCAACTCAGTTCTCTCGTACTCCTTCTGCAAGGAATATGAATGAGGGGAAAGCACCCGGAGAGGATTTAAGAGCCCTCCTTTTGCCTTTAGTAAAACAAGCCATTAGTTCTGGACAGAAGTTGATTGTTGATTTGGATGGTACTGCTGGCTACGGAACATCGTTTTTAGAAGAAGTGTTTGGAGGTCTAGTAAGAGTGGAGAAAATTGACGCAGCAGATCTTAAAAAGCATCTCGGTCTAATTTCCTTGGAAGAACCGGATTTAATAGAAGAGATATGGTATGATATAGATGATGCACAAAGCCATGAAAATTAAAAGCAAATATGCAGTTCTTTTAATATGTTTCGCTTTGGGCTGGATTGTCGGTCTTGTAGTAAAAGATCTTAATTGGTTCCAATATGACTCATCTTTTAATCTTTTTGAACTATTATATTGTGTTATCACAGCATTGGTCGCTTTCTACCTTACAGGAGTGATTGAAGATTCAATTCAAAAAGGCCGCGCTCAAAAAGATATATTGATTGGTAAGTATAACGAACTTGATGCTGCTATAAAAGATGTCCTTGAATCTATTATGTATAAGAATGACCATTACGAGGTCTCAAATTATATCATCAATCTTAAGATTAAGACGATTGCTACTCTGTCCAAGCAATGTGAAGATGTATTGAAACGTTTATATCCCAATTTAGTCGAAGATAATGCCTTCTCTAAGATTTCTTCTCGAACAATCTCCAGGTATTGTACAAAACTCAGTAATGGTGACGAAGATATAAAATTGATTAAGAATAAGTGGGAGTATTCTAACGGGAGATATTGTGAAATAGAGAAAGAGATATGGAGTTGCAGAGAGAAGTGTCTCAACAATATTCTGCTAATTAATCAGCAGTAGCGCGAATTGCAGTGGATGTGTTTATTTCTGCTAGTTGATATCCATAAAGTTCCGGTTTGCCCACTGGCCTCTCGTAATACAAAAGATTCAAAACAGTCGGCCTGCCTGAGTTAGATTATTATTATTAGAAGAAAGAATGCTAGTGTCAGGAACACATTCGGAGGTATCAATCTGTTCCCGCGGGCTAAGGGATTCCAGAATAATTCTGGCGAGCGGGAGACGAGCGTGGGCATTACTGGCAAGTGAGACGTGAAGAGGGAGACGTGGCCGGACGTAGTGAATGCCCATGGTGAGACGACGGCATCGGTAGCTGCAGCCCCGACAGCGTGCTACCGGCAGATGACACCCATTTCACGGAAGCCTTGAGGGCGAGCTTGACAAAAGAACGGTGCAAGATGAGCACGAACCGCTGAGCGGCGATAGTCGCCAGCGCGTGTAGAGCCACTGCCGCTGCCTGGACTATCGCGGCACCGCCCAGCTCCGTCAGCAGGTGGAGGAGGCCATAGAGGCACTCATTATTCATTGACCTTACATACAGCTTATGCACCCTAACAATACGATACAGACCAATTATACCGATGCCCAGCTCCGCGTGCTGGTAGAGGAGTACATCATCCAGCAGCCCCGTGCCGTGACCCTTCAAGGCGCGTGTGGTTACGTGCTTTATTGGGCCATGGAAGACGGCCGCACCACCGCCCCGGGCCCTTACCAGAGCCATTAGCTGAGCCCAGCCGACTGCCAGCGTGTGAGCCGTGTGTTGACGGCCATTGCCGAAGAGGGGAGGATAATGGCCGATGGGGAGGGGTATAGGAAGGTGATGAACTAGGATTACGGATAGGGAGTGACAACCGATATTAGTCGAAAATGCGAGCCGCAAGGTTCGGAGTGGTAACGTAGATGGTTCGTAGATGAGACGGCGAAGAACGCTTCAGGCACAGTTGCCTGCAAGCAGTCAACAGAGCCTGTCGCGATGAAAAGCTGAAGCAGCCAGAAGCCCCTGTGGGGCTACAAGCTACGGGTAATATAAGCGGCTAAGTCGCACGAGGGCGTAGCCCGAGAGAAACCGCAGAGCGGCGATAGCCGCGAGCACGAGCCCGAAGGGCGAGAAGAGATATAATCAAACGATTACAATAACATTATTAATTATTATGGCAAAGTTTAGATTAGGTGAGACCGTACAATTACGATCTGGCGGTCCTGAGATGACGATTATCAATATAATTGACAGTGAAAACCCAGGACAGTGGGCATTGCATGTAAGACGGTGGCAAGCAGAGAATCCTGTTGCTAAGGTCTGGTATTATACACAGTGGTTCGAAGGAACAAATTTGAAAAAAGAAATCTTCATTGAGGAGGCCTTGGATTCTGCGGAAATCCAATAAAATATATAAATTTCAAGTGGAGAAGTTTCTAGAAAAATTATCGCGTTACCATCTATTGAACAATCTTATCCCAGGGGTATTGTTCCTTTATCTCGTGAATTTGCTTTGCATTTTCAGCATAGATATGAGTGATATATTGATGGTGGTATTTGTTGGTTATTTTACGGGATCTGTTATAAATCGTATTGGCTCTGTGACTATTGAACCTTGGTTCAATAAGTGGAGAATAGTTAATTACGCTCCTTATTCTGATTTCTTAAAGGCAGAAGGAATAGATGAAAAGATTCCTACTTTGCTAGCTGACAATAATATGTATAGAACATTTGTCGCCATGTTTTTATTGTTGTTGGTTCTCTATGTAGGTCATTTAATACCTGTAATTGACCATTTCATGCATACAGATTGGGCCAATGTGGTTGCTTTATGTCTTCTTCTGTTGTTGTATATTCTTGCCTATAGAAAGCAGACGGCATATATTCGTAAAAGAGTAAGAAAGGCTACTAATCAACCTGTTGAGTAATTATGAGTATAGTTAAGTCATTTTCATTCCCAGATGGAGACATCCGTGGAGATATGTTCTATATTAAACACGGGAGTGAGAATTTCACAGTTATTGATTGTTATCTGAAAGAAGGTGAAGATGATAGTTGTCGCCTTGAAGAGATTATTTCAGAGATAAAAGCTGAATCTAAAGGGCGTGTATGCAGGTTTATCTCTACTCACCCTGATAATGATCATATACTTGGTATTGAAGAATTAGATGCTCAATGGGAAATAATTAATTTTTATGCGGTTGCCAATGAAATTCCAGAAGATTCGGATGACGACAGTTTAACACGATATATTTGGCTTAAAGAACATAAAAACTATGAGATAGAACAAGGAATTAGAAGAGCCTATCTTAATAAGGAGAGTAAGAATGACAAGGGAGAAGTGATAGGTAGTTCTGGTATTACTTTCCAATGGCCATATAAAGATGATCAAAAGTTTATAGAATCTCTAAAGTCAGTAGCAGACGGTAACAAAGGAAAGTGCGTAAATAATATTTGCCCCATATTTAAGTATTCTATTGAAGATGGAGCTGAGTATATGTGGATGGGCGATATGGAATCAGATATGCAGCAGGAGTATTATGATTATTGCCTGAATAAGGGTATTAAAATTCCTCAATGTGATATTTTCTTCCAACCGCATCATGGGCGTAAATCTGGGAAAACCCCTGCAGATTTATTGAAAGCTTTGAATCCAAAGATTATTGTTGTTGGCAACGCCCCTGCAGATAAAATTGAATATGGCGATGCAAGTAAAACAATAACTCAAAATACGGCGGGTGATATTCTTTTCTATAATGAAGGTAAGAAGGTTCATGTATATACACAAAACGATGTAGATAACCTACCTGATTGTTTGGAGTATGACGACAGCCACCCAGTTTATTATGAGTATTATTATGGGGGAACATTGTCTCTGAAATAAGGCAGGTAGATAATGATAATAAGGGATAGCGGCTTCCGCTCTTACGCGCAGGCGGAGCCGCGATGGGGCAGAAAGGTCATCCACACAGCCTGATGCCCCAACCATAGAGGGCAGATACTCATTAGGGTGTCTCTCATAAAGAAAAGGTTCAATAACCCTAATGAGCCTGCCCTTTTGATAGAAATAATTAATAAATATGAGAAATAATCACGTAGTAATAATGGCTGGTGGAGTAGGTAGCCGTTTCTGGCCGCTGAGCACTCCGGAATATCCAAAACAGTTTATAGACATACTTGGTTGTGGCAGAACGCTGATACAGCTAACTGTTGACCGGTTCAAGGGCGTTGCGCCTATTGAAAATTTCTGGGTGGTTACTAATGCCAAGTATGTTGATATAGTAAAGCAGCAGATTCCCGGCATCCCCCAAAGCCACATTTTGGCAGAGCCCGAAGCTAGGAACACGGCACCCTGCATTGCATGGGCCTGCTGGAAGATTAAGGCAGAGGATGAAAATGCAAACATTGTAGTAACACCCAGTGATGCAGTGGTTATGAATCCCGAGGAGTTCCGGCGTGTTATTAATAACTCTTTGCAATTTACTGAGAATAAAAAAGCCATTGTTACCATTGGCATCAAGCCTTCACGCCCCGAAACAGGTTATGGTTATGTCCAGTTTGCCGAACAAGTGAAAGATGAAATCCACAAAGTTGCCGTTTTTAAAGAGAAGCCAAATCTTGACACTGCGAAAGAATATCTGGCCGACGGTCATTATCTATGGAATGCTGGCATCTTTGTGTGGAATGTTCAGACTATTGTAAACACAATCACGAAGTACAATAGCCAGATTGCAGGACTAATGACACGGATTGCCAAATCCTTTGGTAGTTGCGAAGAGCGTAATGTTGTTGAGGGACTGTTCCCACTTTGTGAGAAGATATCCATTGACTATGCTGTAATGGAACCTGCTTCTAAAGAAGGTCTGGTATACACTCATCC
>JAGAAF010000010.1 GCA_017615435.1 Bacteroidales bacterium
CGCATCTCCGAATACCAGATCCATATTCTTTCCCCTGACATCGCCGATAACAATACCCACGCATTTCGACAGGGATTCTGATGAAATAGAGCCGCTGAATGAACAAGGCGTATTAGTATTATCCTGTGAAGCGAATGAAGCAAATATAGGGAAGCCATTGGTCTTGGCTCCGCCCCAGCGCCCCATCAGGCCGCCGACTCCGAACCATGCTTCATCATCACCGTTGTAGTTCTCCCCGACTACGGAAGCCGCGCAGGATGAACTCTTGATCGTGTAATTTTTCGGGGAGCCATCGACATAACCGACAAGGCCGCCAACGGACCCTTTGTATCCGGTGAAGGAAATACTGGCCGTGTTGGTTACCTGATTACCTATCTGTCCTCCGCCGATACCGAAAATGCCTCCGACACACGCAGTCCCCCTTCCGCTTACGTTGATCTTTCCCTTCATCTTGCAGAAATATGCGAAACTGCCGGCATGAGTGGCTCCGTCCTCGCTCACAGAATCATCGTCCGGGTTCTCGCGTCCGCAAATGCCTCCGACGGCACCCTGAATACGATTGCTGCCGTACCTGCCATCATAGACCACATTGACGTCAGACTCCATAGAGCAGGATTCGAAACCCAACCCCCAGACTCCGACACCGGCGATACCTCCGACCTCGACAACATAATTCTGGAGTTCGGCGCCTTCTGAATCACTTGTTGCACTGACATTGACGTGAGCCCAGTTCTTGCATTTCTTGGCATCACCGCGCGCACGGCCGACAACACCTCCGACGGCTACGATGCCTGAATTGGATTCTGCGGCCAGACCGTCAATCTTTGTATGATTGAGCGTTATAATACCGGCTGACTCATTCTGGCATTCGGTGAAAACACAGTAATTATCTGCACTGTAATCCTGTCCTCCGCCAAGGATACCGCCGACGTTGATGCCGCCTCCACTATTATTATAAGTTCTGCCGGCAAGCTCTCCTCTAGGATTACCGAAGTTCGCCTTAAGAGAGACCGGCCCGCGGTTGACACAGGACTCAAATGTCGCAGCCTCAGCATAGCCCACAAGGCCACCCAGGCCGACGGCCTGATGGCTGTATCCGGACGCCTCGATGGAGATTGCTCCGCTGTTGGAGCATTTGGTCAATGTCGCACCCTTTTCCAGGGTGAGGCCCTTGGACTCACCGATGATACCGCCGATGGCAAGATAATCACTTATATTACCCGAGGCCGTGTAAGTAACACTCGCTTTATTCTTTACGGAATTATAGACACCGCCTTTATCCTTGGCGACGAAAGCACCGAAGACATTGCTGGTGGGCGTGAAGGAACAACTCGCATCTATGACTATGTTGCTGATAGTACCACTGTTTTCCGCAAACAGAGGGACCGAAGAGTGGAGGTTCTTGATGGAGAAGCCCTGGCCTTCAAGGGTCCCTGCGAAACCGCTCGCGGAGGTGATGGTCACACCCTCCATATCGATATCATTGGCAAGGGCCGCGACGTCATAGTAAGTCGAGCTGACACGTGACAGCCATTCCACAAGCTGTGCCGCCGTGGAAATCATATCGGAAGGCGCAGCAAGTGTAGGGATGCTGGCGATGTCCGAATATGTATCCGAGAATCCTTCCGCCATCGCAGCGATACGAACGTCATAGGACACGCCGTTCTCGAGTCCGGTAATCTGGACGTGGTAGTTGTCATCCTGCCCGTTACCGGTGTAAGCGGTGGTGTATTCGGAACCTATCGTAAGTTTATACTCAACCCTGTAGGAAGTGGCTCCTTCTACAGCCTCCCAGTCAACATTGATAAATGACATACCTGCTTCCAGAGTCACTACAGGCTTGGGAAGATACTTGACCACATCCACGGAAACGACATTCGACCAATCGCTCTCAGCATCGCCGTTGACTGACTTGAGGCGGAACTGATAAGTGTGGCCGAATTCAAGTCCGGTCACGACGAAAGGACCGTAGGTCGGATTGCCGGCAGCCAGGTACTCGGCATCCGTCGATTTCTTGTACTCCGCCTTGTAGGAAAGAGCATTGATGACAGGCTGCCAATGGAGTGCTACTCCGTCTTCGACCAGCTCCGCAGAAAGGGCGGGGGCGGCGAGTTGGAGTTTGGGTGTCTCTTCCTTCTTGCAGCCAAGAAGAAGAGCAGCAAAGAGGGCAAGGCCCGCAATAATTGATTTTTTCATAATTTATTGTGTTTAAGTGTTATTTCATACTGGAGCGATAGCGGCAGAGCGCTTCGAGGAAGTAATAGTCAGCATAGGTCAGCGGGACGTCAATCTCTGCGCCGCCCGGCAGGTTGCCTACGCTGTGTTTCAAAAGGAAATTGCCATTAGTTCCCGGCTCTGCGAGATATTCGGGACCGGCGAGGGTACGTATCTGCCTTTCAGCCATCGCGAAGCACGACTTAGCGAGCGCTTTGTCGCGGGTAAGCGTACTCAGTTCGATAAAAGCGGAACTCATAATGGCGCCGGCGGAGGCATCTCTATATGTGAAAGGAATTTCCGGATCGCTGAAATCCCACCACGGGATGCCGTCGCCCGGGAGTTTTGAAAGAAGCATCCGGGCAATCTTCTCCGCCTGGGCGAGATATTCCTCCTTACCAGTCTCGCGGAACATCATAGTGTAGCCGTAAAGCCCCCAGGCCTGGCCGCGGGCCCAGGCGCTGTCGTCGGAATAGCCCTGGACGGTCACCTTGCGAAGCACGGCTCCCGTCTCCGGGTTGTAGTCAAGCATATGCCAGGAAGTGGCATCCGGGCGGAAATGATTCTTGAGAGTTGTCTCCGCGTGGATATCGGCTATCTGAAGCAGAGAGTCGCAATGGAATTTCTTCCCGGCGAATTCCAGCAGTTCGAGATTCATCATATTGTCTATGATGACGGGATATACTCCCCTCTCCCCGGCCGCCCAGCTGAGGGTGGCGCCGACCTTCGGATTGAACCGACCGGCCAGGGCGGCCGCACTCTGCTCAATAAGAGGCAGATACTGCTTTTCTCCGGTCTCCCTGTAGGCATTGCCATAGCTGCAGTTGACCTGGAAGCCGATGTCGTGGCTGAGGGGAAAGCTGAGAATAGGCGCAAGCTTGGCCGTCTCTTTACGGGCGAGATCCATCACAGAGGGATCTCCGGTAAGATTGTAAAGCAGCCAGAGCGAACCAGGGAAGAATCCGCTCGTCCAGGAGCCGATTCCGCTGTCCTTAATTGTCGTGCCTCCACCGTTGAGTGTTCGGGGCATCTTGTCTTCGGCAAGACGCTCATCCATCAGGGCAAACTGCAAGGACGCCACATTGGCGACACGTTTCGTAAGCTGCGGAGTGGATTCCTGCACAGGGGGAACGAAGCGTATCTTGTAGCTCCCCTTCAAGGGCATATCATTAGCCGTGAGACATATCCTGTAGAGCGCATCGCCCCAGCGGTCGTTGAAACCGAGCCCCACGAGGGATTTCTCTTCTATCGAAGCCGAAAAGACC